>JAWOGU010000074.1:0-9540 GCA_046496595.1 Chloroflexota bacterium
TACGGCCGTTTGCCGAGGAATTTTTGAGTCATTATCCATCTTTAATGCGTGATGCGTGATGCGTAAGGGTTTTCACGCATCACGCATCACGCTTCGCGCCCAAATCAAAAGGAGATTAAAAAATGAGTCTAACAAGCGCCCCGAAGGAAGTGAAAACCAGCCGTATCTGGCTGGGCGGATTGATCACCATCGCCCTGGCGGTGGTGGGCAATCTGATTTTAGTGTGGCTGGCGAATCTGCTGGTGGAGATTCCGCCGGAATTTGAACCTTTACAGCCGTGGCGGGTTTCCCTGTTCACGGTGGTTGGCGTGCTGGGCGGCGTGATTGTGTACGCTATTTTGGCGGCGAAAGCGAAACGGCCCATTCGTACTTACAAGCGGGTGGCCTGGATTGTCCTGGCGCTGTCGATGATACCGGACCTTGGCCTGTATTTTGCCAACGTGATGCCGGGTACGACGCTAACGGCCGTTATCGTTCTCATGCTCACCCACGTCGTGGCCGGGCTGATTGCCATTTATGTGCTGCCCATGCTGACCAGGGCCAAATGAGATACGTGATGCGTGATGCGTGAAAAACCCTTACGCATCACGCATCACGCCTCACGCCCAGATATGACAAACCCGATTCCACCCCCCGCCGATTTTTACTGCGCGCAGCTCTCGCTCGAAAATGAAGAGTTTATGGCGGGAACGGCCGTTTCCGCGCCGGTGTGGGTGCTGTTGGAGTATCGCCAGCTCTGGCAGGCGGAAGCGACCCGTGACAATACGTTACCCGTCTCAGTAAAAATGTGGCTGGATGAACAGTTGAAGGGTGTAAACGGCCGTTTGCAGTTCATACGCCAGACGCCATACCATGAACCCTATCGCTGCTTTGTCAGTATCCCGGACGCGCAAAACCCACGCCTCTACCGTTTTGAGTTTGCCGAATACGAGGAACTGCTCGATTTGGACTTGGCGGCTGTAGCCAATGGCGCGGCGCGTTACAGCCCCAATCTGAGTCTGGAATCGTTGTTCCTGGTGTGTACCAACGGCAAACGAGATCGCTGCTGCGCGAAATTTGGCATGGTTTTGTATCAGGCGTTGGCAAATGTGGCGGGAACGGCCGTTTGGCAAACCACCCATCTTGGCGGACATCGGTTTGCGCCAACGCTTGTCACCTTTCCCGCAGGCATCAGCTACGGGCGCGTCACCCTAAACGATGTTCCCGGCTTTCTTGCCGCGCAGCAAAACGAGCAGCTCTTCCTGCCCTGCCTGCGCGGTCGCGTCAATTATGATGCCGTCACCCAGGCCGCCGAATATTACCTTTGCCAGCACCTCAACCAGACCGGTTTGACAGCTTTTGAACACCTGCGCACCATCCCAGGGCAAGCGAACGATTGGGTTGTGCAATTTCGCCACCCCGATGCCGGTCAGATTTTCCAAATTGACATCATTGAGGAAAGGACCGGCCCCGTTTTCCCCTCCTGCGGCGTCCTGGAACCCAAAACCGTACCCTACTACCGCCTCCACCACCTGTCTGCCCAATAACGGAGCCAGACGCACCGAAAAAGTTCCCCAGAACGTTATCGCCCATCTCTTCTAGCTCTCGCTCTGCCTCCCAATGTCATGCCAAAAATGTGACAAATGTCATCTTTCAGCTCTTTTTAATCCAGATATAGTAAAACCATGCATAGATTTGCATAGATTTGCTATTCTTTGCTAATATTACGCCGACAAGAAGAGAGAAGGAGTCTATATGGAAACATCCGCTTATCCTCCGCCCCGGCTGATCTTTTGGGAAAGCACCGCCGGCTGCAATTTAGAGTGCATCCACTGCCGCCGCATCACCGTCGCTGATCAACTGGTCCCGCAAGATTTGAACACCGCCGAAGTGTTTGACATGGTTGACCAGATCGCCGCCTTTGGCCGGCCGATCTTCGTGTTGTCCGGTGGAGAGCCATTGTTCCGCCCCGACATCTTCGACATCGCCCACTACGCTACAGAGGCCGGTTTGATTGTGGCCCTGGCGACCAACGGCACGCTCATCAACGCCGCCGCTGCCCAGAAAATCAAAGATTCCGGCGTCAAGCGCGTCAGCATCAGTCTGGATGGGGCGGATGCGCCCACACACGACATTTTTCGCGGACCTGGGGCGTTTGACGCCGCCATGAGAGGCATCGGCCATTTGCGCGACGTGGGGCTGCCGTACCAGATCAATACCACGGTGGCGCGCCACAACGCCCACCAGATGCCGGAAACACTGGCGCTGGCAAAAGGCATTGGGGCGGTGGCGCTGCACCTCTTTTTGCTGGTGCCGGTGGGCTGCGGCGTAGAAATCGCGCCGGACCAGCAGATTTTGCCGGACGAATACGAACGGGTGTTGAACTGGATGTACGACGCCGAAATGGAAGGCGGCATTGAGCTGAAAGCGACCTGCGCACCGCATTACTTCCGTATTGTGCGCCAGCGGCAGGCAGAGGAAAAGCGGAACGGCATTGTGCGCGAACGGCCGTTATCCATGCATCGTCAGGAACACGGCGGCAACACCGCCACCGGCGGTCATCCCGGCCATCCAGGTGGTCAGGGCCGACACGCCATGAACGCCGCCACCAAAGGCTGCCTGGCGGGTACCGGCGTCACCTTCATCAGCCATCGCGGCGAAGTGTTTCCCTGCGGCTACCTGCCGGTGGAAGCCGGGAATGTACGCGGGCAGGGTTTCCAGGACATCTGGGAAAACTCGCCGCTCTTCGCCGAACTGCGCGACGTGGACCTGCTCGGTGGCAAATGCGGCGTCTGCGAATTCAAGAAACTATGCAGCGGCTGCCGCGCCCGCTCCTACGGCATGGTCGGCGACTACCTGGCGGAAGAACCATTCTGCACCTACATCCCGCACGGCTGGGAAGAAACGGCCGTTTCCCTATGACCCACACCCACATCGCCATCATCGGCGGCGGTATTGCCGGACTGGCGACCGCTTACTACTTGCAGAAAACGGCACAAGAAGCCGGGCTGCCCCTTACCTACACTCTGCTGGAAAAGTCCGACCGCTGGGGCGGCAAAATCCTCACCGAAACCGTCAGCGAATTCAGCGACGAGCCGTTTGTCGTGGAAGGCGGGCCGGATTCCTTCATCACGCAAAAGCCATGGGCCTTGCAGTTGGCGCGTGAACTGGGCCTGGACGACGCCTTGCTGCCCACCAACGACCACCGGCGCAAAACTTTTGTGCTCCACAAAGGCAAACCCACGCCGCTGCCCGACGGTGTCATGCTCATCGTGCCTACCAAAATCAAGCCGTTCGCCCTCTCGCCGCTGATTTCACCCCTGGGCAAGCTGCGCATGGGGCTGGACCTCTTCATCCCGCCCAAAAGCGACGACGAAGACGAAACGTTGGCGCAGTTCATCCAACGCCGCCTCGGTTCTGAGGCGCTGGACAAAATCGCCGAGCCGCTCATGTCGGGCATCTACAATGCCGACGCGGAGCAGCAGAGCCTGCTGGCGACCTTTCCCCGCTTCCGCGCCATTGAGCAAAAGTTTGGCAGCCTGACGAAAGGGATGCTGGCGGGCCAAAAGAGCGGTCCAAACGCGAGCAGCAACGGTTCCGCTGCCAAAACGTCTATGTTCATGTCGATGCAGCCGGGCATGGAGGCGTTTGTGGCTGAGATACAGAGCAGATTGACGGGAGATTTGAGGTTGGAAACGGCCGTTACTCACATAAAGATTGAAGATCAAAGATTGAACACATCGGAGTTGGTTGAGCCTTCGGAGTTGGTTGAGCTTGTCGAAACCAACGTCACTGGCCAGGCACAAGGCAAGGTCTTTAATCTTAAACTCAACGACGGCTCCACCCTCACCGCCGGCGCCGTCGTCCTGGCTGTGCCCGCCTTCGTGGCGGCGCACCTGTTAGCCGATTTAGCGCCTGAGGCGGCGGCGGCGCTCAACCAGATTCGTTACGTCAGCACCGGCACTGTTTCACTTGGCTACCGGCGGGTAGATGTCAACCACCCGCTCGATGGGTTTGGCATTGTCATTCCGCGCAGTGAACAGCGGCGGATCAACGCTATCACCTGGACTTCCACCAAGTTCGACCAGCGCGCCCCACACGGCCATGCCCTGCTGCGCGTTTTCTTTGGCGGCTCGCGCACCCCGGACATGATGGAGGTGGACGACGCCGAACTGCTGCGCACTGTGCGCCGCGAACTGCGCGAAATCATGAAACTGGAAGCTGATCCCCTGTTCCACCGCATCTACCGCTGGCCGCGCAGCAACCCGCAGTACGACGTAGGCCACCTGGACCGTGTGGCCGCCATCGAAGCCGCCCT
Organism: Chloroflexota bacterium; assembly: GCA_046496595.1. Classification (GTDB taxonomy): domain Bacteria; phylum Chloroflexota; class Anaerolineae; order Promineifilales; family Promineifilaceae. Next base: position 4,298 of record JAWOGU010000074.1, read on the forward strand.
GCCCCCCGGCCTCTTCGTCACAGGCAGCCCTTACCGCGGCATCGGCATTCCGGACTGCGTCCACCAGGGGCAGGAAACAGCGCGCAAGGCGCTTGAAAGGATAAGGCAAAAGGCAGAAGGATAAAGGCAAAAAGCAGAAGAACCTTGCCACCTTGCCGCTCTGCCACTCTTAAAGATTTGTTATGACGCCACTACCTGAAACCGACGAATGGCTGTCTTTGAGCGCAGCCGCCAAACAATTAGGGGTCCATATCACCACCCTGCGCCGCTGGGCGGATCACGGGGAGATCCCCGTGCTGCTGACGCCGGGCGGACACCGCCGTTTTGCCGCCGCAGACATTGCCCAATTTGCCCGGCAGCGGCGCCACACAGCCGCCAACCCCATTGAGACGGCCTGGGCGGACAAGGCGCTGACGCAGGCGCGGCAGGAAATTGTGGTGCGCCAGGATCAGCCGTGGATTACCACGTTTGACGATGCTGCCCGCACTCAGTACCGCGTGCTGGGGCGGCAGCTGTTGGGGCTGACCATGCAGTATCTCTCCGACGAGAACGGCGGGACGATTCTGCATGAGGCTGCCAACATTGGCCGCCAGTATGGGCAGATTGGCTTGCAGGCCAATTTGCCGTTGACCGAGGCTTTGGAAGCGTCTATGTTTTTCCGTGACATGCTCCTGGAGACGGCTTTGCAGCTTCCTGAAAACACACGCATCAAGCCAGACGCTAACATACGGCTGCTGCGCCGGATCAATACCTTGTTAAACACTGTGCAATTGGGGATCGCCGAGGTGTATGATGTCAGCTCGTCAGATAGTCTGCCTGGGGCTTAGCCACCGCACCGCGCCGCTAGAAGTGCGGGAACGGCTGCGCTGTTCGTTGAGGGATGCAGGTCATTTACTGCCTTTGCTCGATGACGGCATTGTCAGCGATGTCGGCCGCTTTGCCGCCATCAGTGAAGCCGTTATTCTCTCCACCTGTAACCGCATGGAATTGTACGCCGTTGTGGAACCATTTGAGGAGCCGCGGCAACTGCTGGTAGATTTGCTGGCTAACATTCATTCTGCTGATTTGCAGGCGATGGGGGAGCAGGTTTACTTGTATGAGGGCGAAACGGCCGTTTCCCATTTACTCCAAGTCACCGCCGGTCTGGATTCGCTGGTGCTGGGTGAACCGCAAATTTTGGGGCAGGTGACGGACGCCTACATGGCCGCCGTGCAGGCCCACACCATTGGCCCGATGCTCGACGCTCTGTTTACGGCAGCCATCCGCAGCGGAAAACGGGTGCGCACCGAAACCGCCATCGGCAGCAATCCCGCCAGCATCAGTTCGGTGGCTATTGCCCTGGTTAAACAGATCGCCGGTGATTTGGACGACAAACAATTTCTCATCATCGGCTCCGGCGAGATGGCGCGGCTGGCGCTGAAAGCCCTGCGCGCACGAGGTCTTACTCGCATCAGCGTCGCCAATCGCACCCGCGCCCGCGCCCAGACGCTGGCCGCCGAAAGTGGCAGCCGGGCTTACGGCCTGGACGAACTGCCCCAAGCCCTGGCCGCCGCCGACGTGGTGATCAGCGCCACGGGGTCGCCGGCGCCGGTGCTGTCCAGCCAGACTGTGGCTGAGGTGATGAAGATGCGCGTGGAACGGCCGTTACTTCTCATCGACATCGCTGTGCCCCGCGACATTGATCCGGCGGCGCGTGACATCCCCGGCGTACATCTTTTTGACGTGGATGATTTGCAGGCCACGCTCGACGAATCGTTGGACGCCCGCAAGGCGGAAATCCCGCAGGTGGAACTCATTCTGGCCGGAGAACAGGCCTGCCTGCAACTGGAACTGCGCACGCTGACGGTGCAGCCGCTCATCGCCGACCTGCACCAAAAGGCGGAAGCCATCCGCCAGCGCGAATTGGAGCGCACCCTGCGCCACCTGGGCGACGTTGATGCCCAAACCTTAGACCAACTCCAGCACCTGACCCGCTCGCTGGTGACTAAACTGCTGCACGAACCCACCCAACAACTGCGCACCCAGGCCGCCAACGGAACGGCCGTTGACTACGCCAGCACCGTGCGCCAGTTGTTTGGGCTAACCGGAGACTAAAAAATAAAGATTAAAGATTGCTGTCTAGCAAGACCCCTCATCTTCAATCTTTAATCTTTTTGAATGAATCCATGACAACGACCCAATCCCTCAAAATCGGCACCCGCACCTCTAAACTGGCGCTGTGGCAGACCCACCACATTATCGAACGGCTGCAAGCGGCCTGGCCTGGGCTGGAATGCCGCATCGAGCCGTTTGTAACGCAGGGCGACAAAACGCTGGATACGCCGCTGCCCCAAATTGGCGGCAAAGGGCTATTTACGGCCGAACTGGAAGCGGCGCTGCGCGAAGGTCTCATCGATATCGCCGTGCATTCGTTGAAGGATTTGCCGGTGGAAAACGCGCCTGGTCTGACGCTGGGCGCTGTGACCAGCCGCGCGCCGGTGGGCGATGGCCTGGTTGCTCGTGAAGGCTGGACGCTGGCGACGCTGCCGCCCGGCGCCATCGTGGGCACGAGCAGCAACCGCCGCCGCGCCCAACTGTTGGCCGCCCGCCCGGACCTGGAAATTCGTTCGATTCGCGGCAACGTGCAGACCCGCGCCGGCAAAGTAGCCGAGGGCCAGTACCACGCCACCGTTCTGGCGGAAGCGGGACTGCGCCGCCTGGGGCTGGAACATCTTGTCACGCAGTGGCTGCCGCTGGACGTGATGCTGCCTGCGCCGGGGCAGGGGGCGCTGGCGGTGCAGTGCCGCGCTGCTGACGAGACCACGCTGATTTTGCTGGCTGCGATTGAGGATGAAGGGGTGAGAACGGCCGTTACCGCCGAACGCACCTTCCTCAAAGCCCTGGGCGGGGGCTGTTCTGCCCCCATCGCCGCCTACGCAGAGATTCTTCAACGCAAAGACGCAAAGGACGCAAAGGAAACTATTCGGTTAGAGGCGTTGGTGGCTGCCATAGATGGGGCGCAGGTTATTAAAGTAGCCGGACAGGGCAGTGATCCCACAGCTCTTGCCCAACAGTTGGCTGCCCAGGCCAAAGCTCAAGGCGCGGATGCGTTTTTGGCGGCAGTGGACAGTGGGCAGTTTACAGTGGACAGTGGACAGTTTACAGTGGACAGTGGACAGTTTACAGTCCCTAATCCCCAATCGCTAACGCCTAAACCCCAGCCCCCATTATCCGGCAAGCGCATCGTCGTCACCCGCTCGCCAGAGCAGGCGCAGGATTTTGCCTACAAACTGGCCGCCTGCGGCGCGGAACCGGTCGTTTTCCCCGTCATCCGGTTCGAGCCGCTGCCCGCCCCTGAACTGGATACCGCCCTGGACCAAATTGAGCAGTTTGACTGGCTGGTGTTTACCAGTGTGAATGCGGCGAAGTTCTTTTTTGAAAGATTGGAAGAACAAAGATTAAAGATTAAAGATTTACAGTCTATATATAATCTTCAATCTTTAATCTTTCGACAAGCTCAAGACGAGTTCTTCAATCTTCCGCAAATTGCGGCGGTGGGTTCGGCAACGGCCGTTTCCCTGTCTGAGAAAGGCGTCCCGGTTGATTTTATGCCGGAGGAGTTTACCGGGGAGAAGCTGGCGTTGGGATTGGGCGATCTGACCGGTAAACGGGTATTGCTGCCCCGCGCCAAAATCGGCCGCCCGGAAATTGTGGCGCTGCTGCGCGAGCAGGGGGCTGAAGTGGTGGATGTGGCGCTGTATGATACGGTAACGGCCGTTCCCACCCCAGAATCTCTCGTTGACCTACAACAGGGCTTCGACGTGCTCACTTTCACCAGCCCCTCCAGCGTGCGTAACTTCTTGAAAATTGTCGCCGCCCAAGACCTCCGAGGTTCTAAAAACCTCGGAGGTCTAAAAACGACCATCGCCTGCATCGGTCCCGTCACCCGCGACGAGGCGCAAAAATTTGGCCTTACCGTCCACATCATGCCGGAGGAATACACCATTGATGGCTTGATAGAAGCGATTGTTGACTACCTGAAAAGCAAAGATTAAAGATTGAAGAACCTGTCCTGAGTGTACCGAAGGATTGGCAGCAAACCCACTTTTTAATCTTTAATCTTTATTTATGTAAACATTATGACAACAGACCATCCCTCTCTACCTATGCGACCACGCCGCCTGCGCAAAACGGCCGTTCTGCGCCAAATGGTGCGTGAAAATCATCTCAGTCCCGACGACTTCATCTACCCACTGTTTGTGCGGCATGGCGATGGGCGTACACCTATCGGTTCCATGCCCGGCATCGCCCAACTCTCCGTGGCCGAAGCGGTGGTGGAGGCGCAAAAAGCGGCCAAATTGGGCGTGCCGGCGGTGATTTTGTTTGGCCTGCCCGCGCAGAAAGACCCGGTTGGACTGGAAAACTTTGCCGCTGACGGCATCGTGCAGCAGGCGATTCGGGCGATTAAAACGGCCGTTCCCGACCTCATCGTCATCACCGACGTCTGCCTGTGCGAATATACCGACCACGGGCACTGCGGCCTGCTCAACCCGGCTGGCGATATCCTCAACGACGAAACATTGGACATTCTCGCCAAAGTTGCCATCTCCCACGCCGCCGCTGGGGCGGACATCGTGGCCCCCAGCGGCATGATGGATGGCATGGTCGCCGCCATCCGCGCTGCGTTGGACACCGCCGGTTACCACGACTTGCCCATCATGTCCTACGCCGTCAAATACGCCTCCAGCTTTTACGGCCCTTTCCGCGACGCGGCCGACGGCGCGCCCAAGTTCGGCGACCGCAAAAGCCACCAGATGGACCCCGCCAACGTGCGTGAAGCGCTGCGCGAAGCGGCCATTGACGTGGCCGAAGGCGCGGATTTCCTCATGGTTAAACCGGGCCTGCCCTACCTGGACGTGATTCGCGCTGTCAGCGAGGCGTTTCCAGAACTCCCGCTGGCGGCCTACAATGTCAGCGGCGAATACGCCATGGTCAAAGCCGCCGCCGCCAACGGCTGGCTGGACGAACGAAACGCCGTCCTGGAAGCGCTGCTCAGTTTCAAACGCGCCGGGGCGGATTTGATTATTACCTACCATGCACTGGATGCGGCGCGATGGTTAAAAGATTGATGAATGTATCTATACAGGTGTAGCCTGAGCTTGTCGAAGGCGAAACCGGGCTTCGACAGGCTCAGCCCTCGTCTGGCTGTATAGTTACTGATGAATAAAGATTAAAGATTGGGCGCTCGCCATCGAGCTTCAATC
>JAWOGU010000143.1:0-11712 GCA_046496595.1 Chloroflexota bacterium
CGCCCACTTCGTAGAGGACGGTGGGGTTGTCGGGATACTTGTCCAGCAGGTCCAGCAAGATGGCCTGGGACTCTTCCAGTTCATCTTCGTCGCGCAGACGGCGGGCTTCTTCTAGTTTTTTAGTTAGATCATCCATGTTCTCTCCATAGAGGTTAACCGCGGAGACGCGGAAGCGCAGAGCAAGCTTTGCAGCTTTGCGTCTTGGCGTGATATTGATTGTTCACAGGTATGATAGACAGGGGAAGGCAAATTCGCAACAAAGATCCGCTTGTCAGGCGGCGCGGGATTTGGTATTGTCAGACGTAACCATTCACCCCGCCGGTTGAGCTTGTCGAAACCGACGCTCCGCCGGTTGAGCTTGTCGAAACCGATACCCCTTCGACAAGCTCAGGGAGCGGGATTACTGTCAGACTAACCGACTATTTGACTATCAGACTGCTTGATTAAACATCATGAAAGCTGCTCACCAACACATTCACGGGTCATTATTAACGGAAAACGGCCGTTCTGCCCTGCTGCTGCTCAATGCGGAACCGGAAACGAAAACGGCCGTTTCGCTCTATTTGCGTTATGCCGTCGTGGTGCGCGGTCCTGAGGACCATGTGCTGCCCGCCGTTTTGCTCGACGATTGGGGCAAAGAAATCAGCGGCCTAAAAATTTACGACTTTCTGCGCGAACAGGGCGACCAGTTTCCACGCGCCGAAATTTTTGGTTTCGACCTGGACGGCAGCGAGACCCAGTTGTTTGTACGCAGCCTGGAGCTGGTGAGCCGCCTGCCCTGTTACGCCTATACGGATGTCAACGCGCCGCTGGCTGAGGGCGTGCGCCTGGCTGCCATTTTGCTGCCGGATGCGGACACGAGCGTGGCAGTGAGAGTGGCGAAAGCGGGGGAGACGGGGGTGAAACGGCCGTTACGTTCAGCCCAGGTGTCATGGTGGCGCGTGCCGCCAGCCACCACCACCTTCGACTTTTCGCTGTTGGACACTCAATGATGAGCGCCTGGAAACGATTGAAGGACCGCGGGCTGAGCCTGTCGAAGCCCGGCTGCCCTCGACAAGCGCAGGCAGCGACTACCATGGTTCAGTGCGCCGTACTGCTGCTGCTTTTGAGTTTGTTGGGGGTGCAGGCGCCGTCGGCGGCAGCCTCCGCGCAGGCGCAGACGCCGCTGCAAGACGAAGACCTCATCATCTCCGAAATCTGGGGACCGGCGATTCAGGAGTGGGCGTTCCACATTGGCGTCCTGGCTGATGAATACGGCCTGGACCCCGACTTCATTGCCGCTGTCATCAAAGAAGAATCTGACGGCGACTACCGCGCCACCAGCCAGAAGGGGGCGGTTGGTTTGATGGGCGTCATGCCCACCGGTCCCGGCATGGAATTTCGCCCCTCCGCCGACGATCTGGCGAATCCGGCTATCAATTTGCGTTGGGGGGTCGCCATTTTGGCCGACGTGGTGCGGCAGGCGGGCGGCGATCTGTACTCGGCTTTAGCTGCCTACAGCGGCGGTTGGGAGAATGTGGACAATCGGGTACCGCGCCGTTACGCCACCAGCGTCTTAAACAATTACGGCCGGGCAATTGCCACCCGCAACGGTATCTCACCTGATATTGCTGCCCAATGGACGATTGCTATTGAACTACGGCACGGCAACATACCTAATGAGCAGCTGCTGGTGTTGGGCAGCCAGCCGGTTTCCGGACTGCGCACCTATGGCGAACACATTGTTTTTGATTACGTAGACAGTGGTGGTCATGCTTATTATGTAAAGGGGTATGCGGCGCCGGTGGTGCTGGTGGCCCCTGTGGAGGCGGAACCGCAGGTGTTTGGCGACAGCGACGAAGTGGAAGCGCCGCTGCAAGCCCGCCTGGGCGGTGAGTCTGGGGTAAAAACTGACAACAGCAATCCGCGTGTGCTGCTGGCCTGCCTGCCCAGTCTGGAACGTTTGCGCGGCCATGCCAGCACCCGCTGGTTCGCCCCCTCGGGCTGCCCGGCGGGTGATCGTTAAGAACTCGGCCGAGCGTCGTTTTTGGCGTCTTTGGTGGATCATTATAAAATTCTTCCCCTATGCCAACACCTTTTATGCATTTACACATTGCGGAATTGATTCGGGCGCAGGCAGGGGAAAACGGCCGTTTAGCCGCCAGTCTCAATGATTTCTGGCCTGCTTTTTACCTGGGCAGCGTGGCTCCGGACTGCCAGGAAGTGGCGCATATTTCCCGCGAACAAACTCATTTTTACGACGTGCCGCCGGCGACGGACAACCTGGCTTATCCACGTATGCTGGCGCAGTACCCGCAGTTGGCGGATGGTCTGGGGCTGCCGCCGGCCCAGGCCATGTTCGTGGCGGCCTACAGTGTGCATTTGCTGTATGATCTCATCTGGTTCCGGGATATATTGATGCCTTATTTTGTCAATGCGAAGCAGTGGGCCGATGGACGGGATGAACGGCGCATGGTTCACCACATTGTGCTGACGTATCTGGATAAACTGGCGTACGAAGCGCTGCCGGAAACGGCCGTTTCCACCCTGTCCGCCGCTCAGCCAGACCATTGGCTGCCCTTTGTCTCAGACGAGGCGCTTTGCCAGTGGCAGCATCAATTAACCACTCAATTGGAACCAACCGGCGAGCTGGAAACGATCAACGTCTACGCCGGTCGTTTGGGAATGTCCCCGGCTGAGTTTGCCGCCAATCTGGATGATACGGATTGGATGGAAGCGCACGTTTTTCAAAATGTGCCGGTGGGGGCGATACAGCAGAAGCTGGAAACGGCCGTTACCGACAGCATCGCCTTGATCTGCCAATATCTACACATTGATTGAACTCAGCAGCTCCAAAATTTTAAAGAATTGATCCGCAGATTAGCGCAGATTGAATCAGGAGTAATACATGCACCACATCCAACCGGCCCCCGTTCGAGACACGGTACAGGTTCGTTTCCAAAACGGCCGTGCCTTCGACGGCCCCAAAGGCGCCACCATTGAAGAATTTTTGCAATTTGCGGCAGAAGAAGACATCAAAAAACAGCATATCGTGGCTGCTTTTTGTGATGGCAGCCTGCGTGAACTGGCTCATCCACTGCTGCTCGACGCCAAAGTCGTTCCCGTTGATATTGGCGATGCGGACGGGGCGCGAATTTACCGCCGGTCCCTTAGTTTTTTGATGGTGGCGGCAGCGGCTGACGTACTGCCGGGACAAACCATCACCATTCAGCACTCCATGCCGTTTGGCGGTTATTACTGCGAACGGCCCGATGGCGTCAGATTGACGGATGATGAGCTGGCGGCCCTGGAAGCACGTATGCATGAACTGGTGGCGCAGGATTTGCCCTTCAACAAAATCACCATTCCGCTGGACGAAGCCGTGCAAATTTTTGTGGACAATGGCGATACTGAGAAGGCAGAACTGTTTGCCCGACGGCGTAAGGATTATCTGACGCTGTACGAACTGGGGGAATTCCGCGATTATTTCCATGGTTTTATGGTGCCGTCTACCGGTTATCTGGACCTGTTTGCCTTACGGCACTACACAGACGGCTTCATCCTCCAGTTTCCGCGCCGCCATGCCCCCAATTATCTCCAGCCGTTTGAAGATGAACCACGTCTGGCGCGTGTTTTTCAGGATTACAACGCCTGGTTGAGCATCATCGGCGTACCGAGTGTGGCGGCGCTGAACGATGGCTTGAAGAACGGCCGTTGTCAGGAAGTCATCCTCGTCGCCGAAGCTTTCCACCAGCGCCAGCTCGCCGCCATCGCCACCGAAATCGCCGATAGAAGACCCCACGTCAAACTGGTTATGATCTCCGGTCCGTCCTCTTCTGGCAAAACCACCTTTAGCAAACGGCTGGCGGTACAGCTTCTGGCGCAAGGCATCCATCCCATTACCATCGCCATGGACAATTATTTTGTCAACCGTGACGACACCCCCCGCGACGAAAATGGTGACTTTAATTTTGAAGCGCTGGAAGCGGTGGACGTCTCCTTGCTGCTGCGGCAGCTTCAGCAGTTGTTAGCCGGGGAAACCATCATCCAACCCCGTTTTAACTTCTTGTCCGGTCAGCGGGAGTGGGGCGACGAACTGCGCATCGGTCCCGATCATGTCATTCTCATTGAGGGTATTCATGGTCTAAATCCCAAATTGGTAGCAGGCATCCCCCCTGATGCCATGTACCGCGTTTTCATCTCCGCGCTCACCCAGTTGAACCTGGATCGCCATAACCGCGTACCGACGACCGATACCCGCCTCCTGCGCCGCATCGTGCGCGACGCTGCCCATCGCGGTTATACGGCTACTGACACTATCTCCCGCTGGCCCAGTGTGCGCCGCGGCGAACGGCTCTACATTTTCCCCCACCAGAACAATGCCGACGTCTTTTTTAACTCGGCGTTGGTGTATGAGCAGTCGGTGTTAAAAGCGTTGGCGCAGCCGCTGCTCTTGCAGGTGGAACCAGGGCATCCGGCGCGGGTGGAAGCCAACCGGCTGCTGGCTTTTTTGCAATGGTTCGATCCGATTCCGGGGGAAGCGCTGGATTACATTGCCAGTGATTCGATTCTGCGTGAATTTATAGGCGGCTCTATCCTGGATAAGTTTGAAATCTGGCGGCCATAAGTGGTTTGTCGGAAAAGTGGTTGTAGCCGCGCCGCGGTATCCTTACCGCGGTTACGAAATGGGGTTCTCCTTCCCGGAGGTTCCGAACCTCCGGGAAGTTATAGGTCACCGGGGGAGGCGCCAGCCAAACGCTCAATTTCCGCTACCGTTCGCTTTAACTCAGCCAGCAGCAGCGGCGGGGACGCCGGATTTTTGCTGAATGCATCTACCAGTGAATGGTAGTACCACAACGTGCCTTCTTTCCCTCCCTTAAATTGCGGCCATAACGCTTCCCCAATTTGGCGGTAGTCTCTCAGAATGGAACGGCCGTTATGCACCTTATCCGCACATGAAACCAGCAGCACAGAAGCATCCGCCGCCGCCAGATGATTTAGATAGTCCGTCTTGCGTTTGAGCCAGGGCGGCTTGGGCCGCACATCCGCATCGGTACACGCTTCCACAATCTCCAGAACCCGCGCCCCAAACCGATCCTGAATATAGCCGCGCAGGGCATCGGCGCCGCCGGCAAACTGGTGACTCTGGTCTTCAAGCGTATCGTGCAGCAGGGCAGCAATCGCTTCATCTTCCGTGCCGCCATTCTCCAATACCAGGCTAGTAACGGCCAATAGATGAGCCACATAAGGTTCACCGTTTCCCTTGCGTTCCTGATAAACGTGTAACTCAGTTGTCACACTGAGCGCTGTCGTAAAACGAGCTGAAAGCATACGCTTCTCCTCCATAAATACAGCACGATTTGTGACTGCCGGGCCTGCTGCCTGAGCTTGTCGCCTGAGCTTGTCGAAGGCAACGGACTCGGTAGTCGCCCCGATTAATCAAATCGGACTGCCCCATCCTGTTGAAAAGAAAAAGCCAATGTCTCACCCGGAAACACTGGCTTAATGGAAACTATATCGAGCAAACCGGACTAAATTTCGCCGCTTACCAGGACTTTTTTCACTTCAGCAATCGCTTCTGTGACCTCAATGTCACGCGGGCAGGCGCTGGTGCAGTTGAAAACTGTGCGGCAGCGCCACACGCCGAAGGCATCTCCCATTACTTTCAAACGTTCTTCCGCGCCCTCATCCCGGCTGTCGAAGATAAAACGATGCGCCTGAACGATGGAGGCCGGCCCCACATACTTGCCATTGGCCCAGAAACTGGGGCAGGAAGAGGTGCAGCAGGCGCAAAGAATGCACTTGGTGGTATCGTCGAAGCGCATCCGATCTTCTTGTGATTGCAAGCGCTCGCGCCCATCGGCTGGCGGCGGCGAGTCGTTGATGAAGAAGGGCAGCACCTCGCGGTAGTGGGCCATAAAAGGTTCCATGTCCACAATGAGGTCTTTGAGTACCGGCAGCCCTAAAAGGGGTTCAACCTGGATTTTGACGCTGTCGCCGCTGCCCATGCGTTTGACCAATGTTTTGCAGGCCAGGGCGTTGGCGCCGTTGATGCGCAGGGCGTCTGAACCGCAAACCCCGTGCGCGCAGGAACGGCGTAGGGACAAGGTGCCATCAATTTCCCATTTCACGCGGTTGAGTACATCCAGCACGGTGTCGGTTGGATCGACGTTATCCAGGGTGTAATCAGCCCAGTACGCTTTTTTATCTTTCTCAGGATTAAAACGACGGATGCGTAATTGTACTTGCATGATTGTCTCCTAGAATTAGTAAACCCGGGGTTTGGGTTCATAACGGCCCAATGTCACCGGTTTGTAGTCCAGGCGGTATTTGCCTTCGCTCACTTTGTGGCAGAGGGTATGCTTGAGCCATTCGGCGTCGTTGCGTTCGGGATAATCATCACGGGCATGGGCGCCGCGGCTTTCAGGACGGGCTATGGCGGAAACGGCCGTTACCTCAGCCAGTTCCAGCAAACAACCCAACTCCCACGTTTCCAGCAGGTCGCTGTTAAAAATCTTGCCCTTATCCTGAATCTCAACCTTCTGATATTCCTGGCGCAGCGCCTTCAAATCTTCAAGCGACTTGCCAATCGTCTCGCTCGTGCGGAACACACTGACGCCTTCCGTCATCGATGTCTGCATTTTGCTGCGCACATCCACCATCTTCACGCCGCCCGTATTGCTGCGCAGACGTTCAAACTCAGCCATCACCTCGTCCGCCGCGCCGGCCGGTAAAGGCAGCAGTGCCGTCTTCTGGCAAAACTCAGCCATATCCTGTCCGGCTAAGCGGCCAAAAACCACCAGGTCGGTCAGCGAATTCGTGCCCAGGCGGTTAGCGCCATGCACCGAAACGCAGGCCGCTTCACCCGCCGCATACAAGCCCGGCAGCACCATATTGCCTGCATCCAACAATACCCGCCCATCCGCATCTGTGGGAATGCCGCCCATGGCATAATGCGCTGTGGGCTGCACCGGCATCGGCTCCGTCACCGGATCGACGCCCAGATAAGTACGGGTAAAGTCTGCAATATCAGGCAGTTTGGCTTCGATATAAGCGCGATCAATGCGCCGATCTTCGCCATCTTCTTTGTAATAACGGTTCACCGTTTCTGGCGTGATGTCCAGGTGGACGTAATTTTTGCCGTTGATGCCGTTACCCGCCATCACTTCCAGGTAAATAGCCCGGCTGACCACGTCACGACTGGCTAAATCCTTGATGTTGGGCGCGTACTTGGTCATGAAACGCTCGCCCTTGCCGTTAATCAGCACGCCGCCTTCGCCGCGTACCCCTTCTGTGATCAAAATGCCCAGCTTAAAAATGCCGGTCGGATGGAACTGGAAAAACTCCATGTCTTCCAACGGGATGCCGCGCCGCAAGCAAATTGCTGCGCCATCTCCTGTCAGGGAATGGGCATTAGACGTTACCTGCCAGCAGCGGCCCCAGCCGCCGGTGGCAAACATCACCGCTTTGCTGTGGAAGATGTGAAACTCGCCCGTCGCAATCTCAATTGCCACCACGCCGCGCACCGTATCATCCACCCGAATCAAATCCACGACGTGGAATTCATCGAAGAAGTTCACTTTGTTTTTGATGCACTGCTGGTAAAGCGTCTGCAAAATCATATGACCGGTGCGGTCGGCGGCATGGCAGGCCCTCATCACCGGCTTGCCTGTGTTTTTGTTGGTGTGTCCGCCAAAGCGCCGCTGCGAGATTCTGCCATTGGGGAAGCGGTCGAACGGCAGCCCCATGTGTTCCAAATCAATAACCGTGGGGATGGCTTCTTTGCAAAGCACGTCAACGGCGTCCTGGTCGGCCAGGAAATCAGAGCCTTTCACGGTGTCATAAGCGTGCCATTCCCAACTGTCTTCCTCCATGTTACCCAAGGCAGCGCCAACGCCGCCTTGCGCCGCGCCGGTGTGGGAACGGGTGGGATACAGTTTTGAAAGCACCGCCACGTTGGCTGCTTTACCGGCATATAAGGCAGCCATCAGGCCAGCCCCGCCAGCGCCAACGATCACTGCGTCGAATTCGTGAATTTTTACGTTTGCCATATCTCGATTCCTCAACCCCCAACTGCCTGTATCGCCGCTTCAGGATTGAAAGCGGCGATGGCAAAACCTGCCCAAATAATGGTAATGACAGCAAAGATTGCCAGACCAATATTAATAACCTTGATGGCACTGCGATTGTGGACGTAATCTTCCAACACGTTGCGGAAGCCGTTGATGCCATGTAAATAGGCAAAGATGAGCAGCAGCATGTCGTATGTTTTCCAGCCCCAGGAGTTCCACTGCTGAGCGACAAACATGATGCTGAGATTGGTGGAACTGTTGAGAACGTGCTGAATCATCATGTGACCCACTGCCAGAACCAGGAGCAGCACGCCGGAAACGCGCATGAACAGGAAGGCAAGACGTTCAAAGTTATTGTGTACTTGCACTTTGCGGTGGGTGATGCCAGTAATGTCAGGTGATGTTGTTGTCATGGTATCCCTCCTTTTAATAATCGCTCAGCCGGGGGAATTTCATCCAGGCATCGCCTAACTCTTGCCAGTAGTGGACCATTTCATACGCCATGTAAATGCCAATGGGAATGAAGAGGATGAGGAACAGTCCCCAGGTAATCTGGGTGCTTATCTTCTGGTGTTTCCACAGTTCTGGCTTGAAATCCAAAATTGAGATGCGGATACCATTGAATGCATGATACAAAACGGCCGCCATCAATGGAATTTCACCTATGGCAATGGGGGGCCATTTGAAGACGTCAACGGACCATTGATATACATTCGGCGCAAAATGGGCGTTGGCTGTGTCCCAAACGTGGATGGTCAGGAAGAGGAGGATGGCTAAACCGGACAGCCGGTGGGCGACCCAACTCCAGTGACCGCTGCGACCGCGGTAACGCAGGCTTTCGCGTATCGTGAGGGTAAGATTTGACATAAAATCTCCTCCAGGTTTTTATGATGTAACGGAGTTAACAAATTTGTAACTATACAGCCAGACGAGGGCTGAGCCTGTCGAAGCCCGGTTTCACCTTCGACAAGACTTCGGCGTGAGCTCAGTCGAACGCTCAGGCTACACCTTTATAGTCACACAAATTTTACCTTAATCTGGATTTTGGTTGCAGGTCAATTTGTATTTAAAGTGGGGCGTGTCGGTTGATCTGCGTGCATGTCAGATTTTGTTTGTGAATTGTAGCACAGTTATGGATCTTGATAAGGAACAAGAATTGAAGAACTTGCATGTTTAGATTGGACCAATCTCAGAAGATTGGTCCAATCTTTTGCTGTGGCGGCAGAGGGGCGGCGCAGGCACACGGCAAACGACTTTGTCTCCGCGCCGTCTCGCGCCAATGCAGGACTTGTTCGTAAACTTGACCATCATTAAGGTTTGAAGCAAATTTACCCCTTGAGATCTTGATCTGGCGTCATTCGCTTGTTACACTTCGTCTAATGATTCGTCCCTTTGCCCTGCGCGACCTGGCCCTGGTTAGCCGGCTAAGCGAAACCGCTGTTTCCCTACATACTGAATCTGCCCTGACGCATAATCCGCATCCGGTGCGCGATGCGTTAATTAGCATGATCAGTGGTGATTATCCGACGCTGATTTGCAAGCGTGGGCAGGGTGGGGCTGTCGGTTTTATTCAATTGCAGGTTATTGAGCAATCGCCTCATGCCCGCGTTTTTTTCTTGGGCTGGAAAAACGGACGGGAATCCATAAAAAATGGCGATCTAGAGGATTTTACGGTAAAAGAGACGATCTGGCTGGCTTTGCTGGACCAGGCAGTGGCTGAAACTGGGAAACGTGGCATTTACAGTCTTGTGGCTGAGGTGAGTGAAACGGGCGATGATCTGCCTATTTTGCGGCAGGCTGGTTTTGTAGTTTATACGCGCCAGGATATCTGGGTACTTGATAATATGAACACAGATGTCCATTCTTCTTTGTCCCTGAGCCGCAGGCAGAATGTAGATGACTGGGATATTCAACTCTTGTATGCTAATACGGTACCGCGGATGGTGCAGTTAGTTGAGCCACTGCCGTCCCTGGCGGATGACGAGGTATGGGTGCTGCGCGAAGCAGGTGAACTGGTTGCTTTTGTGCATATTCGTAGCGGGACGATTGCTTCGTGGATGCGTCTTTTTGTGCATCCGAATGCGGATTCATGGGCGCAGGATATTCTGGCGGCTGCGTTACGCCAGATTATTCCCAGTGTAACGCAGCCTGTTTTTTGCTGTGTACGCCGTTATCAGAGTTGGCTGCAAGGGCCACTGCTGCGGACTGGCTTTGTCTTGAAGGACAGCCAGGCTGTGATGGTGAAGCATACGGTGCAGCATCATAAGAAGGGCTTGTCTGAGACAACGGCCGTTCTCGAAACCCAAGGTGTGCCGGCGTCAGCGCCTATCGTAGGCCAGTACCGGTTCCCCCAAAAAAATGGAAAATCAAGCATTCATGACAGAACAACTTGAACAACTGAATTCTGGGATCCAAGCCCGAGAAGACTTGGAAGCGCTGTTAACGATTTTGCCCATACGGGTACGCCATAGAATTGAAGAAATTGGACGTCAGGACGAACTCATGGAGATCGTCATGGATTTGGGGCGCGTGCCGACGGCGCGGTATGTGGATGGGGAGTATCTGCTTAACTCCCACGAGATCACCCAAACTGAAATAGACGAAGTTGTGGCCTGTATCGGCAATTTTGACGACGATAACCGCACCGGCATTGCCCGCACGCTGCACCGCATTTCCGGTATTCGTAACCGGCGCGGGCAGGTGGTGGGTTTGACTTGCCGTGTAGGGCGGGCGGTGTATGGCACCATCGACATTATTGCCGACATTATTGAAGAAGGGCATGGCGTGTTGTTGTTGGGGCGGCCTGGTGTGGGCAAAACGACGATGCTGCGTGAAATGGCGCGGGTGCTGGCCGAAAAAAAGCGCGTGGTGATTGTGGATACCTCCAATGAAATTGGCGGGGATGGCGACATCCCGCACCGCGCTGTGGGGCGCGCCCGCCGGATGCAGGTGCCGCGTCCTTCTCATCAGCATGAAACGATGATTGAAGCGGTGGAAAATCATAATCCCGAAGTGATTGTGATTGACGAAATCGGCCGGGAACGAGAGGCGGAAGCGGCGCGCACGATCAACGAGCGCGGCGTGCAGCTGATCGGCACGGCGCATGGGCATACCTTGGAAAATCTGCTGCTCAATCCGACGCTGTCTGACCTGGTAGGCGGTATTGAAAGCGTGACGCTGTCTGACGAGGAAGCGCGGCGGCGCGGCACGCAGAAGACTGTGTTGGAACGGCGTGCGCCGCCTACGTTTGACGTGTTGGTGGAGATTCAAAGCCGCCATGAACTGCTGGTCCACCGTGACGTAACGTCATCGGTGGATTCAATGCTGCGCGGCGAGCCGTTTGATGTGGATTTCCGTTTTCGGGATGAGGCTGGGCAGATTCAGCATGAAACGCAAACGATTCTGGTGACGTCGTCGGCGGTGACTGGCCGCCGGGACACGCGTACGCCAAAGGACCGGAATGACGTGCGGGCGCCGCGTGAATCGCGTAATGTGCGGGGCAATCGGAAGCAAAGTCCGGCGCTGCCGGAGACGCCGGTGATTGGCAATGGGGATAACGGCCGTGTGCGTTTAGATTTGTCGGCGCGTGAGGAAAAACAGCGGACAAAAGAGGACAAGTCATTGGATGTGTTTGTCTATGGCGTGGCCCGAAACCGGCTGC
>JAWOGU010000294.1:0-9600 GCA_046496595.1 Chloroflexota bacterium
GGCCGTTCTGTTCGGCAGCATCCTTCTCCTTGTCGGTCTCATCGGCTTGTGGCAGACCCAAAAGAAAACCGGGCTGGCCCTGACCATTTTGTCCATTTTGCTCATTCCCGTTATCCTGCTCTGGGCCCAGGGCGGCCTGAAAGCCTACGAAGGCCAGATTTTTGAGACCGAATCTGCCTACAAGTATGTGCAGGTCGTGCGCTGGGACGACTGCAACTACCTGCTGCTGAATGAAGGGCAGGCGTTCCACTCCTTTTACTGCGACGGCGGGCGCGTGGACAACGTCTCGGTGTGGAGCATCATGCTGGCGGCCCCCTACTTTAACGCCGCTCCCGTCAGCGTGGAAAACGCCGCCGTCATTGGCCTGGCGGCCGGCACCATTCCCAAGCAGTTCACCCGCGTCTTCGGTCCCATCCCCATCGACGGCATCGAACTGGACCCCGCCATCATCCAGGCCGGGCGTGACTATTTCGCCCTGACAGACCCCAACATCAACGCCATTGTGGGCGACGGCCGTTATCAACTCAACCGGCTCGACGAAAAATACGATGTCATCACCATCGACGCCTACAAAGTGCCCTACATCCCCTGGCACCTCACTACCCGCGAATTTTTCCAGGAGGTGCAGGCGCATCTTACGGCCGATGGCGTGGTCGCCGTCAATGTGGGCCGCGCCCCCGAAGACCGCACCCTGATTGAGGCCATGACCGCCACCTTGCAAACCGTCTTCCCCACCATCCACGCCATCGACGTGCCCGGTTCGCTCAACACCATCCTGGTCGCCACCAACCAGCCCACCACGCCAGAAAATCTGGCCCAAAATCTGGCCCAACTCGACTCCGCCGCCGATCCGCTGCTGCGGGCGGCTGTGGAAACGGCCCACGCCAACCTCGTGCCCGCCGCCGCTTCAGACGTCATCTTCACCGACGAACGCGCCCCCGTGGAAACCATCGTAGATACCCTCGTCCTGCGCTACCTGCTCTCCGAAGGACCGGCGGGATTACCCGGACTGGGGCAGTGAGGATGTGGAGGTGATGGGGTGATGGGATGTAGAGGTGATCCTTACCACCCTGCCACCCTGCCACCCTGCCACTTTGCAACTTTGCAACTTTGCAACTCTGCAACACACAATTAACCGACTATCAGACTATCTGACTAAGGACAAACAATGACCAAACTCCCAACTTTTATCCGCTGGCTTGTGGTGATTGCCACGCCATTTTTGTTGACCACGCTGACCGTGCGCCTGCTCATCGCCTGGAACAGCCCCAGTTATCCCGCCTGGGAATACGGGCGCATTGCGCCGGACCGCTTTGGCTTTACGCCGGCGGAACGGCTGGAACTGGCCGAAGCCACCCTGGACTATTTGCAGCGCCCCGAACCGGCGTCTGACGTTATCTACCTGCTGGAAGATCTGCGCCTGCCGGGAACCGACAACTCGCTCTACAATCCGGCGGAAATCGGCCACATGCTGGACGTGAAAAACGTAGCCGACATGTTTAAGACGGTGATGTGGGGGCTGCTGGTCGTGGTGGCGGGCGGTTTGATTTTCCTGTTTGCCCACCCGGAAACGCGCGGGCAGGGGGCGAAGGCTTTGCTGCAAGGGGGCGTGTTTACGGGTGCGGCCGTTATCCTGGTCATGATCTTCATTGGCATTGGCTGGGGCATCTTCTTCACCCTCTTCCACAACCTCTTCTTTGCAGAAGGCACCTGGACCTTCGCCTACTCCGACTCGCTCATCCGCCTCTTCCCCGAGCAGTTTTGGTTCGATTTTGCCCTGCTGTGGACTGGCAGCATTTTACTGCTGGGCGCGATTTTGGGCGGTGTTGGCTGGTTTTTATTGAAAAAGATTGATGATTAAAGATTGAAGATTTGCCGGCTTGCGTGTTTTCTTTAATCTTTAATCTTCAATCTTTGATCTTTGTTTTCAAAAGGTAATTCCAATGAGAAAATCAATCGTCATCACCGGCGTTTCCACGGGCATTGGGTATGCCGCTGCTTCTGAACTGGTCAAGCTCGGTTATCACGTGTTTGGCAGTGTGCGCCAAACGGAAGATGGGCAGCGGATACAGGCAGAGTTGGGCGCACGTTTTACCCCTTTGTTGTTTGATGTGACGGACCATGAAGGAATCAAAACGGCCGTTTCCCAGGTCCAGTCCGCCATCGGTGAAGGCAACCTGACCGGTCTCGTCAACAACGCCGGTATCTCTGTGCTGGGACCGCTCATGCACCTGGATTTAGCCGAGTTCCGCCGCCAGTTTGAGGTGAACCTGTTTGGCCTGCTCGACGTGACCCAGCAGTTCTTGCCGCTCCTGGGAGCGCGTCCGGCTGCGCCTGAGCCTCGCGGGCGCATCGTCATGGTCAGTTCCGTCAGCGGGCAGGTGGCCTATCCCTTTTTTGGCGCTTACGCCGCTTCCAAACACGCTCTGGAAGGTCTCTCCGATTCCCTGCGCCGCGAATTGATCCTCTACGGCATTGACGTTTCCATCGTCGAACCGGGCACCACGCAAACCCCCATCATCCACAAAGCCAGCGAGCAGGCGGCCCAATACAGCCACACCGCCTACGGCCCCATCCTAGACAAAATGCAAGCTGAAACCGTCGCCGAGCGCCAGGATACCGCCATTCCGGTAGCCAAAGTAGCTGCTGTGATTGTAGAAGCCCTGCTCAAGGAAAACCCCAAAACGCGCTACCCCATCCCCCGCAAAAAACTATCCGGCTGGCTCATCCCCCGCTGGCTGCCCGACCGCTGGCTGGACCGCATCACAGCCTCTAAACTTGGCCTGCACCGCCTGGACTAACAATCGTCAATCGTCAATCGTTAATCGTCAATCACAATTTCCACAAAATTCGTGAGATACGGAAACACGTAAATTTCCTGCGTGAACTTCTTCTGGCCCACAGCCACCCGTACTTCATAATAGCCCATGGGCACGTCGTCGATGACAAAATTTTCCTGCCAGCGATCATCGGCGTTGACGGTGGTTCCGGCGTAGGAGGTGCTTGCCAGGAAGCGGGAGGCCCCGTCGATGCGGTCTAGTGTGATAGGCGCTTCTTCCACCAGGGAGCCGTTGGCGCGTACAATGCGCCCGGCGACCGTACCGTAGTCGGGGAAGGGATAGAGCCAGAGGCGCGGATTGCGGGTGCTCTCGTAGCTGTTTTGGCCCAGGCGCACTTCAAAATGCAGATGCGGCCCATCGGCGATACCGGAAGCGCCGGACAGGGCGATGATCTGTCCCACATCCACGCGCTGCCCTTCCGTCACGTAAATATCAGACAAATGGCCGTGGAGGATGTAGACGGGCTGGCCTTCATAGGTCGCGTCGAGCTGAATGACGACCAGATTGCCGTAGAAATTGGTGTGCGGACCATAGGCGATGAGGCTGTCGTTGCCCGCTGTCACCACGGCGCCGGCGGCGGCGGCGATAATCTGCGTGCCCTTCTCCACGTAAAATTCGACGCCGTGATGCGGGCGCAGCGTGCCGCCGCGCGTGCTGCCGTAGGGGTATGTTTTGTCGGTCCAGACGGTGCCGCCTTCGGGAATGGGGCGCTGGAGCCAATAATGCTCGTCGGCGGAGGTGAAGGGCAGGGCGGGCGGGGTGAAGGTGGGGATGGCGGCGGCGTCTGAGGTTTCGGTGGCGGGTGTGTCGGGATCGGTAACGGCCGTTTCCTCCCCCATTGTCTCCTCAACCACCATCTCCGCCTGCGCCGCTTCCAGAGCAGTGGGAGCTACCGCCGCAAACGAAGGCATGTCTGTTGGAGCGGCTGCTGGAGACGACACAACGAGAGCCGGTGGGGGTAGAGCGGCGTTCGTGGCTTGCGGTGCGGGCGTGGATGTGATGATGATGGCGGGAACGGCCGTTTCCACCGCAACCACGCTGGCTAGAATTTCCTGCTGGCAGCCAGTCAGCGCCAGCAAAGTTAGCAGTCCCAGGAGCAGCCCGCCCAGAAAACGGGCGGATTTAAGCAGACGTGTGCCCGCTTGAGGCTTGTGATGCGAGTCTGTCAGGGGTTTAAGCGTCATACTGATTTAAAAACCGCCCCGTTCACGGGCGATGGCGGCTACTTGCTCCGTAATGTGGGCTGTTTCCTGGACCAGGGCTGCCACTTCGTTCTCCCAGGCGGCCGCCAGTTCACGATTTTGTAAGCCGACGCCGTTGATGCGCACGTTGAGGGCGGCGGCCTGCACAGCAGCCTGCGCCATAAACGCCGCCGCGGCGGCGTCGCTCACCGCGTTGACATTGCCAATTTGGGCGATCATTTGCGCTAAAACAGCCACGTCCCGGCTAAGCAGGGCCACACGCAGCGGCACGTCACCGGCGCCTATGGTGGCAGCTTCCAGCGCCTCGGCTCTGGCTTCTTCGCTGAGGTCTTTGCTGCGTATAGCGACCATGACCTGATCGAAGGCGGCAATGTCTTCAGAGATGGCTTTGGTAAGCTGCTGGCGCAGCCGCGCCGCTTCGGCCAGAATGGCTTCGGCTTTACTCTGGACGTCGGCATATTTTTTCTTGCCGAGGGTCAGCCCGGCCACCATTTGCGTGAGGGCGGCGGCTAAAGCGCCTGCCAGGGCCGCTACGGAGCCGCCGCCGGGGGTAGCCGTGGCAGCGGCCGTATCGTCCAGAAAGGCATGAGGCAGATTATCGGTTTCTTCGCTTTTTTGTTCTTGTAATTGAACTTCGAGAATTTGGCTTTCCTTGAGGTCGTCGAGTTGCAGATACCATTTGGCGCTGTCGATGAGCGCTTGCTGCGGCGTCAGGCCGATGAGTTCGGCTTTGGTGAGGGTGAGGCCGTAGCGGGCGGCTTCGCGGCGCACCAGTTCCTGCACGCGAAAGATGGGGGTCTTCTCAAAGTCGGTGAGGTTCATGCTCACTTGAGCCTGACCATCTACCAGGAAGCCTTTGGCCTGGACAAAACGCAGGCCGCCGCTGCTGAAGCGGATGGCGCGAGCGATTTGTTCCGCGATCTCGACGTTGTTGGTGTTGAGATAAATGTTGTAGGCGATGAGAAACGGCCGGGCGCCGATGACGGTTGCGCCCCAGGGTTTGGCTTTGGTGGGACCAAAGTCGGGCTGCCGCGCCGGGTTAGTTTCGATTTCCTGTTTCCATAACTCATATTCGCCTTTGCGGATGGCGGAGAGTTTGACGCGGTCGGGGTGGGCGGCGGCGTCGCCGTAGAGGTAGACGGCGATGCCCAATTCCTGGCCGACGCGCTGTCCCAACCTCTTGGCGATTTCCACGCAGGTTTGGGTGGTAACGTTGCGCACGGGAATGAAGGGGCAAACGTCCGTGGCCCCGATGCGGGGATGTTCGCCCTGGTGTTCGTCCAGGTTGATGAGCTGGGCGGCTCTGGCAATGGCGCGGAAGGCGGCTTCTTCCACCGCTTCGGGGGTACCGACAAAGGTGATGACGGTGCGGTTGTGGTCCGGGTCGGCGCTGATGTCCAGGACGTGGGTATCGGGCACTGCCCGGATTTCATCGGCGATACTGTGGTAGACTTCAGGGGAACGGCCGTTGCTAAAATTAGGCACACACTCCACTATTTGTTTCATGATGGCAGCTCCTTGCCATTAAAATTTTACGGGTTTTATCACGAACTGACTGATCCGCCTAATCAGAGGGCGACTCTCTCTATCTTTTCTAAATTGACGCGGTATGATGAAATTACGCCGGGTTTGGATATAATTCGCAGCATGATCAGGTCAGATTCTTGTTGGGTAGGAAGGGATGATGATGAGCATATTCATTTTAAGTAGAGCGTTTAGTATGGGTATTGTAACGGCCGTTATGCTGGATACATTGTCTGCTTTGACATCCGGGGCCATCAGCGGCTTGATTGCCGGCCTGGTGGTGGGCGCGGTGGTGATCCCGCTCATTCAGGTGCCAGACGCCATGGGCCGCGCCTTGCTGATTGGCGTCTTGTTGGGCGTGGTCATGCTCGGCTATCAACTGGTGCAAATTTTGGGCGTTACCGGCGGATCGATGGGGTCGATTTTGAATTCGCTGGATGGCGCTACCGGTACCATTGTCGGGCAGATGATTATGAATGCGATGATTTACGTGCTCTATGCCGTATTGGCCGGCGCTTTAATCGGCGTTTTGATCACGGTTCCGGACCGGGCTTTGAAGGGAGGTCTGGTTGGCGCGTTATTTGGGATTATCATCGGCGCCGGGGTGTCCTGGCTGTTAGCCGAGTTGGGGATTCAGCTGAACCCGATTTTGTTCCAACTTCTGCTCGGCGTGCTGATATTTGGGGTGTTAACGGCCGTTATCAGCGGCGATTAATACCAGCTTCAGCAACCACTTTTTAGTTTTCAGGAGGCGTATTGCGATTTTGCCGTCGCTTGCGCAAATTGCTTTTTAGCTGCTTCCACTGCTTTTGAATGGGAGGGATATCTGTCTCTTCAATCGGGGCAGGACTGTAACGGGCTTCCAAAAACGCCTGTGTCAGTTCGTCGATTTCTTCCTCAGCCTCAGGCCAATTCGTTTTTAGATCCACGGCAAACTCAAGCGGCGTCTCGCTTTTTTGCCGTTCAACGCCGCTTTGGTCGGCGCGTTTTACCGTAGACAGGTAAAAGTATCGGATTTTCTCGCGGGGGGAAAGGGCGTTTAAACGGATAAAACGCCAGGGTGGCTGCCCACCGTCTGCCGTTTTTTTGTCGCGATAGAAGAGTGTTTGCAAGCTGCCCTGTATATCTTGCATCTGATCATTGATCCCCTGCCTCAACTGCCGCCACCACAACCTAAGCGTCAGCCAAATGCGCCGCAGCGTGGTGTTGTTAATTCTAAATCCCCGGTCACGCAGAAAAAACAAAACAGCAGCGATGCTCATGATGACCACAACCGCCCAAAACGCCGAAGAAAAAATAATCTGCAAGGTCTCGTTGACTGCCGCTGGTTCCATTTGCGGCGGCGGCGGCGGCGGCGGAGGCGGCGCAGATGATCCTTCGGGGTCGGCGCTGCGGGGGAAAATAATGGACAGCAGCAGGTAGATGAGCATCGAAACCAGATAGACAAGCAGCGTGATGAAGTTGATGATCACAAACAAGATCAGGTTCAAAATCCGCATAAAGGGCATGGTGGAGCCAATCGGCAGGAAGGCGGCAAACAGCCCCACTGCCAGCAGCACAAACAGCGTGCGCCGTAGCCAATGGCGGCCAATGGGGCGGCGCTGGGTGGCTTCACCGGCCAGCCAGCGCATTTCCAGGACAGCCAGCCGCCCCTGGCTGAGCAGTAAAAATCCACACAAAAAGTAGAGCAGTAAAGAGGCCAACATGCCCGGACTCAAGCCTAAACGGGTAATACCATCGCTAAATAAGTGTTCCATGGTATCTAATTGGGGCAAATCGAAGGAGGCCAGGGCAGCGCAGAACAATACCACCATGCCGCCGCCGAGAAATTGTTGGGCAAAGTTGTGCAGCAAATGGGAGCGATCGTCGGACATAGGCTGGCTGCCGGGATCTCGTTCCTGGCGCGGCCGGCCGTAGTAAGCGCGTTCGGCGTCGTCGGGTTTCATACGCGAAAAGGAACTGCTGATAGCGATGGTGCGCTGCCAGGCTATGATGCTCAAAATGAGTGTGCCCCAAAAATAGCCGTCTCTGAACAAGAGGATTGGATCACTGAGATAGGCGAGCCAGGCGCCGGTTTCAGGCCAGCTGCCTTGAATGGCCCAGGTGACGATGCGGATGAACAGGGCGATGACGAAGAGTTCGGCTGCCCGATATCTGAGGTGTTCAACGCTGCGCCGGGCCGGTTGATTCAGCCAGACCGTGGTGAAATGGCTTTCTAAAATGAGGCCAAAACAGATGAGGAAGGTATAGGTCCAGTTTTGCTCAGGAACAAGGAGGTTGATGGCTGACAAGACAGCGCCCATGATGGCCGTGACCATGAGAATGATGAGCGTGGGCCGGATGATACTTTGGGTCCAGGATTGAACAGCAATGGGTTCGATGGTTTCCGGTGAGATGGTTTCCTGGCTCATAGCGGCGCCCTTAACGGCCGTTGCCAGCGGTCCAGGTCATCCTGTTTGGTGACATGAAAAGCGGCAAACCCCAGGCGGCGGGCGCGGTCGCGCACCTTGCCGAATTCGGCGTCTGGCTCCGTCACCAGCAGAATGGGATTGTAGCCGGCGCGCACCAGGTGGTGCAGCGTGTGGCAGGTGTGTTCATCGCCGCCGGGCGTGATGGCGATGATGGTGACGCCCCAGGTGAGGTGAGCGCAGGCGGTGGCCGCCCACTGGGCAAAGGGTGTGGTATTGTCGGCTTCAATGCGGGCTAACTGTTCCAGGATTTTCATGAGATGCGGACGGCCGGGGCGCGCCGGAATTTTGGACGGCGTCGCGGGCGCCGTAGGCGCCTTTTTGGCGCCGCTGGCGCTGAACAAACGCAGTAAACGGCCGCTTTTTTCGTCGAAGGTATGGTCTGTTTCGGCCAGAGGATCGATGCCGTTGGTGATCAGCCCCACTGCCTGCCGTTCTTGCACCAGATGAGCCGCCAGGGAAGCCGCCAATTCGATGGCCCATTCGACGGTTCCTCTCGGATCGCGCCAGAGGTAGTCGCCCAGATGCAGGTTGAGCAAAACGGCCGTTTCCAATGAAATAGCCGGTTCATGGGTGCGCACCATCAGGTTGTGCGTGTGGGCGCTGGTTTTCCAGTTAATCTGCCGCAGCGAATCACCAGAACGGTAATTGCGCACGCCCATCGGCCGGGCTGGGTCTTCAAACAGCCGCTGCCGGCTGGCAATCGTGCCAAACGGCAGGCGGGAGGGCAGTCCCAGTTGAGTCAACGGGATAATGCGTGGATAAATCGTGAGATGGTGCGCGCTCAAGGTCTTGACTTCGTCCGGAAACAGGCCAAATAAATCGCTGGTGCGCAAGCGCATCGGACCGATTTTGTAATATCCCCGCCGCCGGGCCTGCACCGCGTAAAAAAGGCTGTAGACTTCGCGCCCGCGTAAATTGAACACCTGATTCAGCGGATGCCCCAGGGCCAAATCAACGGCGACCGATTCCTGCACTTGCAGCCAGGGGATGCTCAGGCGGTTGGTATTGCGCAGCGTGATGGTGATGGGCACTTTTTCACCCCAAAAGGCATGGTCGTTGAATTCGTGTGTCACTTCCAGCTTTTTCAAGAGGCGCGGCGACAGCCAACGGCTCCAGGCGTAAATGCCCAGGCAGACGTAGACAATGTAGAGGATGAAATCTACCTGGAGCAGGAAGGCAAATATGAGTAAAGCGATAATCAGGACCGTGAATTGACCCATAAGGAAAGGCAAAAAGCAGAAATCAGAAGGCAGAAATCAGAAGGCAAAAGGCAAAATTTCTGCCTTCTGATTTCTGCCTTTACTCCAGTTGCCCGATGTCGAGGGGCGTGATTTCCAGGATGTTGGCCAGGATTTTGGGCATGGTGACGCCGCGCAGGGCGCTTTCCGGGTGGACGAGGCAGCGATGGGCCAATACCGGCACGACGAGGCGCTTCACGTCGTCGGGCAGCACAAAATCACGCCCCTGGAGGGCGGCGTAGGCCTGCGCCGCCCGGTACAGCCCCAGGCTGCCGCGCGGGCTGGCCCCGAGAACGAGGTCTTTGTGCTGCCGGGTGGCAAAAAT
>JAWOGU010000312.1:0-20767 GCA_046496595.1 Chloroflexota bacterium
GTGTGGCCGGCCGTCCTGGTGACGAAGATCGACAATTTCGACACGATCAGCCAAAGTCAGTCGCCAGCCGCTTTGCAGCAGCTTATCACGTCGCTGATCAAGATCATTCGCCAGGAACTGCCCGATCCGCAGCGCGCCCTGGTGGGGCACAGTAATCCGGGCCGAGTAGTGGCCATCATCTCAACAGAAATGCACCTGGCGACGACACAGCAGCTGCGCGGATTTGGCGAAAAGATCTGCACGGCCGTTTCCACCGCCATGCCTTTCACCGTAACCATCGGGCTGGGCAAGCGCTACATGGCCCTGGAATCCATTCCCCTATCCTATGCCGAAGCCAACCTGGCCCGACGTTATCAGAGCCATCTTCCCGGCAACGTCGTCGTGGGTATTGACGATCTCCAGGATTTGCCCGCCGAGGGCGAATCCGGCGCTTACATCGTGCAAAAGGAACGGGAACTGGTGCAAATGGTGCAGGCCAATCAACAACAAAACGCGCAAAAACTCATCAACCACATTGTGGACTATCTGTCGCAGCGCTATTCGACCACGCCGGAAGCCATGAAAAACCACTGCGCGGAATTGGTCACGCTGACGGCCTGGGGTGTGGTGGGCGCCGGCGTGAATGATCCCAAGGTTTTAAACGTACTCCAACGGCAGGTGCGTGCCCTGGCCTCCTGGAACACCCTCTCTGAAATCCGCGCCTGGACGTTGAACAGTCTGGCGGAGATGATGACGTTTATGCAGGAAAAGCCGCAGCGCCCCGATGCGGTGCAGCAGGCGCTGGCTTATATTCACGAAAATTATCAGCGGGCGGATATTTCTTTGCAGGAGGTGGCCGAAGTTGTCAACCTCAGCCCGTCGCATTTGAGTTCGCAGTTTAAAACGGCCGTTGGCATGAGCTACGTCAAATATCTGACGTCCGTACGCCTGAATGAAGCGCAAAAGCTGCTGCGCACTACCGATCAGAGCGTGGTAACGATTGCCGAGGCGGTTGGCTACCCCAACGTTACCAACTTCTACCGCCACTTCCAGCGTCAGGTCGGTGTGACCCCCGCCACCTACCGCGAATCACAGTAGAAAATTTCAACGTAAAGGCGCAAAGACACAAAGAAACAGGTCAAGAAACCTTATGCGCCGTAAGCTGCTGGGCGCGTAAACTGGCTTCTAAACTCAGTATGAATTCGGCCTGCGTTTGCAGAAGCTGCTGCGGACTTATGTGGTCATGGGCCGTGGGCAGCGCCGCCGCCAGCGACAGCATCGTCGCCAGGTAGGCATTGAGGCGGTCAGTGGGGCGCAGGTCTCCCTGCCGGGTCGTGCGCGCCCGCGCCTGGAAGTCGGGATGGGACGTGTTGATGGTAAAACGGCCGTTTTCCCCCTCAAGCCAGCGCCCCTCTCCCCCGTCCGCCACAAACGCCACCTGTAAGGATGAGGCTCCGCTAACGGCCGTTACCGCTTTCTGCACCGTCTCCGCAAACTGTCCCCACGTCTCCCGGCTTTGCTGCTGATTGATTCCCGCCAACAGCGGCTTCAGTTCCACTTCGATAGGCAGCAGCGCCTCGTATAAAACCGTGCGGCCCTGCGTGCGCACAAAATCATCCCGGTTGATGATGGGCTGCACAATTTCCCCTACCTCGATGTAACCCGTAAGGTGTGGATGGCTCCAAACGGCCGTTTTGTAAACCGATTTGCGCATGAAAGACTTGATGTCGGCGGCATGACCAATGCGCCGCCCTCTGGCAAAAAAGCTGACCGGGCGCTGCACGGCCGTTTCCACCGCTACTTTGAGAAATAAATCCACCGGATATACGCCGCCTTTGTATTCCAGGCGCAGTTCCCGGTGGATGCCTGTCCCGGCAATCTCGGCGTAAGCGAAGGGACCGCACGCCAGCGGTGGTTGTCCTGCCTCGCACACCACAATGTGCAAATCAGGCCGCACCAACAGCCGTTCAAAATGGTTTTCAATTTCGGCCTGCACGGAAACGGCCGTTACCGACCGAAACCAATCGGCGTCAAAACCGCTCACGGTCACCAGACAGCCTGTGCCGCTGTCGCTGGGAAACGGTTCGTCCAGCCGCCGGGCTTCTTTAATGCCCCGGTGCTGGTCGCGCTGCAAGCTCAACACATAATGGGAACTGTGGGCGTGCTGGCTCTGGAACCGAATCGTCTCCGCCGCCGCCCGAAAGGCATGGACGCCAAAACCAAAACGGCCGTTGACCCACGTTTGCCCCCGCTTTTGCGATTCGCCCACACGGCGCACCACCCGTTCCAACGTGTCGCGCGTCATGCCCCGGCAGTTGTCGCGGATGCTCACGGCGCGCTGCTCGCGGTCAATGGTCAACTCAATGCGGATAGGGTAGGGGTAAACGCCGCCATTATCCCGGAGCAGGACCTCGGCGTCGTCCAGGGCATTGTCCACGTACTCCATCAGCACCCGCTCGGCCGTTTCATAGCGCCGCGCCACCTCGTTCAGCATCAGCACCGGATCGGAAATTTCCAGGTCAATCGTGCCTGGCGTTTGAGAGGCAAAGGTTGTTGCAGGGGTCTTAATCATCTTTCTTCCCGTTTTAATGGAACCGCGGAGAGCGCGGAGGTGCGGAGGTTAAAAGCAAGAAAAACTCTGCGTTCTCCGCGCCTCCGCGGTTAAAAACCTCTTTTCTACCGTCTGGCGACGTTGGCCGCCACCAAAATGGGATCCCACACAGGGGCAAAAGGCGGCGCGTAACTCAAATCCAGGTCGGCCAAATCGCCGACGGTCCAACCAGCGTGCAGGGCGGCGGCGATCACGTCGATGCGTTTGGCGACGCCGTCTTTGCCAACCATTTGCGCCCCCAGCAGCCGCTCGCTCTCCTTGTCATACACCAGTTTCACGTGGACGGGCGCGCTCCCCGGCATGTAATGGGCGCGTGACGCCGCCTCGATGGTGACGCTGGCGGCGTTGAAACCGGCGGCGGCGGCCTGTTTTTCTGTCAGACCGGTTACGGCAATGGCGAGATCAAAGGCTTTGACAACGGCCGTTCCCACCACGCCGCCAAATTTCGCCAACCCACCGGCGGCATTGGTCCCGGCGACGCGGCCCTGTTTGCTGGCGACTGCCGCCAACGGCCAATACGTCGGCTTGCCCCAAACCAGATGCTGCGCTTCGGCCACGGCTCCCGCCGCCCAGATGCCTGGGACGTTGGTGCGCTGCTGCTCATCCACGGCGATAGCGCCGGATTGGCCGAGTTGAATGCCTGCCGCCTGCGCCAGGGTTACGTCAGGCCGCCCGCCCGCGCCAAAAATCACCACGTCGGCGGCCAGGATGCTGCTTTGGGTGAGGACTTCACGAATGCGTAAACGGCCGTTTCCTTCCCGTTCCTCTCCCTGCACCTTCGCCGCCACCTCCCGCACCACCTCATGCAGCAGCATCGGACCAATAAACGACTTGACCGGCTGCCGCAGGCGCACCGAAACGCCTTGAGCTTGCAGTTCCGTCAAAATAAGCGCCGCCACGTCGGCGTCCATCCCCGGCATCACCTGGTCGGCCATCTCCACGATGGTGACGTCCACCCCATTGGCGCTCAACGCTTCGGCCATCTCCAGGCCGATGTAGCCCGCGCCGACGATGACGCCGCAGCGCGGCTTCTCTTCGACCAGCCAGCGGCGGATCGCCAGAGCATCTTCCACCGTACGCAGGGTAAAAACGCCCGGCAAATGCGCGCCGGGAAGCGGCGGACGCTGCACGCTGGCCCCGGTAGTGATGATCAACTTGTCCCAATGGTCGTTGAACGCCGCACCGCTGGCGTGATTGACCACGCGCACCGTGCGCCGCGCCGGATCAATGTCTACCACCTCGTGATGGACAAGGGCCGTCACGCCCTGCGCCGCCATCTGCGCCGGGGTGCGCGCGATCAAATCCTCCATGCGCGGCACGTCGCCCTTGATGAAGTAGGGGAAACCACACGCGCCATAACTGACGTAGCCCGATTTCTCGTAAACCACGATTTCCAGGTCAGGGTTTGTGCGCCGCGCCTTCGCCGCTGCGCTCATACCCGCCGCTACGCCGCCAATGATGATGAGACGTTCTGTCATTTTGCGTGTTCCGTGCTCCGTGTTCCGTAATCCGTAATCCGTAATCCGTGTTCCGTGCTCCGTGTTCCGTAATCCGTGTTCCGTAATCCGTGTTCCGTA
The DNA here is from genome assembly GCA_046496595.1 of Chloroflexota bacterium. Taxonomy (GTDB): domain Bacteria; phylum Chloroflexota; class Anaerolineae; order Promineifilales; family Promineifilaceae. The sequence goes on from JAWOGU010000312.1 coordinate 4,168, forward strand.
ATCCGTGTTCCGCTTACGGCTTACGGCTAACGGCTTACGGCCTAAGGGTCAACCATCGCTACCCCAATCGGCGTCACAAACATCGGTTGGGGTGGGGTGATGGTTTTGACGCCGGTCATGTCGCTGACCACTTCGCCAAGATCAGCCAGACTGCTGGTGCCGCCCACCAGATAAATGGTTTCGATGTCGTAATGCTTGATATGACGGGCCACAATACTGCCTACTTTTTGCATCACCGGATAGACCAGCGTCGAAATCAGGCGGCTCTGCGCCGGGTCGATCTTGATTTTTTCCGCCTCTTCAAACGAGATATTCAACGCCCCGGCCACGACCAGCGAAAAATGCGTGCCGCCGGTGGCTTCGTCGGCGGTATAAATGACCTTGCCGTCACGCACAATGGCGATGCCCGTAGTGCCGCCGCCAATGTCTACGACGGCCCCATCGCGTATTTTTAGCAAGGCGTTGGCTCCCGTTGGTTCGTCCACAAAATGGCTGCATTCCAGTCCCGCGCCGATGAGTACGTTTTGGGTGGCTTTCACTTCGGCCAGAGGCACGCCGGGTGGGTAGGTGGTGGCTGCTTTTTCCAGCGGGAAGCCTAATTCAGCTTCAAGCTCGGCTTTCATTTTCTTCAACAGTTGGATGGCGCCGATGAAGTCCACTACCAGCCCATCGCGCACGATTTGGGCGAACTGGTAGCGTCCGGCTAACGGCCGTTTCTCCGCATCCAGCACCGCCAGCACCGTGTAGGCCGTACCCAGGTCCACGCCCACATGCACCGGTCCTCGATAATCAGGAATGGCCGGTGGACCGTTGAACACGGCGTGCGCCTGCTGCAAAATCGCGTCAACTTGGGGGTTCATAGGCCGACAATGTCCCTTGTATCCAGGGCAATCATTTTTTCTTCGTTGGTGGGGACGACGAGAACGGCCGTTTTCCCTGCTGCTTTGTTGATCATAATTTCCGTTTTGCCGCCTACCGCCTGCCCGTTTTGCGCTTCATCCAATTCGATACCCAAAAATTCCAGTCCCTCGCAAATCATCTCCCGGATGAGCGGACTGTTTTCACCGATACCGGCTGTAAAGACCACGCAGTTCAGGCCACCCATCGCCGCCGCAAACTCACCGATGTACTTTTTTGCCATGTAGGTGAATTTGTCCAGCGCCAGTTGGCAGCGTTCGTTACCCGCCTGCGCCTGTTCGGTAATCACACGCACGTCGTTGCTCACGCCCGACACGCCCAGCAGGCCGCTTTCCTTATAGATAATGCGCTCAATCTCGTCCGGGGAGAGGCCAAGCTGGCGGTGCATGTGGAAAATCAGGCCGGGATCAATGTCGCCGGAACGGGTGCCCATCATCACGCCGGAAAAGGTGGCAAAGCCGATGGTGGTATCGACGGCGTGGCCGCCGGCCACGGCTGTCATCGTCACGCCATTGCCCAGGTGGAGGACAACCATTTTGAGGTCGGATAACGGCCGTTGCAGCACCTCCGCCGCCCGCTGGCTGACAAAACGCACCGACGTGCCGTGAAAGCCATATTTACGAATTTTGTGCTCTTCATAAAAGGAATAGGGCAGGGCATAAATATATGCTTTCGGCGGCATGGTCTGGTTAAAGGCCGTATCAAACACCGCCACGTGGGGCACATCCGGCAGCAGCGCCCGCCCCTCGCGGATACCCACCAGATTGGGCGGGTTGTGCAGCGGAGCCAGGGGCACGCACTCTTCCAGTTTGGCAATCACCTCTTCGTCAATCAGCGTAGAGGCGATGAACAAATCCGCGCCATGCACCGCCCGGTGTCCCACCGCTTCAATCTCGTGGATGTCGCCAATAGCGCCGTAGTCGGGATGCAGCAAATTGTGGATGCAAATCTCAAATGCTTCGTGATGAGAGGGAACAGGAGCCATCTCCTTGATTTTTCCGCGCGCCGTTTCCTGCTCGAAATAGGAACCCTCTTCGCCAATGCGGCTGACGATGCCTTTGGCGACAACCGTCTCGACATCTGTCGAAAAAAGCTGGTATTTAATGGTGGAACTGCCGCAGTTAATCGTCAAAATCATGGGGCACCCTGGTTATATAAACAGGAAGGTGTCATTCTGACGAGTCTTCGAGGAAGAATCCCCTTGCAGCCGACATATGGGGATTCTTCGCTCCGCAGACTCCGCTCAGAATGACAATTTTTTGTCGATAGCGGCGCTGTTAGCGCCTAATGCGCCGATGCCTGCTGCATAATCCGGCTGACAATCAGCTCAATCAATTCTTCTTCAGTATGGGCGGTCGGTAACGGCCGTTCCGCCACATTCAGCACAATCTTGACCGCCTGCTCCCGGCCCGCGTTGGCAAAAATCTCATACGCTTTGAGAATCTCGGTAAACGGCAGGCGGTGGGTAATGAGCTGGCCGGGGTCTAGCTTGCCGCCCAGGATGGTTTTGAGCAGCAGCGGGATGGTCGTCGTGTTCACCACCCCCATGCGGATGGTGATGTTTTTCGTCCACAGCGCCTGTTTGTGCAGTTCTGCGCTCTGGCTGTAAACGCCGATGTTGGCAATCGTGCCACCCACGCCGATGATCTCCTGCACCAGCTTGCAGGTAAGAGGATGGCCCACGGCTTCGATGGCGGCGTCTACGCCCCGGCCGTTTGTCAATTCCAAAATCTTCGCCACCGCCTGCCCGTCCCGATTGTTGATGATCGTCGTCGCGCCCAGCTTTTCAGCCAGCGCCAGCCGATAATCGTCCAGGTCTACCACAATCACCGCCGCCGGCGAGAAAAACTGCACCGCCAACAGCGCCGCCAGCCCTACCGGCCCCGCGCCCACAATGGCGACCACATCGCCAAACTGCACGTCGCCGGCCATCACGCCCACTTCCAACCCGGTGGGCACAATGTCGGACAACATCAGGGCTACTTCCTCGCTGATAACAGCGGGGATGTGGTAAAGACCGTTGTCGGCAAAGGGCACGCGCACAAACTCTGCCTGACAGCCGTCGATGGTATTGCCCAGAATCCAGCCGCCGTCCCTACAATTAGAAGGGATGCCCCGGCGGCAGTTCTCGCAGCTTCCACAAGAGGTAATGCACGAAATCAGCACCCGGTCGCCCGCCTTAAAGTGGCGCACCCCTGTGCCCACCGCTTCCACCACGCCCACTCCCTCGTGGCCGATGATGCGCCCGGCCGTCACACTGGGCACGCCCCCCTTCAAAATCGCCAGATCGGTGCCGCAGATGGTGGTGTGGGTGATGCGCACAATGGCGTCCGTCGGCTCCAGCAGGGAAGGACGCGCTGTTTTATAAAATCTTATCTGCCCTGGACTCTCATAGACAACAGCTTTCATACAAAGTTCTCTCTTTGCGGGTTTAGGTTCATCATAGAAGGTTGCTTCCCGGCAAACAATGACAAAAGCGCGGCGGGCTGTACACTTTTCAATGGCATTTTTTGAGGGGGTGACTGATTTTGGGGGAAACGGCCGTTTCCCGCCGCCCCCATGCCCCACTTATGTTAAGGCTCCCCCATACTTACATAAACATAAGCATTTTCTCTCACCCGGTTGGGCATGTTGACCAAAAAAAACAGCGTTGATTTGTGTATAAACAGCATCGATTTGTAAATTGAGGGGGCGGGGGCGCCCTGCTATTCTGGAAACACTATGTCCAATCCCTATGCCGACATCACGCCGCACAGCCGTGAGCAAGTCTCCACCCGCATCATTCAGGAATATGTGCCCGGTCGTCAGGTGACCATTGCCCACATCATCGCCAACCCAGACAAGCCCCTGTGCCAGCGCGTCGGCCTCAGTGAAGCAGAGGCTATCGGCATTATGACCATCACGCCGGGCGAAAGCGCCATCATCGCCGGCGACCTGGCCTTGAAAGCGGCGGACGTGGAGATAGGTTTTTTGGACAGATTTAGCGGGACATTGGTGGTAAACGGCCGTTTAGCCAGCGTACAGGCAGCCCTCGAAGCCGCCAACAACGGTCTGGCCGACATTCTTGGCTTCTACCCGGCCTCCATTACGCGCACCTGAAGTCAGCCAATAACGAAGCATGATGCAAAAAGTAACCTTTCACGACATGGTCAAAACAAGCGAAGCCAAACCCTGGCGCTTCATGCTCATCGGCGGCGTCGGCGCCGGCAAAACTACCCTGATCAAGGCGCTGGAAAGCAAAACCACCACCGGCGTGCGCAAAACCCAGATGATCGACTACTCCGGTTGGGGCATCGATATTCCCGGAGAATTCGTCGAAATGGGTCACCTGCGCCGCGTCCTGGTTTCCACCTCCTTCGACGCCCAAATCCTGGTGGCGGTCCAAGACGCTACCCGCGAAGGTTCCTTCTTCCCGCCCAACTATTTTTTGATGTTCCCCCAACACACCATTGGCGTCATTACCAAAGTGGACATGGCACAGGCTAACATCGCTCACAGCCAAACGCTTCTGCGGCAAGCCGGTGTGACGGGTGAAATATTTTACGTATCCGCGTTAACCGGTTCAGGGCTTTCTGAATTAAGAGAGTATCTCCTGAACCAAAATAATGTGTAAAAGGAGAATGAAATGGCAAAACCTCAAGGTGAAGCATTGGGTTTAGTAGAAACCCGCGGACTGGTCGCAATGATCGAAGCCGCCGACGCCATGGTCAAAGCAGCAAACGTCACGCTGATAGGCATGGAAAAGATCGGCTCCGGTCTGGTAACCGTCATGGTACGCGGTGATGTGGGGGCGGTCAAAGCCGCCACCGATGCCGGGGCCGCCGCCGCCAAACGTGTTGGCGAAGTGGTCTCCATCCACGTCATCCCGCGCCCCCATGCCGACACCGAAGCATTGCTGCCCACGAAGGAGTAGCCCCGGCTGCCCTTCACTTAATCCGGGGTCAACGTGACGGGCGTTGGCGGCCGTAACGCCACCTTCGCCCCCACTGACCCAAGAAAACGATCCGCAGATTACGCCGATTTCATAGATTTTTATCCGTGTTAATCTGCGTCCTAATTCTCTCAAAGGAGTGAAATTAAATGGATGACAAACTTTTAGACATGATTGTCGCTCAGGTAATGGATAAAGTCGGTGGCAATGGTAACCCTGCCCCGGCCAAAGCCGCTGCCGCCTTCGCCAACCCCGGCATGACCGAATTTGTCGGCACTGCCTTTGGCGACACGATTGGTATTGTGATTGCCAACCTTGACCCCGTCGTGCATGAAAAAATGGGCCTCGACGCCAAATACCACTCCATCGGTATTCTCAGCGCCCGCACCGGAGCCGGCCCCCAGATCATGGCTGCTGACGAAGCCGTCAAAGCCACCAACACCGAAGTCGTAGCGGTTGAACTGGCCCGCGACACCAAAGGCGGCGCGGGTCATGGCTCGCTCATCATCTTCGGCGCCGAAGAAGTCTCTGACGCCCGCCGCGCCATCGAAGTCGCGCTCAAAGACCTGGAACGCACCTTTGGCGACGTATACGCCAACGACGCCGGGCACATCGAACTGCAATACACCGCCCGCGCCAGCTACGCCTGCGAAAAAGCCTTTGGCGCCCCGATTGGCCGCGCCTTTGGCCTATGCGTCGGCGCACCCGCCGGTATCGGTGTGATCATGGTGGATGCGGCCGTAAAGTCGGCGGACGTGGATGTGATTGGCTACGCCACCCCGGCGAAAGGCACCTCATTCAGCAACGAAGTGATCGGCTTCTTCAGCGGCGACGCCGGCGCAGTGCGCCAGGCTATTATGACTGCCCGCGAAGTGGGTGTGAAACTGCTCGGCACGTTGGGCGAACCACCGGCCTGTCTTGGCGTTCCTTATATCTAATTGGGCAACCCTTCATAAAAGAGGGGCAACCCCCTCATTATGAGGGACAACCCCTCGTTGCGAAGGACAACCCTTCGGAGGATTAACACGATGGCAAAACGACAAAAGAGATTTGAGGTTTTGGATGCGCGTGAGGTCAACAAAGACGGCTTTGTCACCGAATGGCCGGAAGTTGGTCTGATCGCCATGGGCAGCCCCAATGATCCACAACCCAGCATAAAAGTCGCCAACGGCGTCATCACCGAGATGGACGGTAAGAAGCGTGAAGAGTTCGATTTTAACGAACTATTCATTGCCAACTATGCCATCAACACAGCCGTTGCCGAACAAATGATGGCGATTCCCTGCGTGGAGATCGCCCGCAAAATTGTAGACATCAACGTACCCCGCGCCGAAGTCGCCAAAGTCTTCTCCGGTCTCACCCCAGCCAAAATCGCCGCCGTCATGGACGAACTCAACGTCGTCGAAATGATGATGGGCATTCAAAAGATGCGCGCCCGCCGCACCCCCAGCAACCAGGCTCACGTCACCAATTTGCAAGACAACCCGGTCCTCATGGCTGCAGACGCTGCCGAAGCCACCTATTACGGCTTTGACGAAATCGAAACCACCGTCGCCGTTTTCAATTACGGTCCCATGAACGCTCTGGCGCTGCTGGTTGGCGGGCAGGTGGGTCGTCCTGGCGCTCTTAGCCAGGATGCCCTGGAAGAATCCATCGAACTGCAACTGGGTTTGCGCGGCCTGACGGCCTACGCCGAAACCGTCTCTGTGTATGGCACGGAAAAAGTGTTTGTAGACGGTGACGACACGCCCTGGTCGAAAGGCTTCCTGGCCTCGGCTTACGCTTCCCGTGGTTTGAAGATGCGCTTCACCTCTGGCACCGGCTCTGAAGTACAGATGGCCTACGCTGAGGGCAAATCCATGCTCTACCTGGAGATCAAGTGCGTCATGATCACCAAGGCGGCTGGCGTGCAGGGTTTGCAGAACGGTTCCATTAGCTGCATCGGCGTGCCCGGCGGCGTGCCCGGCGGCATCCGCGCTGTGTTGGCCGAAAACCTGGTTACCACCTGCATGGATCTGGAAGTGGCCTCCGGCAATGACCAGACCTTCTCCCATTCGCCGTTCCGGCGCACAGCCCGTCTGATGGGTCAGTTCTTACCCGGCACAGATTTCATCTTCTCCGGCTACAGCGCTGTGCCCAACTACGACAACATGTTTGCCGGTTCCAACTTCGACTCCGACGACTACGATGACTTCCTCATCCTACAGCGCGATCTGAAGGTGGACGGTGGTCTGCGCCCCGTGCGCGAAGCGGAAATCATCGAAGTGCGCCATAAGGCAGCCAAAGCGATTCAGGCCGTGTTCGCCGAATTGGGTTTGCCGGCCATCACCGATGCCGAAGTGGAAGATGCTACCTACGCCCATGGCAGTAAGGACATGCCGGAGCGGGATAAGGTGCAAGACACGAAGGCAGCGCAGGAAATGTTGAAGAGCGGCGTGACCGGCGTGGACGTGGTGAAAGCCCTGGCCAAGCGTGGTTTCACAGATGTAGCCGAAGCGGTCCTGAACATCCAAAAGCAGCGCGTTTCCGGCGATTACCTGCATACCTCGGCGATTCTGGACAAGGATTTCAACGTGATAGCGGCAATCAACGACCTGAACGATTACCAGGGACCGGGCACAGGCTATCGTTTGCAGGGCGAACGTTGGGAGCAGTTAGCCAATATTCGTCACGCGATGAGTCCTGAGGACATTTAAGGAGCATACCCATGGCACAATTATCTGAAGCTGTTGTGCGGGAAGTTGTGAAGGAGATTTTAGCGCAGATGGTCACCAATGGTGGCGCTGCGGCTCCGGCAGCCCCCGCTGTATCCTATGGCGATTCTGTCGCCGACATGACCATGCGGGAAGTGGGCGTCGCGAAAGCGGGCACGGCCTCCGACGAGGTAGTGATTGCCCTGGCCCCAGCCTTTGGCGACAAACTGAAGAAACGGACGATTACGGGCATTCCGCACACGGCCGTTCTCCGTGAGCTCATGGCTGGCATCGAAGAAGAAGGCATGAAACCCCGTATCATTCGCGTCTGGCACACCTCCGACGTGGCCTTCGTGGGCAAGCGCGGCGCAGAGCTGAGCGGTTCTGGCATCTCCATCGCCATTCAATCACGCGGCACCACCGTCATTCACCAACGCGACCTGTTCCCGCTGCAAAACATTGAGTTGTTCCCCCAGGCCCCGGTAATCACACTGGAGACTTACCGCAATATCGGCCGTAACGCGGCCCGCTATGGCAAAGGTGATTCCCCGGCCCCCGTGGCCCAGATGAACGATCAGATGGCGCGGCCTAAGTACCAGGCAATTGCGGCCGTCTACCACATCCGCGAAACCGAGTTTGTGGATGCCAGCAAGAAGCCGATGGACCTGGAAGTCCGCTTCAACTAAGGAGAAATAACATGTCACAACAAGATTTAATTGCGGCAATTGTCAAAGAGGTTCTCTCAGAGTTGAATGGCGGCGCAGGAGCGGCGGCGGCAGCTAACGGCCGTTCACTCAATTACAAGTCCGACTATCCTCTGGCCGAAAAACGGCGCGAACTGGTTAAAACAGCCACCGGCAAAAGCCTCGACGACATCACCCTGGACGCCATTATGTCCGGCGCGGTAAAAGCGGAAGAAATCCGCATTACCCCGCAGACGTTGGAATATCAGGCCCAAATCGCCGAAAGCATCAGCCGCCCGCAGTTGGCGCGCAACATGCGCCGCGCCGGTGAGCTGACCCGCGTCCCCGATGAGCGCGTGCTGGCAATGTACAACGCTTTGCGTCCCAATCGTTCCTCCAAAGCAGAACTGCTGGCCATGGCCGACGAACTGGAGACCAAATACGAAGCTAAAGTATGCGCCAACTTCGTCCGCGAAGCCGCCGGTGTCTACGAAGCTCGTAATGTGCTCAAGCAAGATTAACCTTGTAGCCGAGTAGTCGTTTAGTCCAATAGTCGTTTAGTCGTTTAGTCATGAAGTACCTGGCTGCCCGACTAACAGACTATCAGACTAAAAGACTACTCGACCCATGGAATCCTATCGTGACTAGACTTATCGCCGGCATAGACGTGGGTAACTCCACCACCGAAGTCGCCATCGCTGAAATCAGCGACTTTAGCCGCTCGCCCCGGTTTTTAGGCTCCAGCCGCGTGCCCACCACGGGCATCAAAGGCACCTTGAGCAACATTCCGGGCATGGCTCTGGCCTTGCGTGTGGCTGCCGCAGACGCCGGCATTGCCATCGGCGATCTGGACCTGGCGCTGCTCAATGAAGCCACCCCGGTCATTGGCGACATCGCCATGGAGACCATCACCGAAACCATCATCACGGAATCCACGATGATTGGGCACAATCCCGGCTCGCCGGGCGGCATGGGCATCGGCGTCGGGCAGACCGTCCACATCCAAAATCTGGTGTCGGTGCGGCGCGGTGAACCGGTTATCGTGGTTATCCCCAAGACGTATGACTTCGAGTTGGCGGCCTCGCTGCTCAAGCGGGCCATAGAGGCCGGGGTAGACGTGCAGGGCGGCATCGTGCAGTCCGACGATGGCGTGTTGATCGCCAACCGCTTGCCCAAGATTCTGCCCTTCGTAGACGAAGTGGGCCTGATTGACCACGTGCCGCTGAACATGCTGGCAGCCGTGGAAGTTGGCGAACATGGGCAGGTCATCCGCCAGCTATGTAATCCTTACGGCATCGCCACCCTGTTTGAACTGACGCCGCAAGAAACGCAAATGGTGATCCCCATTGCCAAAGCGTTGATTGGGCTGCGGTCGGCGGTGGTGATTCGCACCCCGGCCGGCGACGTGCAGACGCGACGCATTCCAGCAGGCACGTTAAAGCTGATTGGGGATACGAGAACGGCCGTTGTGGAAATGGACGGCGGCGCGGATGCCATCATGGAAGGGCTGAACCAGGTTGGGCGGCTGCAAGATGTCGAAGGCGCGGCCGGCACCAACGTCGGCGGCATGGTAGAGCGCGTGCGCCAGACCATGAGCGACCTCACCGAAAAACCGCTCAAAGAAATCAAAATCCGCGACATCCTGGCCGTAGACTGCCTGGTTCCGCAAAAAGTGTCCGGCGGACTGGCGCAAGAATTCTCCATGGAAAACGCCGTCGGTCTGGCGGCGATGGTCAATACCGACCAACTGCTCATGGAACGGCTGGCCCAGGCCCTGTCACTGGAAATCGGCGTGCCGGTGGAATTGGGCGGCGTGGAAGCCAACATGGCGATTTTGGGCACGCTCACCACCCCCGGCATCGACGTGCCCCTGGCGATTCTAGACCTGGGCGCCGGTTCCACCGACGCCGCCCTGATGGTTAAAGGGCAGCCGGTACACAGCATCCATCTGGCCGGAGCGGGCAACATGGTCTCGCTGCTCATTCAGCGCGAGCTGGATCTGCCCACGGGCACAAATGTGGACGTGGCCGAAGAGATTAAACGGTATCCGCTGGCGAAGGTGGAAAGTCTGTTCCACATCCGCAACGAAGACAATTCGGTGCGCTTTTTCCAGGAGCCGCTAGATCCCAAGCTGTTTGGCCGGGTGGCTCTGGTGACAAAAGAAGGGCTGGTTCCCATCCCCACCGAACACACCATCGAGCGCATCCGCGAAGTACGCCGGGAAGCCAAACGGCGCGTCTTTTTCCGCAACAGTCTGCGCGCTCTGAAGACGGTGGCCCCGCTGGGCAACATCCGCAACATTGAGTTTGTGGCCATCGTCGGCGGCTCCGGGCAGGATTTTGAACTGTCGCAAATGCTCATGAACAAGCTGGCGGAGTTCGGCACAGTGGTAGGCACGGCCAACATTCGCGGTAAGTTGGGACCGGTGAACGCCGTAGCGACCGGGTTGGTCCTGGGCTACGTCGAACGGCAGAGGGCGAGATAACGGCATGGACGCAAAGGAACAAGAACGGCCGTCCATCCACGTTGCCCTTCTGCCCGGCACAGACATCGCTCTCTACCGATGGGTGCAAATCGGCGCCGAAGAAGAGGGCGTGCCCTGCCGCCTGGTCACGGAAACGGCTTACGATCTGGCAACGATGGCTTATGAAGCGGCGCGCAGTTCCCGCTTTAACATCGGCGTCGCCATCTCAGCGGAAGAAGTGGTGCTGCACGAACGCCATATGCCGGTGGGAAAACCGGTGATGTCGCTGAAATTTACCGGGCTGGCCGACTATTTCTGCCGGGTGATGGGGGCCAACGCGGCGCGCATGGTCATCCGCAAACCGTTCCGGTTTATCGATGAGGAGATGCCGCCCCAAAACCAGACTAAGCCGGTCCTTGGCTCCCTGCCACAGCCGGAGGCTTACGCCGCCGTTTCACCGAGAGCCACTTATAGCGGTGCGTCTATAGAAGATCAGGCCCAGGTGGCGGCGCTGGTTGCGTTGATCGTCCAGAAATTAAACGAGAGAGGTATCCGATGAAACAAGCATTAGGATTAATCGAAACGATTGGCCTGGTCAGCGCCATCGAAGCTGCCGATGCGGCCGTGAAAGCGGCCAACATCATCCTGCTGGGTTATGAAAATACGAAGGGCGGCGGCAAAATCACGGTGAAACTGGTGGGCGACGTGGGCGCGGTGAAAGCGGGCGTGGACGCCGGCGCGGCGGCGGCGCGGCGCGTGGGTCAGGTGTATGCCTGCCACGTTATCCCCCGCCCGCACGATGAAATCGAGGCGCTGATTGCCAACGTGGATCGGGGACGTGGGAAGCGAGAGGAAGAGCAACAGGTAGAGATAGAGATAGAGCAAGAGGTAGAGGTAGAGCAAGAAGTGGAGGCAGAGGCCGAACTTGAACCGCAGCAGTGCGCCGCTCTTACTAAATCCGGCGAACGCTGCAAACGCACGGCCGTACCTGGCTCGGAATACTGCCCCACCCATCGCAAGCTGGAAGAATAAAGAGGGATGACAACCGTGGAAACAGTCATCAACCAACCCACTATGAAACTGAACGGGGCGACGCTGAACGTGGAGCGTATTTCCCAGGAAGTGCTGCGCCGGCTGGCGGCTATGGAGTCACCAGAAACGGCGGAACCAACGGCCGTTGCCCGTAACAGTCACCTGGAACTGGAAGTGCCCATTGGCATTTCCGTGCGCCACGCTCATCTTTGCCCGGAACATGTGGAAATTTTGTTTGGCAAAGGGCACGATCTGACAGTTTATAACGAGCTTTATCAGAAGGGCTACTATGCCGCTCGCGAACAGGTGATGGTCGTAGGCCGCAAACGGGCTATTGAAAAGGTGCGGGTCTTAGGACCGACACGGCCGTTTTCCCAGGTAGAACTGGCCCAAACCGACGCCCTGATCATCGGCATGAAATTACCTATCGCCACCGACGGCTCTGACCCTGCCTGCCAGCCTATCACCCTGGTCGGACCGGAAGGGGCGGTGACGCTGCCCGGCGGCGGGGGGGGCGGCGCGTTTATTGCCCGGCGACACATTCATATGAGTGACAAAACGGCCGTTTCCCTGGGCGTTAAACACGGCGATTTGCTCGACCTGCACATTGAAGGCCCGCGCCCCACAACGCTGCACGGCATCCTGGTGCGCGTCAAAGCCGGCTGGCGCACCGAAGTCCATCTGGACACCGACGAAGGCAATGCCATCGGCATCCGCAGCGGCCAAACCGGCACCTTGATTATTCCCAGAAAGTGATCAACAGATGACGCAGATGACGCAGATTTTTCTTTCATCTGCGAAATCTGCTGATAAAAAAACCATCATGGACAAAGCAATCATTGACGAAATCATAACAAAAGTGGTGGCGCTGGTCAGGGCCAGGATGGCCGCCGACGCTAAACAACAGCGGGTATTGATGCTGTTTAGCGGGGCCAGCACCGGCTACGTGGTGGGCATGGAAACCATCCAACTGCTCACCCAGGCCAACCACAATCTAACCGTGTTCATGACGGCTTCGGCGCTGCACGTCATCGGCGAGGACAACGTGCGCCGCGCCGGGGCGCAGGAAATCATCGGGCCGCAGGAGTGGGTGAACACGCCCAAACTGGTGCGCGAGAGCGACCTGGTGCTGGTGCCCACGCTTTCCATGAACACGGCAGCGCGGCTGGCGTTGGGTCTGATGGATTCGCTGTTTTCTACGCTGGTGCTGGGCGCACTGCTGGCCGAAAAACCGGTGATTGCGGTGTGTGACGGGGCTGATCCCTATGGCAACGGCGGCCTGATTTTTAGTGATACGAATACGGGCGCGGCGGCGCTGCGGCAAAAGCTGGCGGGCAACTTGTCTACACTGATTGATTTTGGCGTGAATTTGGTGAAGGAAGAGGAATTTGTAACGGCCGTTCTCCATCAACTGCAACCCGCCGCGCCCCAACCCGCCCCGGCTTCACCGGCGAGGGTGTTGAGCGTGGGGATGGGAAACGGCCGTTCTCCCATCCTCACCGCCGCTGATTTAGCCGCCTGCCAATTCGGTTCCAGCCTGCGCCTGCCCGCCGGAACCCGCCTGACCCCTCTGGCCCAGGAAACCGCCTACCGGCAAAACCTGCGCTTGGTATACTTGCCGGAGTCTTAACATGAAATTCCTGGAGAAAAACATGAATGAAGATTAAAGATTAAAGATTGGAAACCGGAGACGAGACAATCTTCAATCTTCAATCTTCAATCTTTAATCCCTTTTGTACCGAGGTGAAACATGCGTTTAGCAAAAGTAATCGGCACCGTCGTCGCCACCCGCAAAGAAGAATCCATGGTCGGCTTCAAGCTGCTGGTCATCGAAGAAATAGATCCCCGCACCGAACAGCCCCGGGAAAACTGCCTGGTCGCCGTGGACACACTGGGCGCGGGCGAGGGAGACACTGTGTTGTGGGTGCAGGGCGGCGCGGCGCGCGTCATCAGCGACGAGCATCGCAAAGCGCCGTTGGACGTCGCCATTGTGGGCATCATTGATTCGGTGGACATCGCCTGATGAGCAGCAGCGTTTACACCCGCGGCGGCGACGCCGGGCAGACCTCCCTTCTGGGCGGCGTGCGCGTGGACAAAGACGATGCGCGCATCGAAGTCTATGGCACGATGGATGAAGGCACCTCCGCCCTGGGGCTGGCTCGCGCCACCACCCAATACAATGACCTGTGCCGTCACATCATCGATCTGCAAGGCGAACTCATTCCCGTGATGTCCGAGGCGGCTTTTGTGCCCGGCGGGAAAGCGCTGAAATTTGAAGTTCCCCGCGTCCAGCCATCCCAGGTGGAACGGTTGGAACGGTTAATTGATCATTACAACGAGGAATGGATTCAGACCGGTCAATTTGTACGCCCCGGCGGGTCGCCGGCGGCGGCGGCGCTGGACATGGCGCGCTCAATTTTTCGTCGCGCCGAGCGGCGGCTGATCGGATTGAATCGGGATGAGGCGGTTAATCCTCACTTGATGAAATACGTGAACCGCTTGTCGGATTTATTATATGTGCTGGCGCGTATTGACGAACAACGCACACTTATCGAAACCATCACCCAGAATTTGCCAGCGGAATTGCGCAGCGGCGGGCAAGAATCCTTCTTGCCTCCCTCTCAAGGAGAAATCGAGATGGAACTCACCCTGAAAGATTGTGACCGCATGGTCGAGGCTGGTATGAAAAAAGCCAAAGAAATCGGCGTGCCGATGGTCCTGGCGGTAGTAGACCAAAATGGCGACGTGATCGAAGCCCGGCGCATGGACGATGCCCTTATCGTCAGCGTGACCCTGGCGCCCCACAAGGCGTACACAGCGGCCACCGTCCGCCTGCCTACTCACGAGCTGGCAAAAGTGGCCCAACCAGGCCAATCGCTCTATGGTATTGACGTGAATCTGCCCAAAATCACCCTGGTGGGCGGCGGTCTCCCGCTGCACAAAGACGGCAAAGTGGTCGGCGCCGTCGGCGTCAGCGGCGGCTCTGTGGAGCAGGATATAGCAGTAGCGCAGGCGATGGCGGCGGCGTATTAACAATTGACGATTGACGATTGACGATTGACAATTGTTAATCTTGAAGAGAGTGAACCCATGACCATACAAATCCAAGATTCCCAAATCGAAGCGATTATTCAGCAGGTATTGGCGCAGATGGGTGGCAGTGGCGCTGCCAACGGCCGTTCCCATTCCCCCCTGCCTCGCGCCGCCCACTATCGCGGCGTCTTCGCTACCCCAGACGAAGCAGTGAAAGCGGCGAATGCGGCTCTCATCCGCTTTCGGCGCGTCAGCCTGACGCAGCGCAAGGCCATCATCAAGGCCATGCGCGAAGCGGCCATTGAAAACGCCCAAAAGCTGGCGCAGTTGGCCGTGCAAGAAACTGGCATGGGGCGCGTTTCCGACAAGGTGTTGAAGAACCTGCTCGTCGCCGAAAAGACGCCCGGCGTGGAAATCTTGCCCAACGACGCCTACGTGGGCGACGATGGCCTGACCCTGGAAGAATGCGCCCCCTTCGGCGTTATCCTGTCCATCACGCCCGTCACCAATCCCACCGCCACGGTAATCAACAACGCCATCAGCATGGTGGCAGCCGGGAACACGGTGGTCTTTGCCCCCCATCCCGCCAGCCAGCAATCTTCCCTGGCGACCATGGACATCCTGAACGAAGCCATTGAAAGCGCCGGCGGTCCGGCCAATCTATTGGTCGCCGCCGCCACAGCCACCATTGAAGTGGCTCAGGAACTGATGAGCCATCCGCAAATCAACCTGATTTGCACCACAGGCGGCAAGGCCGTGGTAGACGCCTCGTTGAAATCGGGCAAACGGGCCATTGGCGCGGCGGCGGGCAACCCGCCGGTGCTGGTGGACGACACGGCCGACGCGGTGAAAGCGGCGCGGGACATTATTCTGGGCCATTCCTTTGACAACAACATGCCCTGCACTTCGGAGAAAGAAGTAATCGTCACCGCCGGTATTGCCGATGCATTGATGGCTGCTTTCCGCGCCGCCGGTAACGTCCACATTCTGGACCCCGGACGGCTGCCCCAGTTAGAGCAAATCGTACTCAATGAAAAACGCACCGGTCCCAATCCCCACTACATCGGTCAAAACGCCTGCGTGATTTTGGCGGAAATGGGCATCCCGGCCGATGAAGAAATGCGGGCTATCATCGTAGAAGTGGACAAGGACCATCCGTTTGTGCGCCGGGAGTTGATGATGCCGGTGCTGGGCGTGGTGCGGGTGCGTGATTTTGAGGATGGGGTGGAAACGGCCGTTGAAGTAGAACAAGGTCTGCGCCATTCAGCCATCATCCACTCCTCCAACATCTACCATATGAGCGAATTTGGCCGGGCGATCAATACGACGGTCTTCGTGAAAAATGCGCCCTCCTACGCCGGCCTGGGTTTTGGCGGCGAGGGACACACCAGTTTCACCATCGCCGGGCGCACCGGCGAAGGCATGACCACCGCCCGCACCTTCACGCGCATCCGGCGCTGTACATTGGTAGGGGCATTTTCGGCCGTTTAACCCTCCCCTTAATCCCCTCCCAAAGGAGGGAAAACAGGCTTCCTCTCCCTGTGGGAGAGGGCGGGGGAGAGGGCATTTAGGAGAATCAAGTGGAAACGACGCAAGAAATTGTCAAGGCGGTGCAGGCCGCAGGCGTAACCGGGGCCGGGGGAGCCGGTTTTCCGACTTATGTCAAGCTCCAAGCAAAGGCCGAGGTGGTCATTGCCAACGGAGCGGAATGCGAACCGCTGACCCACGTCGATAAACAGCTCATGATCCATCACGCGCCGGAAGTGATTGCCGGTCTGCGGGCGGCGATGCAGTCTACGGGCGCGGCGCGGGGCGTGTTGGGCGTGAAGGGCAAATTCAAAGAAAT
>JAWOGU010000316.1:0-4097 GCA_046496595.1 Chloroflexota bacterium
TATTGAGTGGCTGTGCCAGTTAGGAAACGGCAAAGGGCAAATAACCCGCCACTTCTTTTTGGAAGGTCTGAAATGCTTACTGATTCATCAGCATGTTGAGCAGATGCGAGAGCAAGCGAGATTAACGGCCCCCGAATGGGATGCAGTATTGGCTTTTGTGACGTGATGAAAGTTTTCCAGAGTTTTCAGAACTATACACGTAGGTTCCCTGAGCCTGTCGAAGGGAACCGGGCTTCGACAAGCTCAGCCCTTGACAGCGCTGTATAGTTACGAAAGATTAAAGATTAGGGAAGAGATGCGCGATGAATCCCCAATCTTAAATCTTTGATCTCCGGCAGATTACAGTTTCTTTTGAGGTTATTCTATTGGGGGGAACGGCCGTTTTGCGCCAGGGGAATCGCCACAAAAAACGAACTGCCCTTGCCGCGAGCGCTTTGGCACCAGGCCCGGCCGCCATGTTTTTCCGCAATCGACTTCACAATTGCCAGCCCTAAACCGGAACCTTTTACTTTTTCCGTGCCCTTTTCCTGAGCGCGGTAGAAGCGTTCAAAGAGGCGCATTTGATCCGGCGGTGCAATACCCGGACCCCGATCCACCACGCTAAAGACAACTTCCGGCCCTGTTTTTTCGGCGTGCAGTTTCATCAAGCCGCTGTTGGGGGCGTATTTGATACCGTTGGTCACCAGATTGGTGAGCGCCTGCCGGATGAGCCGTTTGTCGCCCACAAAAACCAGATCCTTGGGATTGACATCCACTTCCAGCTTGATGCCGGACATGTGGGCGTGCTGCCAATATTCTGTGGCCACGTCGGCCAGCAGCGGCTCCACTTCAATCATGTCCTCGTGCAGCGTGGTGCCCGATTCAATGCGCCCCAGGTCGAGCAGATCGTCAACCAGGCGGGCCATCTGGTCAATGCCGCCCAGAATTTTTTCCACATAATCTTCTTGTTTATCGTTCATTTCGCCGACCATGGTCAGCATGGTGGCGTAGCCGCGCATAAAGGTCAGCGGGCTGCGCAAATCGTGCGAAACGGTCGCCACGAAATCTGATTTCATGGCGTCAATCTCTTTGAGATGGGTGATGTCGTGCAGTACGGCGACGCGCCCCATCACCTGCTCATCGTTACCCACGATGGTCGAGGTGCTGCTGTAGTAAACCTTGCCTTTCCCCACCGGGATTTCACGGTTGCGCACCACTTCATCTTTGCTGGTTAAGGCATCCACCAGTTCCGGCGCGGGCATGATGTTGGCGACCGGGCGGCCGACTACTTCGCTGGCTTTCAGGTTGAAAATGTGTTCCATGGCCCGGTTGATCAGCAGCACACGCTGTGTCTGATCGGTGACGATGACGCCGTCTGATGTGCTGGCGAGAACGGCTGCCAGGCGGCGGCGTCCGCCTTCCGAGGTGGCGAACAGGCGGGCGTTTTCCACCAGGACCACGGCCTGTCCCGCCAGGGTGTTGAGCAGGTTGAGTTCGGCGGTGTCAGGTTGGTGTGACGTGCGGTAACCGACCCAAATCATGCCCTGGAAGCGCTCTTTTGAATAAAGGGGCAGGGCGATCAAGGATTGAATGGCGCCTTCTTGTTCTGTGGGGAGGCTAAGCGCTTCGGCGATGGCGGCGGAGGATGGCAGGATAAGCTGCTCTTTATGCCGCAGGGCGTTGACGAGCAGGCGGTCCAGATGTGCCATGTCGTTCGCTGCGCCTTCGCTGAAGGTGAGCGGCTGACCGGTGCTGGGGTTTTGCACCACGGCGCGCGCGCCGATGGCGCCGGTGCCTTGATATGCGCCGCGCAGGATGGCGGGCATACCGGTGGTGATGTCCAGACTGCTGGAAACGTCCTGGCTGACGTCGAGCAGGAGGGCTGATTCATTGAGCCGCTGTTTGATGGCGCGCTGCATGACGGTAAAGGCGCGGGTGAGCTGCCCAATTTCGTCGTCGCGCTGCTCGATGTGTTCGGGCCGCCATTCGTCGCCCTGGGCCATGCGGGTAGAGGCGTCGGCCAACTCGGTGATGGGACGAGTGATGTCCCGGCCTAAAAAGGCGAAGATGGCGTAGAACAAGGCGGTAATGATTACCATGACGACCGCCAGAGGAAAGCCGATGCTCAAAGCCAGGTTGAGAACGGTGGCGTAGGGCGCGGTGATGACCACAGTCCACGGATGGGATTCTCCCTGGATATAGTAAACAAGTTCGCGGGTGTTGGTCTGGCTGTCGCGGCCCTGGTAGGCGATGCCGGGCGCGGTTTCGCTGGTGGTAATCTGGCGTACGATAGTGGCCGGAATTTGCCAGTTGCTGAGGAGTTGGCTGCTGTCGGCGTGGGCGATGATTTCGCCGCGTTCGTCCACAATGAAACCGGCGCCACGGCCCACAATGCCTTCCATGCCGATGATGAGTTCGTTGAGTGAGATTTCGGGCACACGGCCCACGAGGGCGGCGGTGGGGCGGTTGGCTTCGTCTAAAATGGGCACCACGAAACTGACAATGTACTCGTCGTTGAGGGCGGCGGCGGCGGTGGTGGCTGAGCGGTTTTCCTGGATGGCTTCGAGAACGGCCGTTTTCTCCAAATCAGACAGCGCCACATTTTCGCCATCCTGCGGGAAATAGGTGGTGATGGACTGGTCCTGGTTGACCAGGAAGATGCGCCGGTAGAAGGGATTGACGCGGAATAACTGCTGGAGCGCCTTCTGGCTTTCAGCAGCGTCGGGGCTGAGCAGTTGGCTTTGTTCATTGTTGATGGAGAGCAGATTTTGCAGGTTGCCGCGAAAATCAGGGATCTGGCTTGAGACTGTTTGCGCGTTATGGGCCATCTGGTTGATGACCAGGCGCGTTGACACGGAAATCGCCACGTTGTAGACCACAAAAACCATCAACACCAGCACGACGGCGGCAAACATGATGAAGTTCATCACCAGCCGCTGTCCCAGACTGCGCTGCCAGGGCGTCGGTATTAGGGTTGGCGTTTGCGGTTTTAGTTCAGGCGCGCCCAGCCAGACCAGCATCACGATGCCGCCGGCGATTAAGCCTTCCAGCACCAAAGGCAGGAAATTGGCCAGGGCGGTGGACGTTGCCAGGTCAAACGCCGCCAGGTTTCCGGCGCTGGGGTCGGTGTTGACAAAGGTGGCGAACCCTAAAATGGAGGCTGTGAGGCTCATGGTGACCGGGCCAAAGACAATGGGCAGGCGCAGCCACCGGAACAGGCGTCCTTGATAAGCCTGTTGGCTGAAATAGGCGGCAAGCAGCCCGGCAAGGCCATAGTTGAAAATGGCGTATATTTGATGCGTCTGGCCGAGCGACACGCCTAAACCCGTTGCCATGCCTACCAACAGGGCGCCGATGGGAT
Organism: Chloroflexota bacterium; assembly: GCA_046496595.1. Classification (GTDB taxonomy): domain Bacteria; phylum Chloroflexota; class Anaerolineae; order Promineifilales; family Promineifilaceae. Next base: position 3,341 of record JAWOGU010000316.1, read on the forward strand.
TGAGCAGGGTGGCGGCAAACAGAAGCGGGACTACGGCAAAGGGCGCAACGGCCGTTACCGGATTGAGGGCGGCGTACAGGGGAGAAAGCTGGTTATTGAAGGAAAGGTGGATGGGGAAGAGCTGGCTGGTGATGAGACCGGCAGCGGCAAGAACGGCCGTTATCGTCCAGTCTTGTTGGGTAAATTGCGAGAAGCGAGTACGCAGGGAGTACAGAATGTACACCAGTAGGGAAACGTACAACAGCAACAACAAGTATTCGAGTGGGCGTTGCGGAAATGATAGGGCTATCGAATCCGCTGCCCCCCATAACTCAAGCGGCATGTGTAACCTTTTCTACAATAGTTTTCCCTTTCGACGACTCTGTACCAGGGTGTTTTTTAGGTAACTCACAAATTATGTCAGGGATGTTGTGTGTGTGCTAATAATTAGAACAACTTGACAATAATGATTCGGATTATAACATGGCTCCAGGCTGCTCGCAATTTTGATTCATGATTGAGGCAAAGCGCGCTACAATTTGTGGGTCTTCAACGATGTGTAAGCTTGTGATTGGCAGAGCGGCAAAGTGGCAGAGTTCTTGTTCAGTGATGTGGGGCGCGGCGGAGGTGATTGCGCATGAGTTTGTTATGGCTTTTGCTGGTTATACTCCTGGCGGCCGGCGCTGCGGCGCTGCTTTATTGGCTGCTGGTGATTACCGAAGGCGTCTATCTGGGGCGGCGAGTGGTGGTGTGGTTGTATGACATCACCGCCCATAAG
>JAWOGU010000339.1:0-3616 GCA_046496595.1 Chloroflexota bacterium
CCAATGGTTTCAAGAAAGAGTCTACATTCTATACATCCTCAATAAAAACTTATCCAGTAAGTAAAGGAAAGTACGAATTGAGGATACAAAATTTTGATATTCTACCAACTAATATTGACATAATGTATACAGCTGATGGCAATCATTAAAATCCCGCTAAGACTTTGTTGATTGATATAATGAAAAAGTGATTGCTCCGTTTTCTGTGCCAATTGTTGGAAAATGGAGCTCTTCCACATCTAAAACAGGAAAGTCGCCAGTGAACAAATCACTTGGAGAATTGGCGGTAGGCGATACAAAAGCGATATAAACGGCCGTTTTCCCTTGAAATCCACCCTAATCCTGGTCTAAACTGGGAACAAGTCGCTCAAGACCCTGTTTTTTGCAGTTTCAATTTCATAACAGGCAGCGTCACTAAAGATTTGCCATGCGAAACATTTGATGTGCCCTGTCTGCCGGTAAATAGGAGGTGTCTATCGAAATGTCTACGCATCACGAATCTCCCCTGCAAAAACAACGGGGAAAATCATCCATTTTCGTTTCTGTGAATCAAGCAAGATTAAGGAGAAAAACCATGAGTATGCAAAAAGGGTTCCATACCATTTCTAAGTCTGGTCAGATTGAAACGTGGTTTCGTATCAGCATGGTAGTTGTCGTCATGTGCTCAATTATGGCCGTTGGCTTTGTGACCCCGGTGAGTGCCGCAGGGGCAACGCAGATAGCAGGGATCGGCTATGTGCCGGAAGCAGGGGAATGTACCGATGTTGTGGTAAATGAGGCAGGGCAGACGGCCGATTTCGCTACCAAAATGACAGGAGATTTAGAAGGGTGTCAGTACGTATTTGTCGAGACCCATACTTGCGGGCCGAGCGGGATTTATATTGAGACGGGGTTTGAGATATACATTCTTGATGGCCCCTATGGGCAAGGTACATTCAACACGACTTACCGCTTTCAGGCTAAATTTGAGGGTTGCGATTCCGATGGCTTCCCCATAGGTGCAGAGCTTTTTGGCGGCTGTCAACATCCTATTGTCGCCAACACTGGCACTGGCGATTACGAAGGTGTCACGGGCAGGCTGCACTTCAAGGATGACATTACGGCGGGAAACTTTCCTTACACGGGGCATCTGAAGTGGTAAGGTGAAATGGGGTAGCGTTTTCAGTCTAATCGCGTTCAGTTTGTGGTGTGGAGATAACGGCCGTTCTCATTTTTGGTGGGAACGGCCGTTACCTGTATCCGTTTGAGGTAGTTAATTGGGAACTTTTCTGTTTTTCGCACTATTTTCAGGATTTCTTACGGCGCTGTGCTGCATTCCGCTGCTGATTCCTGGGGTGCGTAGGGGGATGCAGTCCAATTCTGGTATCAGACTATTTACGGTATTATCATTTGGCCTGATAGCAACCCTAATCGGTTTTGGTTTGATCACTAGCATCGCGGCACAAGCTATCACTGTATTTGGTGATACCACCTATGGTTGGAGCGCTCGTGAGAATTATGGGGAAATTAGCGACGAGATTTGGCGGCGACTCATGAATCCTTTGCATCCTTGCTACTCTAGCCAACAAGAAATATGCGATATTGCTGAGAGTATTGCAAGGATTCTTGGCATTAGCTGATAGAGTGCCAGGAGGACATGAAACGGCCGCTGTGTAGTTCGCTCAAGGCCGCCAACATAGCTTGCGCATTGTCACGTTCCCAACCACGCTCCTGTGTTTTGAGACGATGATGCACAACGATATTGATCCCGCTTTCCACACAACCACTGCCAATCGGGTAACCCGCCACTCGGTACTGGTGATAGGCCAGGCGCTCTTGTTGTCGTTCGACGTAGCCTAAGGCTGAACTGACTTGGGCATCAGCGGTAGGGGGCAGTTGGGCCACAGCGTCAATCACTTTTTGTGTCTGTCCTAACCAAAGGGCGTCAAGCTGTTGGTTCACCCAAAACTCCCGTTGCGCCTGGTCAGGGTAGCAATGCTTGCCAATAAACCACATTTTTTCGGTCAGATGAAACCAGTCAACAATTTGCACCACATCGGGGAAGTTTTCGGTCGTAACCCGTTCAATCCAGCCGGCCTCATCGGCAACCGCACTTGACTTTGACGCATTCGGGCACACCTCGCCGCAACGCTTCCACATATTGATGTTGACCAGCCGCATCAGCTTCCCATAAACCAGCCTGATAACCATGTTCTTCCAGCATCATCTGCGGTTCCCAGGGTGCATAGCGACGGCTACCTTTAGGTTCACTCCGTTCACTGGCTGTTTTGGGGCGAACGGACGAGATGGCTACCAGTTTCACTTCTTTCCATCCTTCATGGCGGATGAGAATCATCCCGCCATCGGTGGAGATGCTGGCTTGTTTCTCAATCGGCTGGTGCCGGGCAGGCATCTCCGGCTTGACCACATCTGTCGCAAATAATTGCTCAACCATCTCTTGTCGTTCCGCTTCCACTTTGCCGCCCCACTCTTGGGTGACCTGACGCACACTTTCGCGGCTTATCGGACAACCCATCGCGTCGCTGATGGCTTCGGCCGCTTGGGCAAACGACTTACCCAACAACCCTTGCCGGGTCACGATACGGGCGAGACCACCGCTCCATTGGTCATCTCGCAGCTTCAACTTCCTGTCCAGAGGAAAAAAAAGCTGTCCCTTCGCATTGCTTAGGACAACTGTAATATGCCCGGTTGAGGGTGGTATCCCCCTCTACGCCAATGACCGTCTTTGCTATCGTCCCTTTATAACGCATCTTTGTGCCACAACGGGGGCACAGGATTTCCTCCTGTTTGCCATCTTCCCGACCATTGACCAGTATCTTGAGGCTTTCCCCCATCAGTCGGCGACGCTGCGGACGCAATCGCGCTTCGATTTCCTCAAGCGTGGCTTCTGGGTTCTGTTCATACCACGCTTCCATGTTGTCAAAGAGTTGTTCGGCTTCTTTTAGGTATGCGGCTTTTCTTTCTTCACAAGTCATTTTGTCGTTCATTGGGTTCACCTCCCTCATTACAACGCTTTTTGCCAAGAATCGTTGCTATACTCCTCTTGGGCGATGAGATTGACGCGCCGTTTAATCTCCGCTGCCTGTTCCTCGGTCAGTTTGCCCGCCCGGACCTGCTGCTCAACGGCCGTTACCCGCCGGGTCAAATTTCGGACCACCAGCGCCGCTCGGTCCAGCCGTTCGGCATTGGATTGCGCCAGGTACTTTGTGGCCAGCATCTCTCTTGTCGTGGCGGCAATGACCAGGGCTATGTTGTGCAGTTGTACCAGAGGCTCATCACTGGCCTCCACCGGTTGGACTGCCGTCCCTGGCGTTAAAAATGCGTCGGCTAAAACCCGATAGCATTCGCTCTGATAGCGGATGATATTCGCTTTCATCTCTGGTTTAACCCGCTTAGGATTAATGCCAAACAAGAATCCATTGACGAACTCGAGCGGTAAACACAACATCCGACTGGTTTTGGGTCGTCGGCTGTCTGGCTCTATGTCCGTCAACGTAATGTTGACGAACATGCTCACGGCTGACAAAACTTCATCATCGTTTAATCGTCTGTTTTGCCCTTGCCAGGAAATACCCAGATAGCCACAAATGGGCCGTATAGGAATATAAACCACCTG
>JAWOGU010000352.1:0-9161 GCA_046496595.1 Chloroflexota bacterium
GTGGCGTCTGTGTTTTCTTTGATGGCCCGCATGGCATCCAGGAACGCTTCCGGTGTATCAGGCAGCTCGGTGATACCGGCGGGTTCAAAGACGGCTTTGTTATAGACGATACCCTGGGCGTTGCCGGTAACAGGCAGGCCATAAACCATGCCATCGAAGGATTTTTCAGTGACGAAGGTATAGACTGGGTCCAGGTCTTCAATGCTGCCCAAAGGGCTGAAGAAGTCGGGTAACTGGTTGGTGGGTATGGTGTCGGGGATGAGCAGAACGTCGCCGTAGTCTTCGGTGTTCATGCGGATTTTGACTTCACCGGCATAGTCGGTCATGGCTTCAAATTCAACTTCTACGTTGGGGTAGATTTCGTTGAACTGCGCTGCGTATTCGACAAAGGTGGTGTCGACGATGTCGGTGCGATTGGTAAGGACGATGATGCTGCCGGCAAGGTCTTCATTAACGGCCGTTTCTTCTGCCGCTACTACTTGTGTTGCCGGGGCATCTCCTACCACTGCTGCCTGAGCCTCCGCCCAACGGCCGTTCAGGTCCGCCATGATATCTTCAAACGATTCATCCGTATTGCCGCGCGCCGCATCCACGATGCGCTGCCGGAATGTGGGTTCCCACAAACCGATTTCAGACTCGGAATCGATGGCATTTAGCCAACCCTCTTCGCCAGCCGGAGCGGGCAGAGAAGCGACGAATTCCACATTCATCTCAGTGAAAGCCGTCAGCTGCGGCGGCAGTTCACTGCCCTTCACCGGCGGAATACCGCCTTGATCATAGGCGAAGTTGGAGTCATTTAAGAACCAGTTCAACCAGGCCATGGCTGCTTCTTTGTTTTCGCTATGTTTGTTCACGGCGATCTTGTAGTCGCCGCCAGCCGACGCGCAGATTTTGCCATCTAGATTGCTGGGGAAGGGCATGTAGCCAATCACATCCGGGTCATCGGCGAACTCTTGCATTTGTACGATAGCCCAGGAACCCAGCACCATCGCCCCGATTTCGCCGTTGGCGATCATCGGTTTGGAAGACTCCCAATCGGTGGTGGAAGGATCCACTTCGACGAGTCCTTCGGCGACCAGGTCATACATTAGTTTGTAGATGGTGTTGTGGGCCATGCCTTCGGCAAAAGGTTCGGCCGTGTGGACCAATACGTTGGAGTAATTCTCATCACAACTGACAGAACCGAGATGGCTTTCCCACTGCACCAGCGGCCAGCCGGCGGCATAGTTGGTGTAGTAAGGAATGGCGTCGGTGTTTTCTTTGATGGCCCGCATGGCCTCCAGGAATGCTTCCGGTGTATCAGGCAGCTCGGTAATACCGGCGGCGGCAAAAACGTCCTTGTTGTAAACCACGCCTTGCGCATTGCCGGTCACAGGTAAACCATAAACCATGCCGTCAAAGGATTTTTCGGTGACGAAGGTGTAGATGGGGTCCAGGTCGGCAATGGAACCAAGCGGCTCGAAGAAATCGGACAGTTGGTCGGTGGGCACGGTGTCGGGGATGAGTAAGACATCGCCGTAGTCTTCCGTGTTCATCCGGATTTTGACTTCACCAGCATAGTCGGTCATGGCTTCAAATTCAACTTCTACGTTGGGGTAAATTTCGTTGAACTGCGCCGCGTATTCGACAAAGGTGGTATCGACCAGGTCGGTGCGGTTGGTGAGCACAGTGATGCTGCCCGAGATTTCGTCTGGCGCAGCCGGTTCAGCGGTGGGCGCCGGGGCTTCTGCCACGACAGCCGCTTCTTCTGCAGCTTCAGGAGCTTCGTTAACGGCCGTTTCCGCCGCATCACCGCCACACGCCGCCATTAAAAAGACAACAAGCATGAGAGATATCACTAAAAATAGTTTAGTTTATTTCATTTTGTTTTCTCCTCCGTGAGAAAAACATATAATAGACAATAAGCGAGGTTTGTTCTTTGGAATGCAGGTAACAATTCATACCATAAGCAAATCTCCTACCCATGACGCCTTCCTGGTAGTTTGGTCGCTGGCAGGAAGGCGTTCTTTTTTTGTCTGCAAGTGACGGGTGACGAGTACCCGCCACCCGCCACTCTACACGTGAGTGGTCTTCACAAAATCCATAATCTCATCCACATAAGCAAACGCCATGGCCACAGACGTGTCAGCCGCGCCGTAATAGAGCGCCATACGGCCTGTGGCGGCATCGGTTAAGGCCGCACAGGGGAATGCCACATTGGGCACGTCACCCACCCGTTCGTAGGGAGCTTGCGGCGCCAGCAGGTAAGGCTCACCACGATAAATCACTTTCCATGGTTGTTCCAGGTCCAGCAAAGCCGCGCCAAAGCTGTAAACAAAACCGTTACAAGATGTTAAAACGCCGTGGTAAATCAGCAGCCAGCCTTCACTTGTTTCAATGGGGATAGGGCCGGCGCCAATCTTGGTCGATTGCCAGCCTTTGGTAGCGCCCATCACAAAACGGTGCCGCCCCCAATGCGTCATGTCCGGGCTTTCGCTGTAGTAGATGTCGCCAAAAGGGGTGTGTCCGTTGTCGCTGGGGCGGCTGAGCATAGCAAATTTGCCATTGATCTTGCGCGGGAATAAGACGCCGTTGCGGTTGAAGGGCAGGTAGGCGTTTTCCATCTGGTAATACGTTTCAAAATCGTAGGTATAGCCTACGCCAATGGTGGGACCGTGGTAGCCGTTGCACCAGGTCACATAGTAGCGGTCTTCAATCCACACCATGCGCGGGTCATATCCGTACTCAAATGCCGTGATTTCGGCGGCGGAAGGGGTTTCAGGGTCCGGCAAGAAGGTAAGGCGCTCGTTGTCGATGGTCCAATTGACCGCATCCTCACTGACGCCGCGATGGAGCTGCATCTGCCGCGTTTTGCTGTCGCAGCGAAAAACGCCGGCAAAGCCTTCGCCGTAAGGTACCACAGCGCTGTTGAAAATGCTGTTGGCGCTGGGGATATGGTTGTGAGGAATAATCGGATTACGCGCCGAGCGCCAGACAACGTCCTGACTGCCAGACGGCCGTTCTTCCCAGGGAATGTTGGGCAATGCCTGCCCGATGATAGTTGTTTTGCTCATCATTTCTCCTCTTTTTTTCAATCTTCGATCATTAATCTTTGATAGCTGCCACAGACTCACGCCTAATTAAACTGGGTTGAATCACCGTCTTCACATAGCCCGCTTCCGGATGTTGAATACGGTTGACTAAAAGCTGAGCCGCCAGCCGCCCCATGCCCATTTTGTCCACGCGCATGGTTGTCAGCAGCGGGGAAACCAACTGCGCCAGTTGGATATTGTCGAAACCCACCACCGATAGATCTTGCGGAATACCAATGCCCAGCGACTGCGCCACCCGCATCACCGAAATGGCAACCTCATCATTGGCGCAAAAAACGGCCGTTGTCTTCCCCATATCAGGTAAAAATGAAAGCGCCGCCTCGTAAGCCCCCTCAATATTGTGATAGCAGTCCACATAGCGCGGCGTCAAACCATGATGAGCCATCGCCCGCAAATATCCCTGGCGGCGCTCTTCAATGCTGGGAAAAGCATGAGCCACGCCGCCAAACATCACAATATCCCTGTGCCCCTCTTCAATTAAATAGGAAATAGCCTGGTAGGCGCCCGCTTCATTATCCGTCACCACCGCGTCAAAGCCGTTATCGTCTGAATATGCATCCACCAGCACAATGGGGGAAGGTTGATTTTGCAGAACGCGGGTAATCGCCTCATTAATATGGATGCCTACAAACAACAAACCATCCGTTGCCTGCTCTTTCAGCAGCCGGGGTGATTCCAACGGATTATTGTTTTCATCCACCGGCAGTTGAGCATAAAACAGGTTAATATTCTGCGTGCGGCAAAAAGACTCGATACCGGAAACCACCGGCGCATAAAATTGATTGGTTTGAGGCGCATCGTTGGGACGTACTTTGAGGATAAGAGCCAGATTTTGGATGGCGGAACGGCCGTTCACTTTCAGCGGCGTCTGCATGTAGCCCAGTGCAGCCGCATATTCCAACACCCTTTCCCGGGTTGCCTGGCTGATACCCGGTCTATCTCGCAGCACCAGCGACACTGTGGCCGGCGATACCCCACTTTCTCGGGCCACATCAGTGATGGTTACTTTAAAGGAAGATGGAATGCGTTCTTTCATTTACTAAAAATTTTCACTAATACATTGACAGTAATTGGCTCTTGATGAACCAGATATTTTGTCCAATCAGACTGCTTCACCGCATAAAAACAATCTTGTTTCGGTAAAATTAACCAATAACGATAGAAATGTTAGCAACAGTTTAACAAAATGTCAATGAATTTTTAACTAAATATTTTAGTAACTGCATTGATGCCATAAGCACATAAATTTCCATGTTGTTATACTGCAACATGTGTTGAGTTAATACAACAAATATCTTGACAAATCGCCATAGATCATTTAGTATAAATGGAAGTAGACTAATCGGGATCATCATGGTGGCGTTGGCGTGATCCCGCATCGCAGCAAGATATGGCCTTCACAATAGGCAGGGGAGGCCATAAAAGCGCATTACCATGAATGAAAGTAGTCTACTTTCATTCATGGTAACCGCGCTTTTGTTATTTATTTGACTACACACCTTTGTTGAATTCACTGCTGCTCCTTGATTTATTGGAACATATGATCCAAAACTACTTGACAACATCAGAGAAATCAAATAACATAAACGAAAGTAGACTAACGGGGTTTATGCAGTCTGTTACCAGGAGTAGGCGGATGAAGTCTGGTTTTGTCGGACGAGATCGAGAATTAAGTTTACTGGACCGTATATGGCACAGTGATAAATCCGCCTTGCTCGTTTTATATGGCCGACGGCGGGTGGGGAAGACACGCCTGCTCACACATTGGATTAAGCGCCATGAGGCAGATGGTTTCTATTGGATGGCGGAAGCCACGTCGGCCCTGGATCAACTCCGTTCTTTTTCCCAGGCTCTAGACAATTTTGCCGATCCCGACACCCAATCCCCCCTGGATTTCACCTACGCCAACTGGGAACAAGCCCTGCGTCAGGTCGCTTTGCTCAGCCGTGGGCGGCGTATGGCTGTCTTCATTGACGAAGTAACCTATCTCATGGATGTCAATCCTACCTTCATTGCTACTTTGCAAAAGGCGTGGGATCAATGGCTGAGTGATGCGGATGTCGTGTTGGCGCTTTCCGGCTCACAGATGAGCCTCATGCAAAAACAGCTCCTTTCTTATCAGGCGCCCCTCTACGGCCGTTCTACAGCCCAAATCAACCTGCCGCCGCTCCCTTTCAGCGTTACCCGCCAATATTTTCCGGAATATACCGCCGCCGACCGCGTGGCGATTTACGCCATATGGGGCGGTGTACCTGCTTATTGGGAGCGCCTGAACCCGGCGCTTTCTGTGATGGAGAATTTGCGCATCCAACTGGATTCCAACACCTGGATGCTCGACGAGCCGCGCATTTTGCTCCAAGACTTCCTCACTGACCTCTACAATTACATCGGCATTATGCGCGCCATGGCTCAAGGTTACGAAACCTTGAGCGACATTAGCGAACGATCCGGTTTATCCGGCGGTCCGGCTTCCAAATATCTGAGTATCTTGCGTGAAACAGGTTTTGTGGAAAGGCGCGTGCCCGTTACCGAACGGGCAACTGACTCCCGTCGTGGGCGCTATTTTGTCACCGATCCTTACCTTCGTTTTTATTACCGTTTCCTCGCTGCCTACCAGTCCAAACTGGCGATGGGGCAGCAGCAGCAAATGCTCGCCAATATTGGTGAAAATTTGCCGGAATTCATCCAGACGAACACCTGGCAGGAGCTTTGCCGCGAATGGCTGCTGCTTGCCAGCGCCCGCGATCAAATTCCTGTGCCCATTGAAGAAGTAGGCAGCGATTGGAAACGTTCTTTCACCATTGATGTCGTCGGCATCAGTGAAGCAGAGCGCAGCCTGGTTTTGGGCTGCTGTTTGTGGAATACGGAACCATCTGATTTGGAACCGATGCACGAACTGGTTAAGCGTACGACTGCCATCATTCCCAAAGGTGAGGAAGATTGGCAGGTGTATTTTGTGGGTTTTGCGGCTAATGGTTGGACAGAAACGGCCGTTGCTGAAGTTCACACCGTCATTTTAGATGACAAAGTGGGCCGCGCCCGCCGCAAATGGCAGGCTGTCGGCATCCGTCTGCTCGACTTAAACGAAATAGACGCCGATCTGGAACGCTGGTCTGAAAGCCCATAATGCAAGTGGTCGGGAAATCGTTCTAGAATCCCGCTGCTGACAAAGAAAAAGGCTAAGCAATGGATGCTTAGCCCTTAGTGATTGTTGCCACTACCATCTTGTGGAGATGTTTGCCCATCTGCCACAACATGCCCCTTAAATGGGGAGGGGGCCTTTTTGCCTCCCAGTGGCGTGTATACCTGATGATAGGAGGATAGCACAGGCCGATCCCTGTGTCAATCGATCATGCGTTTCACGCCTGGTCTGTTCACGCTGCCTGCTGGTCGCCTGTGTTCGAGATGTCTTCTCGCCCCGTGCCTTCCGCCGCCTTGTTGGCTGCCAACGAGCGGCTTCTCCAATTAAGAGCGAAGACCCACGCGCGGCCTCAGGCCGAGACTGTTTCCTGTTCTCAGGTCACAGGACTGGGTGCTTTGCTCAACGATCTGCCGGCGCATTTGGGCTGGGGCAGCCAGCCGTTGACGGTTGCGCTGCGTACTGCCCAGCCTCAACAGAACACGCCATCGACCGCCCAGCCCGATTCCTCTCAAATTTCCGGTATTCAAACGACACCTGCGCCTGAGAAACGGCCGTTTTCTGCAACTACACCCATCCCTGCTGCCAAAATTTACCCCGATATCGCTCTAGGCATGTTACGTCAGGAGCAAGCCGCCGCCGGTCGCCTCTGGCTGCTCCTGCGCCACCTCGACAGTGAGGGCTGCGGCGTTCTTCGCGTAGTCAATATCAGAGAAGCATTTACCACACCCAAAGCCCCATTGCATCTTTGTGGTTGGCGGCAAATGCGTAATTTGCTGCGACAGGGGGAGGGAATCTTCTGGCAGCGAGACAAGGAAAGCGTGTGGCTGCGTTCGGCGGGTAAGGTGGCGGCTGGACTGGGTGTGGCGCGCTTAAACGGCCGTCCGGTGGCAGTGCCGGTGAAACACTTGCTGGGCAGCATCGGCGAGGCGCGCGCCTATTTGTACGCCAGTTTTCATGCGGGGCGGCGCCCGACTGATGACAGACGTGAGCGGCCTATTGCGCGGGACACATTGGCCGATTTGACCGGTTTAACGGCAGAGAGTCAGCGCAGCTATGAGCGCCGGGCGGGCGTCGATGTGAGCCGTAATTATGTGGTTGGCGAACGCTTGAGCGCCGCTGGCTGCGAGGAGCAAGTTTGGCGGCGCGGCGGCGGCGCTTTTGGCTTTGTGGACTATCGTGGCGGGCAGGGAAAACCAGGCGTGACGTACATGGCTTGGCAGCTGCCTAACAGTTATAAAGTGCGTCTAGATCATCGGCCAAGGGGCCGCCAGAAACGCATCAATCGAATGTTGTCTGACCTGTTTATGAAAGGGATGACGGGGAACGCGCGGCAAACGATTGAGAAGCGATATTTTGGCGACGGGGCCAGAGCAGCGCAGGCAATTCAGAAACAAAACCAGGCACTGGCGGAGGCATATTGGCGGCAGACGAGCCATGGAAACGTCTCCTGGCGTCTATGGCATGTCGTTCGTCATGCCAATGGCGTGTAACTCTCCATGGAGAGTCTCTTTTTTTATTTTCTGGCCGGAAATTTTTTTGGCTCCTTATAGGGATTAATAACAAAACTTCTTTATGTTGTCTATATCTGGGGGTGACAGCTCTTAATGATTACACGAAACCTTTTTCACTGGTTGCTGGTGGTTGTCGTCTCTGGGGAAGGGGGTACACTTCCTCTTATTTGGTGATTTGGTGGAGGCGTCAATATGACTTTTTCGATTCAACGTGGCATCAATATTTCTCATTGGCTCAGTCAATGTGACGGGCGCGGCAACCGCCAAACTTGGTTTCGGCGACCTGATGTGGCTTATCTCGCGGGTTTAGGGTTGGACCATTTGCGTATTCCTGTGGATGAAAAGGAGTTGTGGCAGGAAAACGGCCGTTTCGACCCTGAGGCGTTGGATTTGCTTAATCAGGCAGTTGATTGGTGCGCGGACGCCGGTTTACGCGTGGTGCTTGACCTGCATATTTTGCGCAGTCATTACTTCCTGGATGATTCACCGCTGTTATACCGTGATGCAGCGGCGCAGGAGCATTTTGCGGATTTGTGGCGATCGATTTCTGGGGAGTTTAACGGCCGTTCATCTGATTTATTGGCCTACGAACTGCTCAATGAGGCTGTCGCTCCTGATCCGGAAGACTGGAATAAAGTAGCGCATAAGGTGTTTAACGTCGTGCGCCAACTGGAACCCACCCGGACCATCGTCTTAGGCTCTAACCGCTTTTGCACGGCGGCTACTTTTGCCGATCTGGCTGTGCCTGAGGATGAACACTGCATTCTCACGTTTCACTATTACAATCCCATGTTTATCACGCATTACACGGCGCCCTGGTGGCAAAAAGGCGGCGCTTATCACGGTCCTATTCAGTACCCCGGCCAGCCCATTCCAGCCGACGCCTGGGACAGCCTGCCTGCTGAAGTTCAAGCCGAATTTGAACTTGAAAACCGCCCCTTTACCCGGGATGTTCTCGTCAAAGACTTGGTCGAGCCGCTGGCTGTGCGCACCCGGACCGGACTTCCTTTATATTGTGGGGAATTTGGCGTGTATCAGAAAACGCCGCGTACGCTGCGAGATGCCTGGTATGCCGACATGCTTTCCGTGTTTCGGGAATATGGTATTGCCTGGGCGAAGTGGGATTACAAAGGTGACTTTGGCATTGTTGATGCCCAAGGGCGCGAGACCGGACTGTCTTCGCTGTTTGTTTCTTGAGTAGGTCATTTCCGAGACACAGGCTCATAATTTGTGTGCGTCAATTTCTAGAAATGTATATTCTCGTGACTGTGTACATACGACCATTGTATGTACGGTTAGTTGGAAGGGAAAATGAGGGGATAAACGGCCGTTTATCCCCCATAACGCGATAGTTTTCAGGCTGTTATCCGGCAACGGCCGTTTTAGCGCCACCTGTCAACTCCATCACTCACAGTC
>JAWOGU010000364.1:0-4785 GCA_046496595.1 Chloroflexota bacterium
GCGAATCCAGGCGCAACGGCCGTTAAGCCTCTGGGATGGCGTCCCCGTCGCCGTCAAAGATGAGCTGGACATGCTGCCCTATCCCACCACCGTCGGCACGCGCTTTCTGGGCCGCACCCCCGCCGCAGCCGACGCTACCGTCGTGGCGAAAATGCGCGGCGCGGGCGCCTTGCTGCTCGGCAAAACCAACATGCACGAGATTGGCATTGGCGTCACCGGCCAGAATCCCCATCACGGCACCCCGCGCAATCCCTACCATCCCGGCCACTACACCGGCGGCAGTTCCAGCGGTTCGGCCGCGGCCGTGGCCGCCGGTCTGTGTCCGGTGGCGATAGGGGCCGATGGCGGCGGCTCCATCCGCATTCCGGCCGCGTTCTGTGGGGTGGTGGGGCTGAAGCCGACCTTTGGCCGGGTCAGCGAGCAGGGGGCCTTCCAATTGGACTGGAGCGTCGCCCACGTCGGCCCGCTGGCGGCCAGCGCGACCGACGCGGCGCTGGCCTACGCCCTCCTGGCCGGGCCAGACCCGCACGATCCCATCAGCCAGCAGCAGCCGGCCCCGACGCTCTTGGGCTGGGACCATCTGGATTTGCGTGGCCTGACTCTCGGCGTCTTCTGGCCCTGGTTCCGCCATGCCACGCCTGACGTGGTGGCCGCCTGCGAAGCGCTTCTCGACCGGTTCGCCGACATGGGCGCGGCCGTGCGCGAGGTGGCGATTCCCGATTTGCAAGCGGGGCGGGTAGCCCACACCCTCACCATTGCCAGCGAAATGATGCAGGCCATGAGCGCCACCTATGCCGACCATGAGCGGGAACATGGGCTGGACGTGCGCGTCAATCTGGCGCTGGCCCGCCGCTTTCTCGCCACCGATTACGTGCTGGCGCAGCGCGTGCGCACGCGGCTCATCCACAATTTCAACCAGGTATTGGCCGAGGTGGACGTCATCCTGACACCGGCGACCGGGCTGCCCGCGCCGCCCATTCCGGCGGCCGCTCTGCCGGACGGCGACTCGGACCTGACGACGTTGGCGGAAATCATGCGCTATGCCACGCCCGCCAACTTCACCGGGCATCCGGCCATCGCTTTCCCGGCCGGGTACAGCGCCGCCGGTTTACCCATCGGGATGCAGGCGATGGGCCGCCACTGGCAGGAAGCTACCTTGCTGCGGCTGGCCCTGGCGGCCGAACGGGTGGTGGAACGCCATCAGCCACAGATTTTCTTTGATTTGGGCGGCTTTTGAGCCTGTCGCCTGGCCACCGTTGGCTGATTTTGAGTGAGGTGTTCTTTCAATTGCATTGGGAAAAACGGCCGTTCCCCCTCACGGTAAAATTGCCTGATCAAACCGCCGGATAAGCGCCGCCCGCCGCGCATAAGCGGCCCGAAAGTTTTCCATGCGGCTGGCAAACGTCGCTTCCGTTCCCCGATGGATGGTTAACTCATGCGGCTTGACCAGTTACGCTTCCTGGCCCTGCGCCAGACGTAGCAGCCACTCATCGCACTCAACACGGGATAGAGCAGCGATGAACTGGCGCTCGCCATCATTTAGCCGAAGTCATATCCCCGACTGATCCAGTAATGCCAATCCTCGATAACCTGGCGCGTGAGCGAGTCGGTGTCTAGCGGTTCGATCTGCTCCAGGGGCACGCCCTGGGTACGGCCGTTTAAGGTTATCTCCACCAGCATTTCATCACTGCCTTCATCGGAAATCATATCGGTTACGGTAATAATTTCATTTAGCCTGAGCGGCGACTTGCGCATTTCCCGCACACATCTGGCCTCGAAAGGGAAACTCATGGATTCGGCCAGATAATAGTACCAACCCATGGCTTGCTCTTCGGCGCCATAAGCATCAACTATTACCTCGTCATGGATTCGATTTTCTCGTCCTTCGTCTCTTTCTATTTGCGGCATAACATTTTTCCTCTTTTGCGCGGTGCAGTTATCATAAAATCCCTCTTGACTTTCACCGGATTCTCTCTGGTGTGTCACCAGTCGCATTACTGCCAGGTCCACTGAAGCGGATCCCACTCACCAATTCGTTCTCCTCGTAGTACCGGATTGAGGAAGGCTTGCATAGCTGCGTCAGCTTCTTTCAGTGACGGTTGTTCGAGTTTGACCTCAGCCGCCAGTCGTTGAAACGGCCGTTCCCAATTCCTCTGTGGTTCAGGTAACTGTACCGGTAGCGGATGGGTACGCCTTGCAAGAAAAGTGGAGGAGAGTGCTTCTCCAAGTCGGTGACCATCAATTCTTCCCATTTCGGCTAGTAAAAGAATGTCCACATAATCTTTTACCCGGCTGCTTTCCCCCGATTGAAAGGTCCGCGTGTATGCGTGAAGTTTTTCCGCAATTTGCTGCGTGATGGGGTAACAGGGAACGGCCGTTGGCAGAAAACCGGCAAATTCCAGCAGGTTTGGCGTCGGCAAATACTCAACTGGCTCAACAAGCAGATCGCCAACGCCAACGTCAAGGTGAAAACTCTCAAAAACGCGTCCATCAAGGAACGATTGCAGATGATACCTGTTGCCGCCGAATTCTTCCGCCGCAGGTTGGGAGACATTGGCTACTTCAAAATGAAACCAATCTGCAAGATCGTACGCCCCCGCTTTCCGCAGCCTGGGATAAATCTCCTGTAATTGAACGAGCAGCAGTAAATCAACATCCTTTGTCGTTCTGGCACGCTCCCCCAATCGCAGTTGGAGAGCAAGCCCTCCTTTAACAACCCATTCCTCAGGTTGGTCATAGAATAACCGAGCCAGGAACCGGTCAAAGGCAATCATCTTACGCATTCGTGCGAGGGGTATTCCCGATTGAAAACTCTGCTTGCGTAAACGATCCTCCAAGGCGCGCCGAAAAGCGGCGCCGCTGCTATATTTCATGCGAAAAACCCTCCGACAGCGCCTCTTGGATGGTTTCCCTTGCCCGCCCTCCATGATAAACTGCTTGAGTAGCGAGTTCGTCCACTGTCGTCAACCCTCTGTTCAGCGCCTCTGTAATAGCTTGAGCGATATGCTCTTTGGCCAGCCCGGCAATGGCTACGTCGGCAATGGTACGAGCGACCGTTGTCACCGGCAATCCCTGCCGATTGGTCACATCTTCTGGGCGTAACTGGTTGGTATGCAGACGCAGCCCCGGCCGTCGCCTGGAGGCAGTGCGGGGGATGATCACATGGATTTCCCCTGGCAACACATCCGACAGGTTATAAAGGGTCAAAGCGCTCTCATGAGAAATCACCGAGTGAGGACCTGTCCTTAACCAGGCTACAAATAAATCTTCATGGGCTGAACCAGGAAAATGGGCCAAACGGTAAACACCACGCACAATGCGCAGGAAACGGCCGCGCTTCACATTGTCCGAAAGGCGCTCCCAAGAGAACCAATGCCTTCTCGCCTGAGCCGCCGTGAAATATCCAGCCTGACTTTCGGCCGTTTCATAGAGAAGATTGTAATCCGGCTCGTCGTTCATTGTGCATGACCTTAGGATATACCGAAGGAATTGCACACATTATCTGCTATTTTGACAGATTTGTCCAACTCGTATCCTGCGCCGAAGCGGAAGCCGTGGCTGAGCAGATTGTGCGGGCCAAGCTAAAACGTGGCTGCCAGGTCGTCTGATGCCCTCCGATCAAACAGGCTTCCACCAACAGACGGCCTGCCACCGACTCCTCGACCAAACTGACTTGATGCTGATACCAGCCCATCTTCAGCTTGGTTAAAATCCGCTGCCGTTCATCAACGTCGGTGATGAACCACGCTCGCACTGGCAAATCAGCGTGAACAAATTCCTTCAAATGAAAGGGGAAATGGGGATTGCGCCGCAGATTGGCGTACAAGTCACAGGTTCCGGGGTGTAGACACGGCCGTCTACCTGCCGAAAGCTGGAATCTCGTAAACGACTTCGTCCAACACCTGTCCCGATTGGGCCACGACTTGGGCTTCGCGCACAATCTGCCCGCCCAACGATTCCGGTATCTTGCGGCTGGCGATATTTTGCCGGTCAACCGGGTAAATGAAGCCATCCACTTCCAGGTGTATTTTCGCCCAATCAACCAGTACGGTGATGGCTTCACGGCCGTAGCGGTGTCCGTGAGCGCTGGCTTTGAGCCAGAGACCCAACTCCGGTTTACGGCCGTTGTCTTCGCCATGCAAACCACAGCAACCGAGGAACTCGCCTGTCTCTCTCTGTAGAATAACCAGTTGCAGATTGTTCCCTGCCTGCATCGTCTCCTGACTGCGCCGGATGAATGCCCGTGTGTCATCAATCGTTTCAGGCGGTTTGGGGAACATGTAGCGAGTGATCGTCGCGGTGAATTCATGGAAGATGTCGGTCTCGTACTTGTTGGTGATTGGTGCTAACCGAACTCGTTCGCCAACGATTTCCACCGCTGGTAGAGTCAAAGGAGAAGCGTTCTTGAAGTGAAAACCTGTCATCGGACTGCCTTTGTTTGTCAGTATGGTCTAGCAGGCACGATTGTAACTCAGGCTCCCATCCGTTCATAAGGAATAAAGTCACTCGCTGTCGTCTGCAAATCCAACCCCAGATTGAGATAGCGCATCGTCGTCTCTAGGCTGGCATGGCCCAACAGGGGGCTGATTTGCGTCACCGGCACGCCCGATTCGTAGCCAAGTTGGGCATAGGTGCGACGCAAATCATGGGGCGCCAACTCCGGCTTGCCAATGCGCCCACCGTATTTAGCGACGATGCGGAAAAGGGAAACGGCCGTTAATGACTCCCCCAATCCATTTCCCCGACCCAACGAACGCAGCACATAGCCATCCGCGCCAATCTCCT
>JAWOGU010000422.1:0-13774 GCA_046496595.1 Chloroflexota bacterium
TATCCCCGGATTCGTTTTGGCCCAAAACTCTCAAAGATTGGGAAATGTTATCAATGTTCGCCTGAATGGTGCAACCGAGTATGAACTTGTTGAAGCCTTTGGAAAAGTCCTCAATAATTCACAGGGGGTTCTTGAAGCTAAACGCCATGGCTCAAGAATTTCCCCGCCGCCGCCGCCGCCACCCAAAACAACTACCTGCGTCCCAATGCCGTAGACACCATTACCGGCAAAAACAGCGGCGACAATACCGGCGAAGATTTCCCCACCATGCACTTCCATGAATGGGACGAAGACGCCATTCACGTAGACCTGCTGCTCAAAGGCGGCGGCTGCGAGAACGTGTCTGCCCAGTACAAACTGCCGGATGGCAACCTGGGCGCCGGGCGAGACCTGGAAGGCGTACGCCGCGTGGTGCTGGACGCCGTTTACCAGGCGCAAGGTCAGGGCTGCGGTCCGGCTGTGCTGGGTATCGCCATCGGCGGCGACCGGGGTTCCGGCTATCTCAAGGCCAAGCAGCAGCTTTTCCGCAAGCTGGAAGATACCAACCCGGACCCGCAGTTGGCCGCGTTGGAAGAACGCATTTATGAAGAAGCCAATCAATTAGGCATTGGTCCGATGGGGTTTGGCGGCAATACCACGGCGCTGGGCGTGAAAATTGCGGCGCAGCACCGCCTGCCCGCCAGTTATTTTGTTTCGGTGGCCTATATGTGCTGGGCCAACCGCCGGGCCAGTATGACCGTTAATTTCAATGAGGATGGGCTGGAGGTGAGCTATGCCTAAATTGACAACCCCAATTTCTGCCGAGGAGATACGCAGTTTGAAAGCGGGCGACACCGTGCTTTTGAACGGCATCATCGTCACCGGCCGGGATGCGGCGCACAAATTCATGATCGAGCATTTCATCAAGAATCCGGTGCAGCCAGAAGAGCAGGAACTGTACGAAGAACTCAAAGCCCTGCTGGACGGCAGCGTCATCTATCACTGCGGTCCGGTGGTCAAGGAGCATGAGGATGGTTCCTATTCCTTCGTGGCGGCCGGACCTACCACCAGTATTCGGGAAGAAGTGTACCAGGCAGACGTGATCCGCCATTTCAACCTCAAGGGCGTCATTGGCAAAGGCGGCATGGGCGGCAAAACGCTCCAGGCTTGCCAGGAGCAACCAGCGGTTTACCTGCACGCTATTGGCGGCGCTGCCAGCTATATTGCCCAATCCGTGAAAGAAGTGGTGGGTGTGTACAAGTTGGAGTTTGGCGTGCCCGAAGCGATGTGGGTCATTCGCGTGGAAGATTTTCCCGTGGTGGTGACGATGGACAGCCACGGTGAAAGTCTGCATGATCAGATTAAAGCGCAGTCGAAAGAGAAGTTGGCGGCGTTGATTGGTTAAAGAATAAAGAGTAAAGATTGAAGATTAAAGAAGGTGCGTTTAGCTCTCTCTCCAATCTTCAATCTTTATTCTTCAAGTATTCATTGGAGACGACATGAAAAAAGTACGGTGGGGTTTATTATCAACGGCAAATATAAACCGGAGGTTGATTCCGGCCATTCGGGCGACTCAGGAAGGGGAGTTAACGGCCGTTGCCAGCCGTTCTTTGGCGTCGGCGGAGGCGTATGCGGCGGAGTGGGATATTCCGCAGGCGTTTGGCAGTTATCAGGATATGCTGGATTCGGACGCGGTGGATGCGGTTTACATCGGTTTGCCGAACCATCTCCATGCGGAGTGGACGATTTATGCCCTGGAGCACGGCAAGCACGTGCTGTGCGAGAAGCCGTTTGCCTTGTCGCTGGATGAGGTGGACGCCATGATTGCGACGAGCGAACGCACGGGTAAAATGTTAGCAGAGGCGTTTATGTACCGCCACCATCCGCAAACAAAACTGGTGAAAGAGATGGTGGAAAACGGCCGTTTAGGCGACATCACCGTGATCCGCGGCGCCTTCCACTTTGCCATGTCTGATCCCGACGTGAACGTGCGCATGAAACCGGAGTGGGGCGGCGGCGCCATGTGGGACGTGGGCGTTTATCCCATGAGCTACTGCCAAAACCTGATGGGCAGCGCGCCCGAATGGGTGTTTGCCGACCAGTGGGTCAGCGAGGCGGGCGTGGATGTGACCTTTGCCGGGCAAATGCACTATGCCAATGGCGTCATAGCCCAGTTCACCTGCGGCTTCCGCGAACCGTTCCAAACCCTGATTGACGTGGTGGGCACAAAAGGACGGCTGGTGGTAAAACGGCCGTTTATCTCCCTGGAAGATGGAAAAGTCACCCACTACGACGAAAACGACAAAGCCAAAAAAGTGCGCATCCCCAAGAAGGAACTCTATTTAGGTGAAGTAGAAGACATGCACGCCGCCATTCTAGATGGTAAAGCGCAGTACATCCCCCTCTCAGAAACGCGCAACCACGTCAAAACCGCCCTGGCTCTTTACCAATCGGCCAGAACCGGCCAACCCGTTCGTTTGTAAGGAAATAAATGATCGTAATAGCGGGGATTGAGGGATTTCAAGATAAACACAGGGAAAAATCCTGGAATCTCCTAATTCCCGCTTTCCGTCTGAATTTGCTGATTTCCACGTTTACTAATGCCAATCTTATAAATGTGTGATACTATCCCTCAGTATTGTAAAATAATGTGCCTTTACTGTAAGAATTTCGTTACCCCGGTTAGCTGATATTCCCACCAGTTATTGAACACCACAGGCTTTTTTCGGCTCAAACGAGCCATTTTGCCCTGTTGGCTGTTTGTGCGAAGGAACACCATAAGCAATAAAATCAATGGGCATCTTTAGGATGCCTTAAATACAAAGTCTATTTAGACACAAGAAAGGAAACTTAAAAAGTAACACAACGCTATGAGTAAAAATTTGAAAATAATTCCCCTGGGCGGCCTGGGAGAAATTGGTAAAAACATGACACTGCTGGAGTACGGCCGCAACCAAATTATCATCGACTGTGGGGTCATGTTCCCCGAAAGCGATATGTATGGCATCGATCTAGTTTTGCCTAACTTTGACTACGTGGTAGAAAATCAAGACACATTACGCGGTATCGTGCTCACCCATGGTCATATGGACCACATTGGCGGGCTGCCTTACCTGATGAAACGCATTAGCGCCCCCATTTACGGCACCGCCTTAACGATTGGCATGGTCGACCGCATGTTGGATGAAGCGCAAGTAAGCCAGAAAACAACGCTCAACGTCATCGACGACCACCAGACGCTGCACCTGGGACCGTTCCGCATCAGTCCGTTTGCGGTGGCGCATTCTATTCCGGCGGCAGTTGGACTGGTTATCGACACGCCTGTGGGCGCGGTGGTGCATACCGGCGACTACAAACTGGACGAAACCCCCACCGGCGGCCAGACCACCGATTTCAAGCGGCTCAAAGAACTCACGCCGAATGGCGTGCTGGTAATGATGGGCGACAGCACCAATGCAGACCGTCCCGGACGCACCCCGACCGAACAATTAGTGGCCGACACTCTGGACCGGCTTTTTGCCGAAGCCAAAGACAGCCGGATCATCATCGCAACGTTCTCATCGCTGTTGGCGCGTCTGCAAGAAATTATTCGCCTGGCGCATCAGTATGGGCGTAAAGTGGCTCTCACCGGGCGCAGTTTACAGCAGAATGTGGAATTGGCGCGCGACCTGGGTTACCTGAAAATACCCGATGGCCTCATTGTAGACATAACCGACAACGTGCCAGACAATAAACTGGTGATCTTATCCACCGGTTCGCAAGGCGAGCCTCGCTCTGCCCTGAACCGCATGGCTAAAGGTGAGCATAAACAGATTCAGGTGCATGAAGGTGATACGATTATCGTCTCCGGCGGCACGATTCCCGGCAACGAGGAAGACGTAGGCCGCATGTTGAACAATCTGTTTGCCCGCGGCGCCAATGTCATTTATGGAAGGCTGGCAACTGTGCACGTTTCAGGCCATGGCAGCCGGGAAGATATGAGCATTATGCTGGAGAAAGTGCAGCCGCGCTTTTTAATTCCAGTGCATGGCGAAATGCGTCATCAGCATTTACATGCGCGTATGGCCCAGGATCAGGGCATGAACGCGGAAGCGGTGTTTATTCTACAGAATGGCTCTTCGTGGGTGACGGATGGCGAAACGGCCTGGTTGACAGGCTCGATCCCGGCTGAAGACGTGTTCGTGGATGGCTCCCTGGTGGGCGAAATCGGCGAACGGGTGATGCGGGATCGGGAGCGCTTGTCGCAAGATGGTTTTGTGGTGGTGTATGTGCCGGTGAACAAGAAAAACAAGCTGGTAGGTGAACCCCGCATTATCAGCCGTGGTTTCTTGCACATGGATACGTCTGCGGACTTGATGGAAGCGGCGCAGAAGGAATTGAAGCGGGCGTTGAAGGCAAACGGCCGTTATCCTGATGATACCGTGCGCGAAACCTTGCAAAACTTCTTTTACTATAAGACGCACTCGCGACCGGTGGTGCTGCCCAACATCGTTCGCGTGTCATAACTGAGAGGGGTGGTGTTTGTCTGGACAAACATCACCCTTTTTTGTTTCTCTCCTTTCCTGCCCTCGTAGACATCCTCGTCAATTTCGCTCATCCCAATCCGTACAAAAATTCACAATTGCATACCGACCCTATTCTAAGGATAATAGGCGCAGACAAGAAGCATCATCGTTTCGCAGAATATGACATTTGCTGTTTAGCATTGGGCATATTCCCATAGTTACCAAACGAGGCATTCTGTGCGCAAATCCAAGTTAAATCGCAATAGATTTGATCGACTGATTGATGCTCTCATGCCTGTTTTCGCCGTGCTGTTGGCTTTTGCCATCGGTGGCGTCATTCTGGCGCTGCAAGGCGTCAACCCCCTGGAAGCCTACAAATCTATGATAGTTGGCGCCTTTGGCAGCAAGAACGGCCTGGCCGATACGCTGGTCAAGGCCACGCCGCTGCTGCTGGTTGGTTTAGGTATCGCCATCGCCTTTCGCGGCGGTGTTATCAATATCGGCGCGGAAGGGCAGCTCATCATGGGGGCGTTGTTTACCACCTGGGTTGGCTTGCAGCTTGGCGAACAGTTACCGGGAGCAGTGGTTATCCTCATCGGCTTGCTGGCGGGGGTCTTTATGGGCGGTATTTGGGGAGCTATTCCTGGCTACCTCAAGGCACAGCTCAACGTGAACGAAATCCTCAGCACTATCATGCTAAATCAGATTGCCATCCAGATCTCGTATTACCTGTTACGCGGTCCGATGATTGATCCGGCTGAATTGGCGGCAGGCACGAATATTCCCCATTCCGCACGTTTGCCCAGAGCGATAGACATGCCCCGGTTCACGGACGTGGCTAAAATGTTGGGCCTTGATCAGGCTGCCGCTGACTTGAATATCCAGGGTTATTTGGGACAGGTGTATGGCGTATTTGTAGAGCCGACGCGGCTGCACACGGGTTTTATTTTTGCCATCATCATGGCGATTCTTGCCTATATTTTCTTGTGGCGCACGACGATTGGTTTCCGCATCCGGGCGGTGGGTTTAAACCGACACGCATCCCGCTATGCCGGCATGAATGTGAAGCGCACGATGGTGCTTTCGATGACGTTGAGCGGCGCTTTTGCCGGTTTGGCGGGGGCTGTGGAGATTTTGGGGCTGCACCACCGTATGTTTGAACCAACGGCCGTTTCCGCCGGTTATGGTTTTACAGGCATTGTGGCAGCCTTGTTTGGCAAGCTGCATCCGCTGGGGATCATCCCCTCCTCGATTTTGTTTGGCGGTTTGCTGGTGGGCGGCGACAAGATGCAGCGGGCGATGCAGGTGCCACAAGTGATGATAACGGCCGTTCTCGGCCTCATCATCCTTTTTGTCGTCAGCACTGACTACATCGTGCGCAAACGGCAAACCAGACGTGTCAACAGCAGCAATCAAGACACCTCCACAGAAGCTGCACAGGAGGGAACGTCATGATCAGCCCCGTAACCAAACTGCTCGTGCAAAATGGCAAAATGGCAAAGTGGCGGAGTGGCAAAGTGGCGGAGGTTATCTCTGCGCCTCTGCACCTCTGCGTTAAAAACGTTTGGGAGGTACAAGCATGGGCGAATTAACCACAACGGTCATCGTGCTGGGCATCATCCATTCCGGCATTCGTCTGGCTACTCCTTACCTGTTCGCGGCATTGGGTGAAACAATTTCCCAACGCTCCGGCGTACTCAACCTGGGTACCGAAGGCATTATGCTTGTCGGCGCTTTTTTCGGTTTCTACGTCACCTTTGTCACCGGCAGTCCCTGGCTTGGCGTGTTTGCTGCTGCCTTTGTGGGCATGCTCATGGGGCTGTTCATGGCTGTCGTCAGCGTCACCTTTCAGGCCCAACAGGGTATCAGCGGTATTGGCCTTTCGCTTTTTGGTCTTGGCGTCTCCAGCATGTTGTTCAAGACGATGCTGGGCACTGTGGAAGGCGTCAAGGGTTTTAGCGAACTGAAATTCTGCATCACCGACACTTTTTGCCTGGCCGACATTCCGGTAGCGGGCGATATTTTCTTCAGCCACAGCATTCTTACTTATATTGCCTTTCTCCTGGTGCCCCTCATCACCTACTTGCTGAATAAAACCACCTGGGGTTTGAAGGTGCGGGCAGTAGGCCAAAACCCGGAAGCCGCCGACTCATTAGGCGTGAGTGTCCCCAGGATGCGTTATGCCGCCGTTATGCTCGGCTCTTCGCTGGCTGGCATTGCCGGTGCATCGCTGTCTATTTCCCTCCTGGGCATTTTTCAGGAAAACATGACCAATGGCATCGGTTACATTGCGGTTGCTCTGGTTTATTTTGGCGGCTGGGCGCCGGTGGGCGTGATGTTGGGAGCGCTGTTGTTCAGTTCGGTCAACGCTTTCCAGCTTTGGGTGCAGGTTCTCAGCCTGCCTTTGCCCTCAGATGTGGCGGTGATGCTGCCTTATTTGCTTACCATTGTGGCGCTGGCAATCCCATTCCGGCGCTCACTTCAACCCGCTGCGCTTACCAAGCCGTATGAGCGCGGCGAGAATTAACCAGTGATTCAGTAAATAGTGGACAGTGAACAGCAGCGCCGAAAATCACTGAACATGAAACACTGAACACCCCAAAAAGGAGAGAGAAATGAACAAAAGATTGTGGTTGTTGTTAATGGCATTTGTTTTAGCCCTGGCGTTGGTGGCTTGTGGCGGTGGGGGTACGGAAACACCCGCGGAACCGGCTCCGGCTGAAGAACCAGCGCCCGTTGAAGAAGCGGCGCCGGTTGAGGAAGCGGCGCCGGTTGAGGAAGAGGTGGCAGATGTCTCTGCAGAGGCTGACACGGAAGGCATTGAAGCCATTCGTATCGCCATCGTGATGCCCTCTACCATCACCGACCTGGCCTGGAGCCAGGCGATGTATGACGCCCTGCTGCGCATTCAAGCAGAAGCGGGCGGCCCAGACGTGGTGGAAATCGCATACACGGAAAATATGTTTAACGTGACCGACGCCGCCGCCGCACTGCGCGATTATGCCGACGATGGTTACAACTTGGTACTGGCGCATGGCACACAGTATGGCACTTCCTTGTTCGAGATTGCGCCTGACTTCCCTGAGACCAGTTTTGCCTGGGGAACGGCCGTTGACACCGGCCAGGAAGCAGGTCTGGAAAACGTCTTTGCATATGAAGCCCGCGCTGAAGAAGGCGGTTTTGTGGGCGGCGTTTTGGCAGCCAATCTGAGTGAATCCGGCGTCCTGGGCGTTGTGGGTCCGGTTGAGGCGGGTGACGCCAAACTCTATATTGATGGCTTTGTGGCAGGGGCCGCATTTGCCAACCCGGATATTAAGGTCAACGTGTCCTACACCGGCTCTTTTGGCGATACGGCGCTGGCGGCGGAAGCAGCCAACACCCACATCTCGGCGGGCGCCGACGTACTCACCGGTTCGGCGCAGCAGGTGGTAGGCGCTATCGGCGTCGCCAGTGAAAAGAATGTGCCCTGGATTGGCACCCAGTCCGACCAAAGCCCTCTGGCTCCCGAAACCGTCGCCGCTTCCCAGGTTTTCGCCTGGGACGGTGTGCTGTCTGACATCATCAAGAAGCATCAGGCAGGCGAATACGGCGGCACCGCCTATGCGCTGACGCTGGCCAATGGCGGTCTGGTGATGCAATATGCCGACGGCCTGGACGCCGACGCCGTCGCCGCGGCGGAAGCAGCGGCTGCTCAAATCGTGGCTGGCGATCTGGATGTGATGGCGGCGGTGGCCGGCGTTATGGAAGCTCCTGCCGAAGAAGAAATGGCGGCAGGCGAAATGGAATATCCGGAGATTGAACCGGTTAGAATTGCGCTGGTCATGCCCTCCACTACCACGGACATCTCCTGGAGTCAGTCCATGTACGATTCGCTGGTTGCTTTGCAAGAGCATTACGGCGAAGATGTCATTGAGATTGCGTACACTGAAAATATGTTCAATGTCACCGACGCCGCCGCCGCCATCCGTGACTATGCGGACAGCGGTTTTAATCTGGTTCTGGCTCATGGGGCGCAGTATGGCACCTCCCTCTTTGAAATTGCGCCGGATTATCCCGAAACCAGTTTTGCCTGGGGCACGACCACCAACTTTGGCGCAGACGAAGGTATTGCCAATGTGTTTGCCTACGAACCCCGCGCTGAGCAGGGTGGTTATGTGACCGGCGTGATTGCGGCGCAATTAACGGAATCCGGCATTATTGGGTTGGTGGGACCGGTGGACGCCGGGGATGCTAAACTGCATGTGGATGGTGTTGTGGCGGGCGTTGCCGATACCAATCCTGATGTGCAGCTAAACATTTCTTTTACCGGTTCTTTTGGCGATACGTCGTTGGCGGCCGAAGCGGCCAATACCCATATTGCGGCAGGCGCTGATGTCCTCACCGGTTCTTCACAGCAGGTGGTAGGCGCGATTGGCGTGGCCAAAGAGCAGGGAATTCCCTGGCTTGGTATCCATTCTGATCAGACACCGCTGGCGCCGGAGGTTGTAAAGGCCATGGCTATTTATGACTGGCGGTCGGCGTTGTTGGACATGATTACGTCTAATCAGGCCGGAGAATATGGCGGACGTGTTTTGCAGTTGACGCTGGCGAATGGCGGGCAGCGCATGATCTATGCCGATGATTTGCCGGCAGAGATTGTGGAAGCAGCTAAAGCGGCTGAGGCTGGCATTATTGATGGCAGCATTGTCATTGAAGCGCCGCCGCGTAATTAATGGGTAATCGTTTACAAATAAGTTAGCTGTTCAGGTGACAGTCACCTCTGAGGTGACTGTCACCTGGTTATAATTTCCCAGGATGTCATGGATTTAGTCATACGCAATGGTTTATCTGATCAGACGGGCTTGCCTCTGGAAGTGGGTATTGCCGGGGGAGTCATTGCAGCATTGGCTTCGTCTGGCCTGCCTTCTGGTGTGAAGGAGATTGATGCCGGCGGTGGGTTGATTTCACCGGCATTTATTGAATCGCACTTTCACCTGGAGAATGCGTATCTTTGGGAGGGCATGATTAACCAGAGCGGCACGCTGCACGAGGCGATTGAGCTGTATGCGCAAGTCAAACATGACCTGACTGTTGAAGATATGGTGAGGCGAGCGGGACGGGTGGTGAGAACGGCCGTTTCCCATGGCACGCTCTGGCTGCGCAGTCACGTCGATATCGACCATATCGCCCAATTAAGCATTTTGGCTGGGGTTGCCGCCGCCCGAGAAGCGTACAAAGACATCATCGACATCCAGCTTGTGGCCTTTCCGCAGCTTGGGCTGACGCGAAACCCGGAAGCGGTCGACATGATGTGGCAGGCGCTGGAAAACGGCTGTGATCTGGTGGGAGGCATGCCGCACGGCGAACGGGATATGGCCGATGCGGCGCGGCACATTGAAATTGCTTTTGAGATTGCCCGGAAATTTAACGTTGATGTAGACATGCACATCGACGAAACGGATGACCCGTATTGGCATACGTTGGAACTGCTGGCTGACAAAACCATCGAAACGGGCTGGCAGGGCCGCGTGACGGCAGGCCACTGCTGCGCCATGTCGGCCTGGGATGACAAGATGGCGGCGCGTATCATCGAAAAAGTGCGTCAGGCCAATATCCATGTCATCACTAACGCGCCCATTAACTTAATGCTGGAAGGGCGCGGGCATCCTCATCCCAAACCACGCGGTATTGCCCGCGTTAAAGAGCTGCTGGAAGCAGGGGTGAACGTGGTTTGTGGGCAGGATGATATCCAAAACATGTTTTACCCTTATGGTAAGATGGATCCGTTGGAAGTGGCTTTGATTACGGCGCACGCGGCGCATATGGGCGCACCGGCTGAAATTCAGGCGGCTTTTGATATGCCTCGTTATCACGCGGCGCGGTTGTGGGGGCTGGAAGATTATGGCGTGGAGGTGGGGGCGGCGGCGAATCTGGTGGTTTTGGATGCGCAGTCGAATGTTGAGGCGCTGCGCCGCCAGCCTGACCGGTTGTATGTGATTCGTCAGGGGCGGATTGTGGTGGAAACGAAAACGGCCGTTACCTGGCATGGGTAAAGTGGATAAAAAATTATGAGCGCAAATAACCTGTTACCGTCTGGATTGCCCCGAATTGAATCGTTGGAAATGCGTGGGATTGTCAAGCGCTTTCCCGGCGTGCTGGCGAATGATCATGTGGATTTTGACGTGAAAGCGGGCCAAATTCATGCCTTGTTGGGTGAAAATGGCGCCGGTAAAAGCACGTTGATGAAGATTCTCTACGGGCTGTATCAACCGGAAGAAGGGGAAATTTTGCTTAACGGCGAACCGATTATCATCCACTCGCCGACAGATTCCATCAATCATGGCATTGGCATGATTCACCAGCATTTTATGTTGGTGGACAATGTGACGGTGGCGGAGAATGTGGCCCTTGGTCTCAAATCCTCTAAGGGAATGCGTCTGGACCTGGACGTGGTGTCGGCGCGGATTCGGGATTTGGCGGACAAGTATGGTTTGCAAGTGGACCCGAATGCCATTATTTCCAGGCTGGCGGTGGGGGAACGGCAGCGGGTGGAGATTGTGAAGGCGTTGTATCGCGGGGCGGCGCTGTTGGTCTTGGATGAGCCAACGGCCGTTCTCACACCGCAGGAAGTGGATGATCTCTTTGTGATCTTCAGGCAGATGGCCGTTGATGGACACGCGCTCATCTTCATTTCCCATAAGCTGGACGAGATTTTCGCTCTGACGGACCGGGTGTCGGTGCTGCGTGACGGCCGGATGATCGGCACGGTGAAAACGGCTGACGTGACCAAAGGACAGTTGGCGAACATGATGGTGGGGCGCGAGGTGGTGCTGACGCGGGATCGACAGGCGCGGGAGGCAGGCGCTGCCCGATTGACCCTAGAGAACGTGAACGCGGTAAACGATTACGGCAAGCCGGTGTTGAAGAACGTCAGTTTTGAGGTGCGCTCAGGCGAGATTGTGGGGGTGGCGGGGGTGTCGGGCAATGGACAACGGCCGTTAGCAGAAGCCATTGCCGGAATGCAAAAAGTGGAAAACGGCCGTGTGCTGCTGGAAGGGCGCGACGTGACCAATCTTTCCCCGGCGCAGATGTTTGACGGCGGGTTGTCTTACATTCCCGAAGAGCGGATGCACGATGGCTGCATCAAAGACTTTTCCGTGGCGGAAAACGCCATTTTGCAAGATTACGTGCGGGAACCGTTCAGCAAAGGCATCTTCCTCAACTTTAAGGCTATTGCCAACCACGCTCAAGACCTGATTGAATCGTTTAACGTGAAGACGCCCAGTCGGGAAACACTCATTAAAAACCTCTCCGGCGGTAATATTCAAAAGCTCATCCTGGCGCGGGAATTGGCGCGGGAGCCGCAGGTACTGATTGCGGCGCAGCCCACACGGGGTGTGGATATCGGCGCCACGGAATACATTCATGGGCAGCTTTTGCGCCAGCGGTCTGAAGGGTTGGCCACACTGCTTATTTCTGAAGACCTGGACGAGGTAAAGGCGATGTCTGACCGCATTGTGGTGCTGTTTGGCGGGGAAGTCATGGGCATTGTGAACAGCAGCGAGGTAACGATTGAGCAGTTGGGTCTGATGATGGCGGGTGAACGAGCGGAAACGGTATTTGCGGAAGTTGCCTAGCTGAAAAACCTGATTTCTTGCCGAAATTGATGCAATCTGCTCGCCGCTAATTTCAGTTCATCTCACAGCAGGATACCCCACTCAAGTTGTACGAACAATTAATGAGCCATTGGGAAAAGGAAACGGCCGTTCCCTTCTTTTTATGGCATCCACGCTGGCGCTGTTGTGGAAATGTGCCATATGTCCTAAACCTGCCTGTAATGCCTAAAAATCAATAGACATTCTTCGGCTTTGTGTTATGTTTGTTTTGATGTGACTGTACCTTATCGGAAGCTGTTCTATGTCAATATCGTTCCTCATGAGTTTCAAGCCCCACGTAAATCACTTCCTGATGAGCATGCCATGACCCTTTCCCTGATATGACCCTGAGAGGGTTTACCTGTAAGCATAGATGTAAGTTCATAAACAGAAAATGTTTACTTGGTTTATAGACTTTGTATAGAGAGAGTATTATGCTGCGTTTAGTCATTTTACGATTATTAGAGAGTTATTTCCGCCATCGCTGGTTATATTTGCTGCCAATTGTTTTAATGACAGCAGCAGCTATTGCCTATTACTTGCTGCTCAAACCGGTGTTTATTGCCCGGGGCGTATTTTATGTGCAGCAAGAATCGCTTTTGACCTCCATAACCTCGCTGCGTGATGTTGGTTATACCTGGGAAACGCCGGCGCAAACTACCTCAGGTGAATTTTCCGAACTGCTTCAAACAGATGCCTTCGTGCGTTCTGTTATTGAAAGGACAGACCTGGAAGCAGAAATGGCAAAGGGCACAGAGGTCGTCCAACAAACTATCGAGGAAGTGCGCGAGAGCGTATGGTTGTCTACATTGGGTAATAACCAAATCCGCATTCAAGCCCAGCATGAGTCTCCTTCACTGTCGCAGCAGTTAGTTACGGCTACCTTCGATACGTTTCTGCAATGGAAAATCAACGCGGATCGGAACGAAGGCCAGGTGGCGGCGGATTTTTTGGTGGGATTGGTTGCTGATTACAAAGTGGAATTAGAAACGGCGCGGCAAACCCTTAATGAATATCTGATAGCGCACCCGGAGCCATTGAGAGGGGATCGCCCGGCTATCGAAGCATTGGAAATAAGGCGGTTGGAATCAGAAATTAATTTGGCGCAAGATAGGTATTCCAGTGCCCTGGATAAGGATGAAGATGCGCGTCTGTCAGTCGCCCAGGCTGCCAATGCCATACGGCAGACCTATTTTCTGATTGACGCGCCTGAGATTCCCACCGAACCGGGCACCTCTTTGAAAGAAATTGTGATTAATATGCTTATTTTTATGGTGGTCGGTGTGATTTTGAGTATCGTGGGCATTGTGGGCGGGGCTTTGCTGGATAGAACGCTGCGCTTCCCCATTGATGTTAGTTATGGGTTACGCCTGCCTGTGCTCACAGAAATCCGCAATTTGACGCCTAAAAAGTCTCGCTGGCGGCGGAAAACGAGTCGTCAATCCGAAGCAAAGCTGCCGGTTCAAGAGCAAGCTCGTGGTGAAATGGACAGTAAGAGCATGTCCGTAGTGGATAATGGCGCTGTTTTTCCTGTGACAGAGAGTGACGTGCAGCCAGAAGAAATCGAAGACACCGTAGTGGAACTTGTAAAATGAGTAGTGAAACCGGACGTACCATCGCTAAAAACGCCACAGTCTTAATGCTTTCCCAGGGTCT
>JAWOGU010000446.1:0-12661 GCA_046496595.1 Chloroflexota bacterium
AGCTGTACTAGTACCGTAACTTTCTAAAAATGAGGAGTTCGCACGCCCACGTGCGAACGTGTGGCACGAGGGCGTACCACACTCAGCACCCCTCAAAATCACAAAGTTGAGGTACTAGTACCGTAACTTTCTAAAAATGAGGAGTTCGCACGCCCACGTGCGAACGTGTGGCACGAGGGCGTACCACACTCAGCACCCCTCAACATCACAAAGTTGAGGTACTAGGGCGTCACCGAAGACGAATATGAGCAAGCGGCAGACAATCTTGTGGCCCGTTGACAAGCGATGGGCCAGGTTTATGAAAAGAATGGGCTGTTGAGTACTCGGTCCGAATAGAAGAATCAGATGCCTGGAACAAAAATTACAACCACTAACCCCTCGATGGTTGAGCTTGCCGAAGTCCTGGTTGCCTTCGACAAGCTCAAGCAACAGGGTTGGTAGTTACCAGCAATTGCATAACACACGGAGAAATAAATCATGTCTGAACAAAAATTTAAGCACATTTCAGTCGGGAAAGACGGCAGCGTTTGGGCTGCCGGTAAAGCAGATGGAACCATCTTCCGCCTGTTCGGCGACGCCGGGGCTGTAGGCTGGGTCCCGGACAAGGTTGGCAAAGCAGAGGTTATCGCCGCTGTTGATTGGGGTAACGCCTGGTGCGTCAACAAAGACCACGAAATCTGGCATTTGACCAACGCCGAAAGTCTGGACAAAGGCGGCGTGTGGACGAAGGTTTCCACGCACAGCGGTCGGGCCGATGCCAAAACGATTTCCGCCGGCAACGACGGCAGCGTCTGGTATACCCAGACAGACGGAACGCTCTTCCGCACCACCCGGTCCGGTGATGGCCCAGGAGCAGGTTTTTGGGTGCAGGATAAGGTGGGTAAAGCGGAGGTCATCGCTGCTGTGGATGCAACGAGCGTCTACTGCATCAACAAAGATCGCGAAATCTGGTTTGGGCAAAACGGCGCGTGGAGCCAGATCCCCACGCACAGCGGCCGCGCGGATGCCAAATTCATTGCCGTCAATCCCGACGGTTACGCCTGGTACAGCGGCACAGACGGGGCCGTTTTCCGCGGCGTCCGGCCCGGCGATGGCGTCGGGCTACCTCAGTGGGGAACCAGTTGGGATCGAACGCAAATGGGTAAGGCGGACGTTCTTGCCGTTGGCCCTCAGGACCTTGTCTGGTGCCTCAACACGCAGGGGGAAGTGTGGCGGGCTTTCGACGACAAATGGCAACAGCTCGTCGAGCAAGGGCCGGATGGGAACGTGTGGACGTATACGGTTAAGCGAGGAGACGGCCTGATGGCAATCGTGCGCAAGGAGTTCAAGCTCAAAGACCCGCAGGATACGCAGGAGATCGGCCGGTTGGTCCACCTCATCACAACCCAGAACGGAATCGCAAATAAAGACGCCATTTCACCTGGTGACGTACTCACATTGCATAACTAACCCACAAACAAATCGCGGATAACATCCTCCTCAAATGAGCAGCCATTAGACGGGCGTTTGCAACTCAAGCGCCCTACTAATTTATTCGTAATGGTACCGGCCACAGTTTTGAGGAGCCATATGAGCGCCAGCCGTCCAGAATAGCGGCGGTGATTTGATATAGAGTGGAAACGCCCAGCGTTGTGCGGTAGAGACCGGCAACGCTGGTTTTGTCACCGTCTTCGTCCACGGCCAAGGAACGTATGGCAAAAGGACGCAAAATCTATCAGATTCGGCCCGACGGTCAGGCTAACTCAGACGTGCAGGCCAGCAAACAGAGCCAGGGGGCAAACAAAGCGGGTGAAATTCGGTCGCCTCCCAGAAACTGGGTGCCTTGTCCGGAAGTCAGCGGGGTATAGGCGTAGGCGGTGAGTGTGTGGAGATAAACGGCCGTTACTGCCTCGTCCCAAGTAGACAACCTCCCTATTGTATCTGAACCAAAATCGAAGTGGCTGTGTAGTTGTTATTGCGTGAGGAAATATTCGCTTGTTTTACTTATGGGGTTGACAGGAAGACGGCCGTTTTGCTATCATAGTGTCTTATGGTCATATGATGACACGATGAGATGACAATGCCAACAATAAAATATCTTCAACAAGTCTATTACCTGGCAACCTCCCTGTATTGGTTTGCCACCGCCTTACCCATCGCCCTGAGTACCCTCTTGTTTCAGGCGCGCGGTTTTTCCCTGTTTGAAATTGGCCTGGCGTTTGGCGTTTACTCAGCAACGATTGTGCTGCTCGAGGTGCCCACCGGCGGTCTGGCCGACGTGGTGGGACGAAAACGAGTGGCGCTGCTCGCTTACTGTTTGATGGTTTTGATGTCTGTGGTTTGGCTGCTGGCCTTTAGCCTGCCGGTCATGATCCTGGCGATGATTCTGTATGGTATGAGCCGCGCGCTGTCATCCGGGGCGCTAGACGCCTGGTTTGTAGACGCGGTACAAAGCGCCGATCCGGACGTGGATTTACAGCCGCTTTTGGCTAAATCCGGCACGTTTACCTTGCTTGCCCTGGGATTGGGCGCTCTGTTGGGCAGCGCCTTACCGCAAATGGCCGGCGGACTGCCAGCGGAAGGCACGGCCGTTCTCACCCCCCTTTCCCTGCCCATCCTCGTCTCCATCATCTTGAAAGGAGCGTTGATTATTTTTGTGGCGGCAGCGGTACACGAAGAACGGCCGTCTGGCAGCGCTACGAGTTGGACCGCCGGCTTACGCGCCACGCCGCAGGTGGTGGGTGAGGCATTGGCCCTGACCCGGCAAAGCGAAACCATCCTGCTGCTCCTGGGCACAACGGTGGCTGCCGGACTGGCTCTAGCTGCCATCGAAACTTTCTGGCAGCCGCAAATGGCACATCTGCTGAACGGCGTATCCGCCAATACCATCCTGTTTGGCCTGGCGATGACCGGCAGTTTTCTGGCCGGTATGGGCGGCAATATGCTGGCTACGCCATTAAGCCGCTTTCTAGGAAAGCGCTATGCCCTGGTAGCGGCGCTGGTGCGTGGGCTGCAAGGGTTGTTCTTGTTGGCGCTGGCCCTGCAAACGGCCGTTCCTGGTTTCATTCTCTTCTTTTGGTTGATGTATCTGAACCTGGGTGTACTCAATTCACCCCACAGCACCCTGCTCAACGCGGCTATTCCGGCTGCGCGTCGTTCATCTATGTTGTCGGTAGAATCACTCGCCGGGTATTTGGGCAGCATGATTGGCAGCATCGGGCTGGGCTACGTGGCGCAGCAATGGTCGATCAGCGCCGCCTGGATTGTAGCGGCAGTGGGTCTAATGGTATCATTATTTTTGTACGTAAGAATTGACTGGCTTCAACGTCGTCAGACGAGCGATCTTCATGTTTCCCAGCAGCTAGGAGAATAACCATGAGCCAAAACCTGCCCTTCCTAAAATCCGTCAAGAAGGAAACGTTAGCCGAACAGGTGGCCGAGACCCTTAAAGAGTCTATCCTGGCTGGTGATTGGGAACCGGGCGCGGCGCTGCCTACCGAGCCGGAATTGGCCGAAGCGTTTGGCGTCAGCCGGGCAGTGGTGCGCGACGCCACACGCATGTTGGCCGCTCGTGGTCTGGTCGAAGCGCAGCACGGCCGCGGCGTGTTTGTCACCGAATCTCAGGTGGAAGCCTTTGGTGAGGCGCTGCTTCTGGCCCTGCGCCGCGCCGGAGCGACAGCCTGGGACGTGGAGCATTTCGAGCAGATGGTTTATCCCGAATTGTTTGCCCTCGCCGCAGTCGAGGCCACGGATGACGAACTGGCTCACATTGCAGCGCTGATAGAGACTTACCTGGACAACCGAAAGCAGCTGTTGACGACGTATTGGGATCAGAATGACCTGCCGCCAGAAGCAAATGCGACGTTGATGGCCGATTATCGAGCCTTTATCGAGGCGATTTTTGCGGCTACGCACAATAAACTGCTGCAACTGCTGGCGCGGCCGTTGGTCAGCTTGCGCAGCAGCCGGTATTGGGATGATCCAGACCAGACATTGGCAGAAGCTCTGGAACAAGAGGCTGCCTACATGCGCCTGATTCTGACCGCCCTCACGAGCCGCGATCCCGCCGCCGCCCGCGCCCAGATGCAAGAGCTGCTGGTTTTGCCGCCCGCAGCTGTCGCCGCTATGCGCCAGACTCCCATTGGCCGGGAATCGAAGATTCCAACCTTTAATAAACAACAGCAAACGAAGGACCAGTAACGGCTGATGGCCTTTGTAGCGGCTGGTGAACGGCCAACAGAACCGTTCAGACTAGGGTAGACCACAGATGACCGGGTTTTGCCTGCCATCTGTGGCCCATTTCCTCCAGAACAGGCGCTAATTCTTTAGGATCGCCGGCAAGTAGACGGTTGTGCCTGCCGATCCCGTGCTGCCAGACCAATAGCCGCTGCTAACGACAAAACCGGCGCTGCCGGCCGTTGGTGGACTGGCAGCGCTTTGCCCAATCGTGCCGTGGACCCAGTAGCCGGCCGAACTGGATTCGCCCCCGCCCCCGCCAATAACGTGCCACTCCAGGTTGAACCCGGCAGACGTTTGCGCCAGCACCGCCGCGCCGAAGGCTAACAGCAGGAGCATGGCAGCGGCCAGAATAATAATTCGCTGTTTCTGTCTCATCTGTGCCTCCTTACTGCAATGTGACGTAGACATAGATCGTTTCCTGCGCCTCATCGAGTGGTTCTAACGCTTTGCCAAACACTGTGCCGGGAACGGCCGTTTCCATCCCATTCACACTCATCACCGCCGCCTTACCCGCCAGTCCCACACTGCCGCCCGTAGACAACAAATCACCCGGCTGGATGCTGCCGCCCAAGTTGCTGGCTTTCACCAAAGCCGGTCCCTGTACCACCACCAGCAGAAACTCACCCGGCGCGACCTCACCCGGTGGCGTCACATCCATCTCTGCCAGGCGCTCTGGCGCCGTATCGTCGGGAAACTCCAGATCGGGATCCACAGCGTCAATGTTGAAGCGGCTGAAGACCACCCCCGCCACAGCCGTACTGTTGGCTGTGTGGGCGCTGCTCACCTGCACAATGGGGCCGTCAACGGCCGTTACCGACCGGTTAATCCCGCTAAAAACCACCACGTCCCCTGGAGCCAGCGCTTCTGTTCCGCCATTCTGCATCACCTGCATCAGGGCGCCGGCCAGATTGTAATTGAGCGCATACAGGTTATCCGGCGTGTAAAAGCCATAATTGTTGTTCGCCAGACCGGTGCGGCCAGTCACACCACGCCAACTCGTGCTGCTTCCCCACATGCCGTAATTGGAATCGCTCACACCATAAACGCCGATGCCGGAACCACTGGCCCCATATGTTCCCCGATTTGAGCCAATACCAACAACCCCCACCGCACCCAGCGGCTGGGCAATACCGGCTACGTTACCGGCTTCGCCGCGCACACCCTGATTGACAGCGCTCCGGGCGAGTACGCCATACCCGCCTTGTGCCGTGACAAAAGCGCCATGATCGTAATGATCCCCGCCGCTCGTCTCCACACGGATGCCATAGCCGCCACTGCTGCTGAAGTAGCCGCCCCAACTATTACTGCTGGACCCCCGGACGCCATAATTGTTGGTACTCGAACCATAGAGGCCCATACCGCCATTGGCATTCGCCCGCAGCGCCGTGCCCGTTGCCGGCGCGGAGCCAGACAGGGCGGCCTCGCTCCCACCCAGCGCATCGCCGACGATAGCCGCGCCAGGGCGCAGACTCAGGGCGTAGGGCGCGGGCAGGATTTCCTGGCGCGGCGACAGCGTTTGCCCGTCCACGATGATGCTCAACCAGAGCGCCTGGCCGTTAAAGGATGCCTGGCTCACGCCCAACTTCACGTTGAACAGCCCATTTTCCACGGCAATGTTGAGATTACCGCTGTCCCATAACGACGATCCGGCCACGCTTGCATTGTAGACCACAAAACGCATGGTGTACGTGCCGTTTAAGGGCGTGCCGCCGGGATCGGTCAGCCGCCCCTGGTAGCTGATGCCGCTGGCTACGATGGCCTCCACCGCCGCCGGAGATGTCGGCAGTCGCTGCGCTATCGCCCCGGCGGCGCCGACCAACAGCAGCATAAGAGTAATGCTCATGACAATTATGGACATTGTTTTCGTTTTCATCTTTACCTTCCTTTGCGGGTTTTCCGCAATTGAGTTGGGCCTGATGGCCCGCTGATCATATGCACAGCTATGGGGATTTGTAGATGGCCTGCCGCAAGGCGATGGCCTGAGCATTGTGGGGATCGTGTTGTAGGGCGGCGGCAACGGCCGTTTCCGCTTCCAGTGTGCGCCCCATTTGCCAATAACAGTGCGCCAGTCCGGCATAAGCCCGGCTGGACTCCGGCAATAAACGCACCGCCTCCCGG
This sequence comes from Chloroflexota bacterium, assembly GCA_046496595.1. Taxonomy (GTDB): domain Bacteria; phylum Chloroflexota; class Anaerolineae; order Promineifilales; family Promineifilaceae. The sequence continues at coordinate 6,337 of JAWOGU010000446.1, forward strand.
TAATCGGCCAGCGCCTCTTCCAACCGCCCCAAAGCCAACTCCGCCGCGCCCAGATAGAGGTAGGCTTCGCCATAACTGCCGTCCAGGATGACAGCTTGCCGCAGGAGCGGCGCGGCCGTTTCCGCATCGCCTCGCTCCAGGTGAAACTGGCCCCAGGCCGTGTAAATGGCAGCCTGATTGGGTGACAAGGCGGCGGCTTGCCGGTAAGCCATATCCGCCAAATGGTGAACATCCAGGCCAAACTGCCCGGCGATGGATTCGTAAAATTGAGCCGTTTGCAGCCAGATGACCGCATCGTCGGGGCGCAACTGCCGTGCGGTGAGCAGGCTGGTTTCCGCCTGCGCCAAGCGGTTTGCGGCATCAGCCGGATGGGCGGCAGCCTGCTGCCAGTAAGCCTGGCTGAGACGCAGGTGATGGGCGGGTTCGTGCGGCCAATAGGCGGCGGCTTGTTCCGCAGAGGCAACAGACGCTTCCCAGTCGCCTATCTGCGCGTGACGCTGAGAGGAACGACCGGCGATGTCGGCCAGCAGGGAACGGCCGTTTAGCTGCCAAACGGCCGTTCCCACCCCTAACAACAGCAAGCCGCTGATCGCCCATTGACGAAACGGCCGTTTTCCCACCACGGCTTCCAACTGCATAGGCGGCGACGCGGCCAGAGCGACGCCCACCCCCAGCAGCAGCCAGGTTGCCATAGCCGTGGAGGTTACATCGAAACTTGTCAGATTGTTAGCGACATTGCCCAGCACTGCTGCCAAAATCGCCGCCAACAGCGCCCGCCGTAAGGGCGTCAGTGGCCGGCGCAGCGCCTTCACGCTGACGATGACAAACAGGAGCAGCAGCAGGCCAAAGGCCAGCAAACCGGGCAGTCCGGCAGTTATGGCCCAATCGAGAAGGAGATTGTGCGCCCGATCCACGAAGAAATCGCGCCCCTGAAAATAAACGAGTTCCGGCGGGTAAACGCGCGGGAAAATCAGTCCCAGGGAATCGGCGCCGTAACCGAGCAACGGCCGTTGCCGAATCAATTCCACCGTGCCCTGCCAGATGGAAAGGCGGGCGGCTGTGGAGCCAGCCTGCTGCTGGCCCAACCAAACCACAGCCAGCGGCCCGCTGATGAAAAGCAGGGCGACGCCGCCCCAGGCCAGCCGCCGCCAGCGACGCGCCAGCCGAGGTCCATAGCAGAGCATGAGGAAAAGGGAGAGGGAAACGGCCGTTGCCAGCCAGGCGCTGCGAGCCAACGTCAGCCCGATCACCACAATCTGGCCCGCAAACAGCGCCGACCAGAGCACGCGCCAGCGACGTTGGGGTGTGGTGAGCAGCAGCGCCAGCGTCAGCGGAACCATCATGGCCAGGTACGCGCCGACAAAGTTGGCGCGGCCTAAGGTAGCGTAAATGGGTGAGCGGGCGTCGCTGACAAGGCCGCAGGGATTCCAGCCCAGCGCCTGCCCCAGGCTGAGCAAGATGAGCAGGCCACTGGCCGCCACCAGCACCCGGATCAACTGCCGGGCGCGGGACAAAGCGGTGAACTGCTCGGCCGCCAGTAAAAACAAGAGGAGGTAGGTGAGCAGGGTGACGGTTCCCTGGCCGCGCTCATAGCTGCCCCACAAACTGAGACGCCAATTAACGGCCGTGATCGTGGTGACAACCAGCGTCAGCGCCAGCAGCCCCACCACTCCTGAGAGGGGGTTATTTTGCCAGGCGCGCCGCAGCGAACGCCCGGTCACGGCATATTCGACAAGGAATAAACCCGTCAGCAGCCAGACCAACGTTCTGAGCAGCGCTGCTTTGGGCAGTTCAAAGGGCTGTTGTCCCCATAAGTTGACCCAAAGCGGAACCAGAATCACTAACTGAAGCCATCCGGCATCCTGCGCCATTTTCAAGCGGGATGATACGACTGCGGGGGCAATCGTTTTTTCGGGATTTTTCATTTAGTTGTGTAGAAGTTGGTGATAGGGACAACGATGATTTGAGTATGGGGATGAGAAGATTATCTTGTCACAATTCCCTTTTTCATCATCAATCTTAAACGAAGCCGTTATCTGGCACAACCGCATTTGCATGAAATAACGGGATTTTCCGCGCAGTTTTGGGCCAATCGTGTTTGGCGTCATCTATGCGAAGTTAGGGTATATTGACTTCCGAAACGTTTTGGACTATACTGTTCAAAGATTTCCAAAACGTTTTGGAAAGCATATTTCCCCATTTAATACTTCTCTGAACCTTTCGCGAGCGGAGTGCGCATGGCCGTTACACTCAAGGACATCGCCCACATAGCAGGTGTCTCCATAACCACCGTATCACGCGGGCTGGCAGACTATGACGACGTAGCCGCTGAAACGCGTCAGCATATCCGCCAAATCGCCCAAGAGTTGGGCTACCGTCCCAATCTCCTGGCGCGTCGCCTGCAAAAGAAGCGCACCGACACCATTGGCTTCATCCTGCCCACCTTTGGCCCACGTTTTTCCGACCCCTTTTTCAGTGAATTTTTAGCCGGGATTGGCAACGAAACGGCCGTTCACGAATATGATCTGCTCGTCTCTACCCACGCCCCGGACAGCTCCGGCGAACAGCAGGCATACCAACGCGCCGCCCAAGGTGGCTGGGTAGACGGGCTGATCGTGGTGCGCACGCGGGAGGATGACGCCCGCATCAAACTGCTTCATGAACACAACTTTCCCTTTGTCGCTTTTGGCCGCTCTGGCTGTGGCCTGGATTTTCCCTATGTTGATGAAGACAGCGCCGCCGGTATGCGCCTGTTGGTGCAGCATTTTGTTGATCTGGGACACCGGCGAATCGGCTTTATCGCACCCCCGGACAATCTAATGTTCGGTCGGCAGCGGCGCGAAGGCTTCCTGGAGACAATGAGCGCCAATGGTCTGGAAGTCGCCCCGGAATGGCTGGTAGTGAGCGACCTGACACAGCGGGGGGGCGCGGAAGCGACTGGGCAGTTGTTGGGGGCGGGATTGGGCGTAACGGCCGTTATCGCCGGGAACGATCTCATGGCCATCGGGGCCATCAACCGCATCCAGCAGCACGGTCTGCAAGTCGGCCACGGCATCGCTCTGGGCGGCTTCGACGACATCCCCCTGGCCGCCTACACCTCCCCACCCCTCACCACTATCCACCAACCCATTTACGAAATCGGCCGGCAGGTGTGCGCGATGCTCATCGCCCTGGTTAACGGTCTCATGCCCACCCCGGCCCACATCCTGCTAGAGCCAACACTTATCATCCGTGAATCAAGCGGACCACCTATTGCACCGCCGGCTTCATCGTAGAGCGATTTGGAAAATCGTCCCGTCCCATAAATAAGGAGGTGATTGACTGAAACCAACCGTAAACAGGTCATGTGGAGTTCCTCCGAAGCATCCCAATCATCTGCAACAACCGGATCCGTCAGGATGCTTCGCTCTTCTCAACATGACACGGGCACAACATCACAATAGTGACTATACAAGCCGCTTGAGGGCTGAGCCTGTGGAAGCCCGGTTGCCTGCGACAGGCTCAGGCAAAGACCTTTACAGTTACTCACAATATTTGTAGAGGGAATGTCCTGTCTGACGAACTTTGTCTGTTTTTAGTTTGAGCCGAACGGATAACGCTGATTCTCGCTATATCCGCACCCATCTGCGTCATCCGTCCCCAATCTTCTGAGGAGGAAAGAAAAGCATGTCTCGTTATCTCAAATTATTCGCGCTCTTAATGAGCGCCGTCCTGCTCATCGTCGCCTGTGGCGGCGGTGACACTCCGGCTGCGCCAACTCAAGCGCCAGCCCCGGTCGAAGAAGCCCCGGCCCCCGTCGAAGAAGCGCCAGCCCCGGTCGAAGAAGCGCCAGCTCCAGCCGAACCCGTCGCTGTTGGCGACGCCGTCTTCTTCTCCACCCAATTTGTGCCCGTCGAAGAGCAAGAAACCTTCCGCCGCATCCTGGCCGAAGGCGGCTTCGACGTGACAGGCTCCGAAGAAGGCCCCCTGATTGACCTGGTGCTGGCCGGAAGCCAGGCTGGGCAGGGCACAATAGACGTGATCGGCGCGCTGCATGGCACCTATCCACCCCTGGCCCGCGCCGACGCCATGCGCAACCTGATTGACCTGGTCGAAGACCTTTCCGACAGCCGCGATTTCGCCCCGGCCTTCCTGGAGACCGGCCTGCTTGGCACAGATGACTTCCTCAATTACATCCCCTGGATGCAGGCCACCTACATCATGGCCGCCCACAATGACGCCCTACCCTACCTGCCCGCCGGGGCCGATTTGGACAACCTGACCTGGGAACAGTTCGCCGAATGGTGCCAGAATATTCTGGATGAGACAGGCGAACCGCGCTGCGGCCTGCCCCACGCCGGCCTTTTTAACCGTTTCCTGCAAGGCTACATGTGGCCCTCCTTCACCGGCGGCATGGTGGGCAACTTCCGCAGCAACGAAGCCATCGCTATGATGGAATGGGCGCGCGACAGCCTGTGGCCGACCATCCACCCCCAATCCATCAACTACAGCTTCATGCAAGAGGCGCTGTTGTCCGGCGAAGTATGGGTGGCCTTTGACCACACCGCCCGCCTGATTGACGCCTTCAACGCCGATCCGGATAACTTTGTGGCCTTTGCAGCCCCCGCCGGACCGGCTGGCCGCGGCTTCATGCCGGTGGTCGTTGGTCTGGGTATCCCGGCCGAGGCGCCCAATCCGGCGGCTGGCGAGGCAGTCATCGAGTTTCTCACCCGGCCGGACGTACAGGAAGCGGTCTTGAAAGAGCTGGGCTTCTTCCCGGTGGTCGGTGGGGTGGATTTCTCTGATTTACCGGCCGGAGTGGCCATTGAAGCGGCGGCGGTGACAGCCCAGGCCAACGCCCCGGATGCGCTCCCGGCGCTGCTGCCGGTGGGCCTGGGTGAACGCGGTGGCGAGATTAACCAGATCTACCGCAATGCGTTTGACCGGATTGTGTTGAATGGCGAAGAGATAACGGCCGTTCTCGACGAGGAAGGTAACAATCTGGCCACTCTGATGAACGAAACTGGCGCGCCTTGCTGGGCGCCAGACGCCGTCAGCGATGGTCCCTGCCCGGTCGCGCCATTGGGTGAAGCAACTGCCGCACCGGCCGCACCGCTGATGGTTGAGCAATCACCAGCCGTGTTCTTCTCCACCCAATTCGTCCCCGTCGAAGAGCAGGAAATCTTCCGCAGCATCCTGGCCGATGGCGGCTTCGACGTAACCGGTTCCGAGGAAGGCCCGCTGCTGGACCTGGTCCTGGCGGGCAGCCAGGCAGGCAGCGGCACGATTGACGTAGTGGGCGCACTGCACGGTACCTTCCCACCTCTGGCCAGCGCCAACGCTATGAGCAACCTGATTGACCTGGCCGAAGATTTGCAGGCCGACAGAGACATCGTCCCGGCCTTCCTGGAGACGGGTCTGCTGGGCAGCGATGACTTCCTCTACTACGTGCCCTGGATGCAGGCCACCTACATCATGGCCGCCCACAACGACGCCCTGGCCTATCTACCCGCCGGGGCCGACCTGAACGCCCTCACCTGGGAGCAGTTCGGCGAATGGTGTCAAAACTTGCTGGCCGAGACGGGCGAACCGCGCTGCGGCCTGCCCCACGCCGGGCTGTTCAATCGCTTCTTGCAGGGCTACATGTGGCCTTCCTTCACTGGCGGTATGGTCAGCACTTTCCAGAGCGACGAGGCGGCGGCGATGCTGGAATGGGCGCGGGATAGTCTGTGGCCGGCCGTGCATCCCCAATCGATCAATTACGCTTTCATGCAAGAACCGCTGCTGTCCGGCGAAGTATGGGTGGCTTTTGACCACACCGCCCGCCTGATTGATGCCTTCAACGCTGAACCGGATACGTTTGTGGCCTTTCCGGCCCCGGCGGGGCCGGCTGGCCGCGGCTTCATGCCGGTGGTCGTGGGGCTGGGTATCCCCGCCGACGCCCCTGACCCAGAGGCTGGCGCGGCGGTAATTGAGTACCTGACCCGACCGGTGGTGCAGGAGCGCATCTTGAAAGAGTTGGGCTTCTTCCCGGTGGTCGGCGGTGTAGACTTTTCTGACTTGCCCGCAGGCGTGGCCCTTGAGGCCGGCGCGGTGACGGCGCAGGCCAATGCCCCGGACGCCTTACCGGCGCTGCTACCGGTGGGCCTGGGCGAACGCGGCGGTGAGATCAACCAGATTTTCCGCAATGCTTTTGACCGGGTTGTCCTTAATGGCGAGGACATTGCCACCGTGTTGGCCGAAGAAGGGGCAAACTTGCAGGCGCTGATGGACGATACCGGCGCGGCCTGCTGGGCCCCAGACCCGCCCAGTGATGGCCCCTGCCAGGTTCAATAATCAGTGAGCA
>JAWOGU010000448.1:0-5824 GCA_046496595.1 Chloroflexota bacterium
CGAAAAGCTTGGGGAGTTGCGCCGGCGGTGACGCCGAACTGCACGCTGGCGTCCGGGGCGGCGTGCAGTACAACCCACATTTCGGTTTTGCCCAGTTCGTTGCCCTCATGTTTTAGCGCATAGTCATCTTTGGGGTGGACCTGCACGGAGAGCGGCTGATTGGCGTCCAGCAGCTTGATGAGCAGGGGAAATTTGCCTCGTGCCTGCGCCCAGGCGCAGTGGCGCCCAATGAGGTCCAGGCCGAGTTCTGCCTGGACTTCGGTGAGGAGTTTACCGGTGTAGGGGCCATTGGCAACGGCCGTTGTGCCATCAGGATGCCCGGCGATTTCCCAGCTTTCGGCGATGATGCCGGGGGGCAGGTCGCGTCCCAGTTTTTCCAGATTTCGCCCGCCCCAGATGTAATCTTTGAGAACGGGGGTGAAGAGGAGAGGGTAGAGATTTGTCATGGTGGATCCTTTTTAGTTTACCATGTTCAGTGAACAGTTTACAGTGTACAGGAATTTTCCCGGTTTTTAGTCAGGTGGGTTACAATCTTTCCCATAAATCATAAAAAGCGGGAAGGGGAGATGGCATCTTATCCAATAAAGCCTTTAATTTCCTGATCATCGCCTTTTTAACTGGAGATAAATACACATGAAAATTGTAACGGACAGCGGCGGTGATTTAACAGTCGCGGAAGCCAGAGAACTTGACATAACCATTGCGCCATTGTTTATTCAATTCCCGGAAGGAGAAATTGAATCTGCGGCTATCAGCCATGATGCCTTTTATGATCGTCTGGCGGCAATGCGACCGGAGATTCCCACTACCGCCCAACCTTCGGCGGGTATTTTGGCGGAATTGTACAGTCAGTTGGCCGAAAAAGGGGAAGAAATTTTTTCAATTCATATTTCTTCCGGGCTGAGCGGCACAGTCCAGTCGGCGCACTTGGGGATGAAGGAGGCGGCGGACGCCACTGTGACCCTCATCGACAGCCTGACGCTTTCCGGCGGTCAGCGGTTTCAGGTATTGGCGGCGGCCTGGGCGGCCAATGCGGGCTGGTCCAAAGACGCGATCATCTCTCTGTTAGACCAGGTCCGAGCCAAAACAGAAGTGATCTACACCCTGGAAACGCTGGAATATCTGGCCCGCGGTGGGCGGATTGGACGGGTGCAGGCTTTGGCCGGTTCGCTGCTCAAAATTAAGCCGATTATTAAAGTGGATAAAGCGGATGGCAAATACAGCACGGTGGGCAAGGGGCGCACTCTGAAGCAGACGATGACGGGCATTGTCGATTATCTGGCGGCGCAATATGGCACGGACACGCCGTTGTGGGTATCGGTGATGCACGGCAAGATTCCTGATCAGGCTGATATATTGGCCGAGATGGTAAAAGAGCGGCTTACGGTGGCAAAGCTGGAACTGCTGCGTATTTCGCCGGTGCTGGGTGTGCATACGGGACCGGGCATTGTGGGAACGGCCGTTATGCCCATGAGTCTGGTTGAAACATTTATGTAGCTGTTAAAGTAGAGATGAAAGATTAAAGATCAAAGATTGGGGCGCGGGCGCTGCTTACTCTTTGATCTTCAATCTTTAATAGTTCCGTAACGCGGCGCATGATCTCCAAACAGGAACGGCCGTTGTGATAAGGCGCTTTCCACGAACCGGCTTTTTCGTCTGATACCAGGTCGCCGCTGGCGGTCCGGCCCCAAAACCACTCCCCGTTTTGCCGGTCAATCATTTCATTCTTCACATATGTCCAGCAGTTCACGGAAGCCTCCAGGAAATGCGGTTCCCCGCTCAACTGATAGGCGTTCATAAAACCAACCATCGCCTCGGCCTGCGCCCACCAAATTTTGTCGGGGTTGTGGTTTTCGTAACGCAGACTGCCATCGGCGGCCAACCCTTCCTCATACGTGACCTGCGCCATGTGCAGCGCCATCGGGATCACTTTGGCCAACAAGTCGGCGTCGCCCAGCACTTCGGCTGCTTCCACCAGAAGCCAGCTTGCTTCGATGTCGTGACCGTACGAAATATCGGGTGTGAGCGGCTGCCAGTCAGTGCTGAAGTGCAGTTTCAGGTGGCCTGTGTGCGGGTCGATGATGTGGTCGAGCATCATGCCGATGAGCAGGCGCAGACTGTGGCGTATCTGGTCATCATCCCAGGCGCGGAGCAGGTTGGTATAGGCTTCCAGCATATGCAGGTGGGTGTTCATGGTTTTGGCGACCGAACCGGCGATTTTGTCTACGTTGATGTCTTCGTTGCGGGACCAATCGGCGTGAAAAGCTTCCAAATAACCGCCGTGTTCGGGGTCCCAGGTGTGTTTTTCCAGGAGATGGTAGAGGGAAACGGCCGTTTCCACACTGCGCTCATCTCCGGCCGCCAAAGCGTATTCACTCAACCCGTACAAAGCAAACGCCTGACCGTAAGTGATCTTGTTGGTGTCAAACGGCCGTCCGGCAGCGTCTACAAACCAGAAAAAACCGCCATGTTCCCGATCTCTCAAATGGTCCATCAAGAAAGCGCCGGCTTGCTGCGCCCATGCCAGGTACGCCTCCTCTTGCAGACACCTGGCTGCCTGTGCATAAGACCACAATAAACGGCCGTGCTGCACCAAGCCTTTCGGCGCCTCCAGCTCCAACGTCAAATCGTTGTGGATAGAACCATAAAACCCGCCTCGCTCTTTATCCAACATGTGCCGGGCGTAAAAGGGAAGAATATTTGAGACCAACTCTTCCTTGACCTCAAAGGCATATCTGTGCAGCAAATCCATTGGCTTACCTATACTGATAGATCATAAACAAACAGGTTGGTACAGTATATTATTTCACCGATCCCTGTGTCAGACCATTGTAGATATATTTTTGCAGCGCCAGAAAAATAATCAGCGTCGGAATAATAGCAATCATAATGCCTGCGCTGATGACTTCCCACTGCGAACCATACGGCCCCTTAAATTTGAACAATGCCGTCGAAATCACACCTAAAGAACTCTTTGGCATATACAAAAAAGGCAGATAAAACTCGTTATAAATAGCCACGCCCTTGATGATAATCACCGTCACAATGGCCGGTTTTAGCAGCGGCAGAATAATGCGCCGGTAAATCGTAAAATAAGACGCGCCGTCAATCAGCGCCGCCTCATCAATTTCATGCGAAATACCACGCAAAAACTGAATGAAAATGTAGATAGAGATGATGTCTGTGCCCAAAAACAGCAGAATCACGGACCATCTGGTATTAAACAAGCCCAATGTGTTGATAATCTGAAACGTCGCCACTTGCGTCGTCACCCCAGGCACCAGCGTCGCCAGCAAAAACAGAAAAATGACCAATCCGCGAAAGCGAAAGCGAAACCGATCCAGCGCATAAGCCGCCATCGTGCCCATGACAATGGTGCCGGTGATTGAGATCGCCAGGATAATGCTGGTATTGATAAACCCATTCAGCATCTTACCCCGCGTAAACGCTTTAACATAATTATCAAAATTGAGCCAATCCCCGGGCGGAACCAGCATCCCAGTCGATGATAGCTCTTTACCTGTTTTGAATGAAGCGATAAACACTACCACCAACGGCAGCAGCGCCACAAAAACGCCCAGCAGCAGCGAGAGATACTTTAGCGTAGAAGATGCCAGATCTTGTGTGCGATAAGAATAGGTGGACTTCGTCATTAGATGATCTCCTCTTCCTTCACCAGTCGGCGCTGTACCCAGGTTACAATCAAGATGATGATCAGCAGCACCACCGCCATCGCCGACGCCAGCCCAAACTTGCTGTACTTAAAGGCCATATCTACTGTCTGGATGACAAAGGTTGCGCTGCCATTGGCGCCAGCCGTCATAATGTAAGGAATTTCAAACACGCGCAGAGAGCCGGATATGGCCAAAATGAAACTGATACTGAGAATGGGAATGATGCTGGGCACGATAATGTAACGAAACTGCTGCCACCGACCGGCGCCATCGATTTCGGCCGCTTCATAAATGTCAGAAGGAATGGATTGGATAGCACCCAGAAACATCACAAAGTTTAGCCCCATGTAGCGCCAGACAGAAACGCCCGCCAGCGAGATGTTGATAAGCCGGCGATTGCCCAACCAAAGCTGCGTGTATTCTCCCAGCCCTACAGCCCCCATCAAGGAATCCAAAACTCCATCTGGACGGAAGAAGTATAAAAAGATAAACCCGATAGCCACCCCGTTGATGAGGTAAGGGAAAAACAAAACGCCTTTAAAAAAGTTTTTGAAGCGCACCTTAAAGCTCAAGATAGTAGCAAAATAAAGCGCCAACCCCATCTGGACAAAGGAAGCGAAGAAGTAAAACAGACTCACGCCAAATACCCGGAATAATTCAGGTCGGGTGAATATTTCAACGTAGTTATCAACGCCAACAAACTCTTTGTTGACGCTGAAACCATCCCATTTCAGAAAGCTGTACCATACCATGTTGCCCACAGGTACATACGTAAACACGACGAGGAGCAGCATTGGCACAATGAGAAACAGAACAGGTGTGATCTTCTTTTGTAATTTGAACGATCTTGCTGCCCGCAAATCCGCATCTTGGCTCATGGGTTTTGTGGGTTGGCGGGAAGTTTCCATCTCGTCACCTCTTGCGCGTTTGAGTTGTGTCGCCATCTGGTTCACCCTGATAAAAAGTGGGCGTATATGAATTCACATACGCCCACTTTCATGAAACCGTTATTGCCCTACCACTTCTGCCTGAGCTTTTACCCAGCGAGCATTGAGGTCTGCCATGATGTCGTCAAAGGTTTCGTTGGTATTGCCGCGAGCCGCATCTACAATGCGCTGCCGGAACGTGGGTTCCCACAAACCGATTTCAGCTTCAGAGTCGATGGCGTCCAACAGCCCTTCTTCACCAACTGGAGCGGGTAGAGCGGAGATGAAAGACACGTTCATGTCGGTGAAGGCGGCAAGCTGGGGCGGCAGGTCGCTGCCCTTAACCGGCGGAATACCACCCTGATCATAGGCAAAGTTAGAGTCGTTCAAGAACCAATCCAGCCAGGCGCGGGCTGCTTCCTGATTTTGGCTGTATTTGTTGATGCCGATCTTGTAGTCGCCGCCGGCGGCAGCACAGACCTGTCCATCCATGTTGCTGGGGAAGGGCATGTAGCCGATCACGTCCGGGTCGTCGGCGAATTCTTGCATTTGCACGATAGCCCAGGAACCCAAAACCATGGCTCCGATTTCACCGTTGGCAATCATTGGTTTGGATGACTCCCAATCGGTGGTGGAGGGATCTACTTCGACGAGTCCTTCAGCCACCAAGTCATACATTAGTTTGTAGATGGTGTAGTGGGCTGTGCCTTCGGCGAAGGGCGCCTCCATTTGGACCATTTCATTGGAATAGTTGGGGTCGCAGCTTACAGAACCGCGATGACCTTCCCACTGCACCAGCGGCCAACCGGCGGCGTAGTTAGTGTAATAGGGTGTGGCGTCTGTGTTTTCTTTGATGGCCCGCATGGCATCCAGGAACGCTTCCGGTGTATCAGGCAGCTCGGTGATACCGGCGGCTTCAAAGACGGCTTTGTTATAGACGATACCCTGGGCGTTGCCGGTAACAGGCAGGCCATAAACCATGCCATCGAAGGATTTCTCAGTGACGAAGGTATAGACTGGGTCCAGGTCTTCGATGCTGCCCAAGGGGCTGAAGAAGTCGGGTAACTGGTTGGTGGGTATGGTGTCGGGGATGCCGGCTGAGGCATCTCCCTCAACCCCTCCAAGGCCGCAATTGGCCTTTTTCGCCAATTCAATCGGGCTCTGAGTGCCGACGGAAAGTTCCTGCCCGGGGAATCCCCAGCTTGGGTACGCCTGTACTCCCGC
>JAWOGU010000482.1:0-6460 GCA_046496595.1 Chloroflexota bacterium
ATTACCTGCACAAGCACCGTGACCATATCCCGTATGAAAAATTGAATGAGACGGGTCTGCCAATTGGCAGCGGCCTGGTTGAAAGCACGTGCAAGTGGTTAATCCAGCAACGATTTAAGGGAGTGGGAACGCGCTGGAGCGAAGCGGGTTTCAATCACCTGCTTCACTGACGGTTAAGTTGGGTAAATAGGCACTTTGACACTTTTTTCCCTGATTCTATTCCCTCCCCCAAGTCATAGATGCGGCCTAAAGTAATGGGATCAAATACAAAACCCTCTGTTTGCAGGAAAGTGTTCAAAATGAATAGAAACCGCCTCTGTTTGCACGTTTTCGTGCAAAAATTCGGTGTTAAAATTTGTTCATTTAAGGGCGTCGGATACGAGTTAGGGAGGAGGGTTTAAGTTCCCAAGCCAACCTCTCGGGCGCGGATAATGGCTTGCGCCCGGCCTGCCACCTGTAATTTGCTGAAGATATTGGAACAATGGTTACGCACTGTTTTTTGACTGATATACAGCCGCTGGGCGATGTCGTTGTTGTTGTACCCTTGCGCCAACAGGGCCAGCACCTCTCGTTCTCGTTCTGTTAAATCGGGGAAGGCTGGCGCGGGAGTCCCGTTTTGTGACGCCATGAAAAATTTTTGCAAACGCGCTGCTATGCCGGGACTATACAACGCTTCCCCTCTGGCTACTGCGCGGATGGTGCGCAGCATCTCTTCCTGGTCTTCCCCTTTGAGTACGTATCCTCGTGCGCCGGCGCGCATGGCGGCAAATACCGAATCGTCATCTTCAAACATTGTTACCATGATTACACCAATGTGCGGACTTGTGCGCACGATTTGCCGTGTGGCTTCGATGCCATTGCTGCCGGGCATTTGGATGTCCATTAAGACCACATCTGGCTGTAGCTTTTCTGCCAGTGAGATGGCCTCGATGCCGGTAGCGGCTTCACCAATAACGGCCGTATCCGCCACCGATCCAAACAACGCCTTCAAACCGTCGCGGAAAAGTGTGTGGTCGTCAGCAATCAGAATCTGAATTTGTTCGCTCATAGCGTGTCCGTGAGGGGCAGGCTGGCGTAGATGGTCGTTCCTTGCCCAGATATTGATTTGATGGAAAAGGCGCCGCCGAGTTCTTCAGCACGCTCTTGCATGGAATGTAAGCCGACCCCGTGGGACACATCTATGGGCAAGCCGCAGCCGTTATCCTGCACTTGCAAAGCCATTGCGCCGTTGATGGTTAGCTGGATGTGGCAGGTTTGGGCGCGGGCATGGCGCATGGTGTTGGATATGGCCTCGGTGATAATGCGGTAGGCTGCAACCTCAACGGCGGCGGGTAAGGGGGGTAGTTCTTCGGGCGCTTGCAGGGTGAATTGCACACGACCGTTTCCATTTTGCGCGATGAATTCCTGTAAAGCCGACAGCAAACCCAGTTGATCCAGTGTTGAAGGGCGTAACCCTTCCACCACGCGGCGAATCTCCTGAACGGCTGTTTGTGCTTCCGCATTGATCTCTCCCAGTAATTTTTCCGCCTGCTCCGGGTTGCTTTTTAGCAGGTTTTGCGCTGCCCCGGCTTTGATGGTCAATGTCGCCAACTGCGGACCGAGGCCATCGTGCAAATCACGGCGCAGGCGGCGGCGTTCTTCTTCGCGGGCAATGATGAGTCGTTCACGGGCATGTTGTAAATCAGCGGTGAGGCGGGCGGCATAAACGGCCGTGCCTGCTTGCCGGGCAATATCTGCCAACAACTTCATCTCAGTGCCGCTAAATTTCTCCCCGCCTGACCGCGTACTAATCACCAGTTGCCCCACTTCTTCATTCTGAACCAGCAGCGGAAAAGAGAGTAGTTTGAACGATTCCTGTCCCGTCACCCACTGTTCACTGGTGGTGATGATGGCAACATAGGGCAATTTTAACGTCGTTGCAATCGTCTCCACCAGGGCGGGCACGGTTTCGGCGGGAACGGCCGTTTCCGCCAACCGATTCCCCAATTTGCGCAGCAGTGCCACCGGATCATCCTGTTCGCCATACATCAGGCGGTTGACACTGCGCTGTAAACGGCGGCGCAGCGGCTCAAACAACACCGCCACCAAGCCCGTCGCCAGCACCGTCGCCAGGGTATTGTCACCAAACCGGAATAACGATCCGGCTAAGCCTACAACAAGAACATACAGCCCAATCACCAGAGCCGTCAGGATGCCATACACCAGGGTGCGGTTGATGAGAAGATCAATCTCCCACAAGCGGTAGCGCAAAATGGAGAAGCCAATCGCCAGGGGGATGAACCATTGCACCAACATCCCTGCCAGCAGTTCCGCCACCGATGCCCAGGTGAATCGCCCCCACAAGAGGCCAAAAGAATTAAAAAGCAGGAGCACTATAAAGGCTGCAAACGCGAAAATAACCCATTTCATTTGTTGGCGCTGTATCAGGTCGGTCGTGGTGCGGTAACGATAAAACTGGGCCACGCTGGCGACTACCAGTGAGCCGAAAAAGGTGGTCGTATAAATCAGCCACAGATTCTCTGAAGGGGAGGAGATATGAAAATAGTCACTGAGCATGAATACGCCAAATATCACGAAGGTGAAAACGGCCGTCCAGCGCGTCCAACGAGACACAAAACTGCCGTTTGGGAAAAGGTAAAAGAACAAAACCAGGCTGCTCAACATGGCGGCAGACAGCATCCAGGTCAGGGCAGAGCCAAACGGCACCCAGGCGGGCAATCGCCACATTTCCAGGTTACTGCTCAAAAACCAGGGAGCCATCAGGATAAGAAAAGCGGATACAAACAGCCCCATTTTGTCATCTGACTTGTAGCAAAAGACCACAAATCCCATCAACAAGGCGGTCAGGGCTGAGAACGATTCCAGCAGGCTGATGAAACGTACAAAGTCCACATAGGCCATAAAGGCGCTAACGGCCGTTCGAGTGAGGGTAACCACATATTCGGTATAGGTGACATCGTGGTTTTCTGGCCATATTTCGCTCAAAGTGAGCAGTACCAGCACCGTCATCACCAGCCAAAGCAAACGGCCCAGCCATAACTGCCAGCCGCGGAGTGTGGTCTTTGGTAAAGAAACACTGAGTGACGAAACTGTATTCATGGCTATCTATTCTTATTGAATTTGAACCTTTTCACAACCCCAAACTCAGCCCAATAAAATGACAGCGAAAGAAAAGGGGTGGTTCATACAACTATCTCAAGCTCGACTGGCTTCTCCAGCCACATCAGCAGACCCATCCCCAGAAGGCCCAGGGCAAATAAGGTGCGGAAAAGGAGGAAAACGGCCGTTATCTGCTCCCCACTAAACAGAAAAAAGCCAATAAACCCCATCAGTCCCGTCACCAACGGCAGCCACTGCCAACGGCTCAACACCGGGTGGCGCAAATTGAGTATGCCAAACCAGATCAGGCCAACTACGAGAAACAGCACCCCCACAATCACCAGCAAAAAAGAAGCCTCCGCATAAGGCAGCAGTGCCAGTGGCACAACGTCATCCAAAAAAGAGAGGAAGCTAACGTGCCCCACTGCCAGCACAATGCCTCCGCCACAAATTAAGCGCAATGCATTTTTGCCCCGGCGCTCCACTCGTTCCCCATACAGCCGCCAAAACCCCACATAGCCAATAATAAACGCTGCCTGCCCAATGAGAATCAGCAGCGTATCTTGCCCGGAAATCACATCCGCCATCCATCGGGAGAAGAACAGACGGCTCATTTCGTTGAGCTTATTCACTAAAAAGAGCAGGCTGCCCAACATGAAGGCCGCCCCGCCCCATTGAGAGGCTTGATTTAACATGTTCATGTTCTAGTTCTCCTATCAGTCAAAAGGTTGGTTTACAACCGGAGAGGAAATTCCGAGAGGACGCAAAGTCAGACCACTCATGACCCAAACCAGCGGGGCAATGGGTAAGAATAGAAAATCCCAAAACAGACCGGCAATGGTGAGCGGCAAGGCGACTATGAACAACCCGCTCACCCAAACAGGTAGCTGCCGAGAACGGAGCCAGGCCACACCCAGGATGAAGGCAGCTACGAGCAAAAACAATGCCCCTAGTAAAACCGTCATCCAGGCAAAGGAGCGGGCATTTAATTCGCCGTAGGGCTGCGTGGTGAAGAACCAGAATTCGGCCGTATTGCCCGCGATCATCAAGCCAAAACCGAGGAAAACGGCCGTAAACGCCCAGCGCGTCACGGCCGTTTCCTGTTGGCGACATGTCCGATAAAAAGCCAAAAAACCACAGGTCATGAGCAGCAGAGCTGGCGACCACAGACGGTTGTACCATTGGTAGTAGAGATAGGCTAATGAGCCAGGGTAACCAAAATCAGGCGGGAACAGAAACAACACCAGCCAGATGAACCCGCCTACCAGCCCCAGGTAAGCCAGTCTGCGGTTTATCATTCGGCTTCCTCCGTGATGAGCGTTTTCACCTGTTCGGCCAGTTCCAGGGTCACCGTCACCTGATGCACTGTTTGGGCATGTTCGGCCGCCTGCTGCAAAACCTCGGCCTCACTTTCTGCCTGAATCTCATGATCACAATCAAAACCTATATCACGACACCGTAACAGTTTCATAGTTTTCTCCTTAAAGTCTGGTGATTTGTCTATAACTTACAACGAAGCGTGTCCCGTTGTCATGGTACGACCATCCTGAACCTGCCAGGACATGATGGACACGTCGCATTTGCCTTAACCCATGACCGACATAATAAGACCAATGACTATCAACCCAAAAAAGAGGAAGAAGGCAACAACCATGATCACAAGCAAACGATTTATACAGGAGCTGGTGCGGGATGGATTGGGGTAAGTGCCCTCGCATTTGGGGCACCAGGTGGCATCTTGACCGACAGGACTGTACCCACAATGACGACATTTTCCAGTTGACATGAGATTCCTCTTAAAAGCGCACAGAAGGTTGGGAAGCGATCTGGGGCTGTTCATGATATGAAGGATATAAACGAACTTGTTTTCACTCTCTGTCCAGAAAGTGCTTGCGTACCCAAACACTCTACCCCAAGGCACGTCCCGTTGTCATGGGACAGCCGTCCCTACAGTGCCGGGAAATTAAGGGCACACATCCTCAGGGCTGGGGGCACATAGGGGTAGTTGTGTTGGTGGGGTAAACGGCCGTTCCCCATCTCAATTTGCGCGTGAGTGCGGTGGTGAGAAAACGGCCATGTTAGGGAGTGGGTTTAGGGTGTATTTGCCGGTGGTGGAACGACCGTAGGGATTGCAGGCGGGAAAGACGCAGTTGCGTGTGCTGGTGGCGAATCATGACCACAGTGTGATTCAGGGCACGGGAAACTGCGTGGCTTTGCCGTAAGGCTTTGTGGAGGAGGGAGAACGGCCGTAGGTGGCTGGGGGCGGAGCCTACGGCCGTTTTTTGGGGGGAGAAGTTAGTAGTTGCTGGTTAAGCGCACTGCAATTTTCTCAACCAGTCCTTATCGGTTTAGCCCACGGCCAATAAATGGTGCTTGTTTCTTTTATATGGGAGAATGAAATCTCCTCAAGACAATGCATATGCCAGACGTTCCTGAACAAGATCCTCATCACCACTGAGTTTTAGTCCCGAAGTCCTCCGGTTCATGACAACTGGTTCATGGTTGGCAAAACGCACCTACATTAGGAAGCAGTGCACTATGAAGCGAACTGGTTTAGGCCAGTCATTTTGTGAATATCAGAACAAAGTGCAGGAGTTGTCAAGGCACAAAAATAAGGCACCAGTAGTGCTAAAGCCAACAGCTGCCACCATGTGACGCTGCACGCATCACCCATTTCGTCTGACGTATTTACCCATGCCGACTCCACCGTTGCCCCGCCTGGCCTGTAAGACAGGCCAACGGCCGTTTACGCCCATCTTTCACCAATAGCAAAGCAATCTCTCTCCCCTTTAAACGGCGGTCAACCAGATCCCCCCTCGTGTCCGGCCCTACAACGCCTGCCCCGGCAGCGGATACCAGACCCACCCACCGCAGCAGCGACACCGCCCGCGCCAGTAGCGCACGCCGCCTGCCTGCCGCAGCGCCCGCGCCACGGCCGTTCCCCCGGCATAATACCGACGCGGCGGCTTTCATCCCGAACGGCCGTTCCCCGCATCCCCTTGTCGTCGCAGGTCTACCGTCCGGCGGCCTCGCCGCCCGTATCGTCGTCTGTTTTGTCGCCGGCCCCTGTGCCGGTGGGGGCCGGCGTAGCTGTTGGGCAACTGCCGCGCCTGATAACGCGCCCCCGGACGGCCATGCCGCCCGGTCACGTCGTGGAAGGCAAAAGCGCCCCGCCCGTAGCGCCAGACCATCTCTTCCTCGCCCGCTTGGGTCAGCGGCGCGCCGAGGGCGAAGTTGGCCTGACTGCGCACCCCGGCCTGCGCCTCGTAGCGCTGCTGCGTCCGCCGGCTGACGCCGCTGAGTGCGGCCAGCGCCGTCCGGCTGATAGGCGCGGCTGATACCCCCTCGCTGTTTTCGCCCG
>JAWOGU010000518.1:0-5354 GCA_046496595.1 Chloroflexota bacterium
AGGTGGCGAGCCTGGTTGCCTGTTAACTGTTGTGGATATAATTGCCTTAGGCTCGACATTATGTGACGATAGATACGACGGTTATCACTCATGGTTATCCTCCAGATTTGTCGTGATTTTTGGAGAATTTACCTCATGTGGTGGCCGTCAACTAATTTTCATTCCCTACATTAAAAGTGTACGGTAGAGAAGTGAATTTCTTGTTTCCATTTGCTGACAAACCCAAAGCTCTAGCCGATTTATTGCGTCCCATTTTCCCGTCCTTGCGTGAAATGCTCCCGATAGAAGACGGTTACTACGTTTCTTTTGAGTGGATAGGACAGGAGAATTATTTGGGTGAGAAGATTTCTCGCAATGGGCAACGTACACGTGGCGCAAATTTCACCAGCGCAGATGCAATAGTCATGTTCGAGCGGACCGATGGGAAGCGTCAGATTGTTTTGATTGAGTGGAAATACACGGAATCATACGGCCGTACATCCCTCAAAATTGCCAAGAGCGGTACGGATCGAACTGGTATCTATAGACCCTTATTCAACCGCGACGATTGTCCGTTCAACAAAGCTATATTACCTGACTTCGATTCGCTTTTTTACGAACCATTTTACCAACTGATACGCCAACAGCTCTTGGCTCATGAAATGGAAAAAGCACAAGAATTGGGGGCAGATGTCGTCAGTGTGCTTCATATCGCTCCTTGGCATAACACCGATTTCCATAAAGTGACTTCGGCAAGTCTTGAGGTGATAGGTCAAACAGCGATGGATGTTTGGAAGGAGCTGACGTGGCATACTGAAAGGTTTTCGAGTGTCAGCATAGAGCAGCTTTTTGGGAATTTACCGATTGAACAAATGTCTGAGATACGGGCATGGGTTGAGTACATTAGTATGAGATACAGTTGGTTGCGAGCGACTACACAGGCAGCATCCAGTGCCTAAATCGGCCAAATCATTGCAAATCATTGGCAGTGGCTTTGGGCAAAGGCGTTGGAAATTGTTGCTCAGAAAGGCAAAGAGACCTAACAACCCATGCAGCCGACGCTGGCGCGATGCCTCGGACGGCTTACCATTTGGTCATTGGCAAAGATTTTGGTGACCCGCGCCAGCGCGGCTGATGGTGGCGTTAGGCATTCTCACTTAACCGTCAAACATTCTTGTACAGACAACCATGTAATCATGAAGCAATTTGTTACTCGTCCAGGAAACCAAGCAGAAGACAAAGAAGAGATTTTGGCTTTGTTGTTAAGGTATCGGAAAGTTGCGGGTATTCACGTCTACCCTACAGTTTGGAGGTTTCGCCTATTGCTGTCATCAAGGGTTTGGAAACCAACTCAAGATACGCAACTTTGGCAAGATGCTCACGGACATGTCATCGCGTTTGCGATGCTATGGAGCCGACACTCAACTTCACACTATTTGGTACTTGAGCAATTCATTGACCCTGCCAAGGCTTCAATGCGTTTATTGGACGAAATATTGATGTGGAGCATACAGCGAACTAAAGCAATTGGCAACGAATCTCAAAAAACTTTGATGCTTTATACAAATCAGTTGGTTTCAAAAATTTGCTCGGACAATCAACTTGAACGACATGGTTTTTCCCTTGTTAAACCTGACCTGCAGGAGCATAACCTTTACTTTAGCCGCAAACTCCAAAATTCAAATCCTCCTTTTCCAGCGCTTCCCAAGGACTATACGGTTCGGTCACTAGAAAATGCCAACGAGATTGATGCTTACCAAGGATTGTATGAATTTGCAGCCGTTAATCCAGAACATCGGAAGGAAATGTTTAGCAGTGATGAATATGGTCATCAGGTGATTGCTGATTTGACAGGAAGGTTTGTGGCCTATTGTGAATATTCTATTTGTCGAGCAGAGTGGCAACAAGGTATTGAACGGATAGGTTGGATTGATTATATTGGCACTCGATCAGAAAACAGACAGAAAGGACTTGGACATGCAGTTCTATTGGCAAGTCTTCATCGGCTGCATGATATGGGAGCAGAAATTGCCATGTTGGTAACAGTTAACACAAACTATCCGGCCATAAAATTGTATGCAAAAACTGGTTTCACTCAGATAGCTGTTTTGGAACCGTCAAGGTATGAAATGAAAGTGCGACCAACCATAAACATGCCTAACATCGGTTCCAGTTGACGCTGGCGCGAGCCCTGGAGCGGCTTGCTATTTGGCTACGATTCATTCATTGGACGACCGCGCCAGCGCAACTGAACCAGGCGTTAGTCGCCAAGTCATAACAATCAAAAATCACCATGAGCATCATTTGGACTGTTGACGGAGATAAGTCTTCTTGGGTTGAATGGGCAAGTCGAATGGCATTGTCGCCACCATCGAATCTCGTCTATGCTCTTGTATCTGATTTCCATTCCCATAATTTGTCTTGGGCACTTGATTTAGGTTGTGGCACAGGAAGAGCATTTTTACCGCTTTACAACAACGGGTTTAGAGTCATTGGTATAGACCCAATATTATCTTCGACCAAATTTAGTTTGGAGAGAGCGAAAAAGGAAAATTTACTGGCTGTGCCTGTTCAAGCCACTGCAAGCCAATTGCCCATTCAGAGTCATATCGTAAGATTAGTCCTTGCCCTCGGAGTGCTTTTCCATCTCAGCCCAACAGAATTAGATGACGCACTCAAAGAAATTTACAGGGTTTTAGAGACCGATGGCAAAGCAGTTTTGCATTTTCTCGATATTGACGATTGGCGTCGAAATCTTGCAGGAACAGTGAACGCTGAAGATTTACCAGCTCCCAGTTATCATGCAGTCGTAACTTGCTTTTGTTCCCAGAATCTAATTCAGGATAAAATCAATTCAGCATGTCTTAAAGTCGAAAAGAGTGAATTAAGAACTTCCAAAGATGAGCAGGGAGAGCGCAGGGAATGGATTTTTTACTGTGGTCTCTGAAATTTCATTCCTCTTCGGAAGCAGGCGGCTAACAAAGCGTGCACCTGACGCTGGGGATTCTGCGCACATCCCAAGCTGTTTTCCACGCCTTGTCATTTTTCTGGTTGGACGGCTTCGCCGTCCCCGCCCCAGCGCAGGTAACGCAAACCGTTAGGGCGGGCCGCTATCCAGTCATTTTTGCAGGTTTTTGGTCGTAGTTCTTTGCCAAAATAGTGGCTGGTTCTCGTGGTGCAGGTTTAGCGAGATTTTGGAGAGTGGCACAAGGTTGGGAAGGGAAACGGCCGTTCACTCTTTTACTGTTTTCTCGTGGCGTAGGTTTTGGTGAGAAACTGCCGTTAATTTTTCGGTCAATTTTGGGAAGGTACGCGCCCGGTCGCAGTTTTGGTGAAGCGGCGCAAAGTTAAGGCCGGTTGACCGGCCAAGTTGTACGTTGAGAAAAAAAGTTGGTGGGTGGGAACGGCCGTTTTACCCCCCCCACCCCGGCAAAATAAGTTCAAAGTTTCGGCAAAGCGGCCTGGCGGCGGCGAAGGTTTAGAACTTTAAGCGGCAGACTGGTTGTTGAAGTTGTTGGAAATAGCGTAGGGGTTGGAGGGGAAACGGCCGTCCGGCAAAACAAAAGTGATGGACGTGAAACACCACAGGCTGTTGTAGGTTTGGCGGAATGAAGAGATGTTGAGTGGGAACGGCCGGTTTGGATAGCAAAAGTGGTGGGAGGGGAAACGGCCGTTTTGCCCCCACCCCGCCCGACAAAATAAGCTCAAGATCTCTACAAAACGGCCTGACTGCGATAGAGGTTTTGATTTTTGCCCGGCAGGCTGGTTGTGGAAGTTGTTGGGAATGGTGTAGGGGTTGGATGGGGAACGGCCGTTTGGCAAAACAAAAATGATGGGCGTGCAACGCCACAGGCTGTTGTAGGTTTTGCGGAATGAAAAGGTGTTGGGTGGGAACGGCCGTTTGCGTTGGCGCGAAAATATGGAAGGGAAACGGCCGTTGGTGAAAAGCAAAAGTGCTGGATTGCAAACGGCCGTTTACCACCCATATAAACCAGCGCATTCAAGGATTGATTTTTAGATAAATCCCCCCTTGATTAAATCTTGAAATTTGTTACGATTGTATCAATACAAACGATACAATCATGACCCAAACAAACATCCACCTCTACCAGGAAATCGCCGCCGCGCTGCGTCAGCAAATCATCACCGGAGCCTTGCAGCCGGGCGATAAACTGCCCTCCGTGCGCGACATGGGCGCAGAGTGGCGCTGCACGCCCGGCACAGTTAGCCGCGCCTATACCATGTTGGCCGACGAAGGATTGGTTAGCGGACATCGGGGCAGCGGCACGCGGGTGACGACGCCGCCAGTTCAACCGGAACGGCCGTCCTGGCAGTGGGCGGCGCTCATCAACAAAGCGGACCATTATTTGCTGGAAGCGCTGCGCACCGGACACTCCCCGGCCCAGGCGGAGGCAGCCCTGGCGGTGACCATTGCCCGCTGGAGCGCCTTGCAGAAAACAGGAGAAATGGAAACTTCCGTTCTCCCCCCATCCTCCCCCACCACCACCCTCCACTTTGCCGGCAGTCACGATTTGCTCATCGAATTTGTGGCTCGGCTCTGGCACGAAATCATGCCGGAAGTGCAACTAACCGTCGATTACGTGGGCAGCCTGAGCGGTCTGATGGCTCTAGCGCAGCACGAGGCAGACATTGCCGGTATACATCTCTGGGACAGCGAAAGCCAGCAGTACAACCACCCCTTTGTGCGCCGCATTTTGCCCGGTCGGTCTGTAATTTTGCTGGGCCTTGCTTTCCGCGCCTTAGGGCTGGTCATACCGGCAGGCAATCCGCAGCAGATTACCAGACTAACCGATTTATCCCGGCCTGATGTCCACTTTATCAACCGCCAAAGCGGCGCCGGTACCCGGGTCTGGCTGGACAGGCAGTGCCAGGAAGCCGGCATCGACCCGGCACGCATTAATGGCTACGCGCAAGAAGTGAAGACACACCTGCAAGTGGCGCAGGCCGTCGCCGAAGGCAGAGCCAACGTCGGGCTGGCAATCCAGGCAGCCGGCGACGCCTATGGTCTGGATTTTATCCCCCTCACCCAGGAGCGCTACGACCTGGTGATTCCCGCCGATTTGTGGGAAACGCCAGCCCTGCGCGCCCTGGTTGCACTCATTCACTCTGAACGTTTCCGAGAAGCCGTTTCCGCGCTCGAAGGTTACGAGCCAATCACAGAAACGGCCGTTCTCGCGATCACCTAGTTCCAGCCTGCCGGAAGCGGGCAACTTCCGGCAGGCCTCCATTAAATAGTAATCAGTGTGTCAGTTTATGGGTTACTGAACACTGTACACTTCTTACGAGGCGCCTCATCGATACCTTTCTTCAAGGCCTAAAACAGGCTGTTGAATTAATCCTCAGCGGCAGTCCGG
>JAWOGU010000542.1:0-6784 GCA_046496595.1 Chloroflexota bacterium
GAAGCGGACTGAACCACAGACAATTCTTGGATCTGTGAGCACACCGCTGCGCCCAACGTGGCGGGCATCCGATCCGAGGTTCGACGCGCATGAACGATCTGAAGACTCCCATGTCCCGGCTGCTCCGTCTGTTTCGCGACGCGCGCGACCGCTGGAGAGCCAAGGCGCTGGAGCGGCAGAAGCGCTTGCGTGCGGCGCAGGTGCGCATTCGCGACTTGGAGGACAGCCGTGCCTACTGGAAAGCGCGGGCCTTGGCGGCTGAGGGCCAAGCACCGGCGAGCGCCGCATCCGGGGGTGAAACCGACGAGGAACGTGACAAGGAGCCACCCATGGCGCTGGCACCGACGCGTCTTGCCAACCACCATCATTCCCTGAAAGGCCAGCACCGCTCCCATGAGAATAACGCGGGCCTGCTGCCTGACCAGCGGCGAAGGGGAGCTAACACTGCGGTAAGTGAGCAGGATCAACGAAATCACAATCCCCACCCCGTTTAAAAAGAAGAGCACACGCCAGGTCAGGGCATAAGCCCAGGGATCAGACGGGGAATATAACCACCACTGCGCCCAGAGCAGCGCCACAAAACTGGGCAAAAAGATAAACCAGTTCAGCCACGGCCGTTTTGCAAACTGCGTATTCTTGTAAGGAAAATGCACGGCCAGCAGCAGGTTGGCGCTGCCGATAAATGCCATGCCTGTCAGCCAGACGCGGGTGAAAATCTGGGTGGTATTTAAGTCAAAAATGGCGCCGGTACTCGCAGCGCCCACGATCGCTAATAAAGCCATCACTTGAGCCGGCGTCGTGTTTGCTCGTAGATAAAAGGTGATGATGCCGATCAAAAGGAAAACAAGACCGCAAAAATAGTAGAGCCAGAAGAAGTTCCACATATCGGTGGCGCTGAATGAAATCAGCGGTACAGATTGGGTGCGTTCAGGCTCTGTCTGCGCGGAAGGGATGGCGGAATTTTGGGGCTGTGTCAAAGTCAGATCGATTTCTTCGCCGATCTGGAAAGTGCGCAGGTAGGCGTCAAATTGGGCGGCGGAGGAGAGGGGATGGCCGTTAACGGCCGTTACCCGGTCCGGGTAAACAATTGGCGGCGCCATCAACTTGGCCGGCCAACCACTGTTATTGCCCGTATCAGACACCACCAGATTCGGATCGCGCATAAAACCGGGGAACGGCTGTCTGGCCCACTGGCTGGCAATCACCGGCAGCGCCACATACATCACAGCGCATAAGGCCAGCGTTCCCCAAATCAGATAAATTCGAATGCGATAGTGTGGTTGATTATTCACAAAGCAGATCGTTTCACGGAATGACCGATACCCAGGTTCTTAATTGTCTTCAATGCGTATACTGGACAATGATAAGCGATTATCCAGGACATGTCCATCTTCGGCTAAGATATTTTCTGCTTCGTTTTTGCTCGTGTCAATTAACTGCACGTGAATACTGTAAACGCCGGGTGGATATGAGGGGTCTAAATAGATCAAATGCCGGTCTTCAATGAACTGCCCCGGCGACCATGAGGGAATCACGCTGCTTTCATTTGGAAAACGGCCGTCGCCGATAGCAATTTCCTGACCGGTTTCATCACGCAGCCGCACGCTTACCACAAACTCTCCGGGGGTTGTCGTCAATGGCTCCCAAAGCAGCCGTACATCCAGCACATCACCAGGAGAAAACACCCGTTTGTTGTAGGCATAACTGACCAGATTCAGCTTGTTGTTAAAATTAACATTGATTTCATTCGTGTTTTCTGCGCCTGATGGCTCAATGGTGACCGTTTCCAGGACCAGGGCATCCCCCACAAAAGCGCCGTCAGCCTCACTCACGCCCAGCCGGTAACCTTCCGGTGCATAAAACCCAATGCTTAACTGAGCGGCAGCCGGTGAATAAGCGGTTTCAGGCACGTAAAGCCGTAATTTTTCTACAAACCAATCGCCCACTTCCCACTGGCTGCTGGGAAAATTTCCCAGGCCGGGATGGGTATCTCGCTGCCCTACCAGGGTGCGCGTGTCATTATCAATCAGATGTGCGAAAAAAATGTAGTTTCCCGGCGGTTTTCCCGTGACCTCCCAATACAGAGTAATGTCGAGTGGCTCGCCAGGGGAAACGGCCGTTTCCTCCACCTCATACCCGCGCAGCTTCACCAGACTGTCGAACTGCGCTCCGCTGGCATTTGGCAGCGCGCTGTTCGCCGCAAAACTGACAGGCTGGGCATACGCCGGTCGCAGAAAGCCCCACAGCGCCGTCACCGTCAGCCCTATCATGCCGACATGCGCCGCCGCCGCCAACCATTTGTCTGCCCGCTGCACGTCGCTTCCCGCCCACCAAAAATATTGTCGCAGCCCATAAAACATCAACACCGCCAGCGCCGGCAGCGCCGGAAAGAAAAAACGCCCCATCGGACCCGCCGGACTGATCAGCAAATAATTAAAAACGACTGCGGAAAAGACAGCCACATTCAACGCCAAAATCAGCAGCGGCGCCGTCGCCGCCTTCAACTCCGCTGCCTGCCGCCGCACAATGGGGATCAGATAACCCAGCGCCGCCAGCAGCGCCAGCCAGCGCAGTCCGGTGTAAATCGCTTCCGGCAGCGGCACCTGTCCATAACCAAATCGTCCCCATAAACTGGTCCACACATAAGGCAGTTCATACACAGCCAGCCCAAAACTATCCGCCGGATTGCGCACACCCCACAGTTCGGTCAGCTTTTGCACGCCTGTCGGTTCGCCGTAAAGAAGTTGGTTGCGCACAAACCACCAGCCTGTCAGCAGCAGGGTGACGCCGCCAATGATCAAGACCATTTCCAGCCAGAGCCGCCACTGCTTCTTGCGCCAGGCCACCCAGGTCATGGCCACAGCTATCGGCAGGGCAATGGCCGCCAGGTTAAACTTGCTCATCAGCGCCAGACTGTACAACAAGCCCAAAACGAGTCCCCAACGGCGGCTCAGGCCGTTTTCGTCCGTTACAAGACGCACACACGCCAGGGTGACAGCCGCCCCACTCAGGGCGGCAATCACGTCGTTGTTGATCGCCCCGCTCATATAGACAAACATAGGGTTGAAAGCGATGAAGGCCGCGCCGCCCAGGGCCAGCAACGGCCGTTTCGGCCACACCGCCCGGCCAATCAGCCACGTCAGGTACACGGTTGCCGCCCCCAGCGCCACGTTCACAAAGCGGGACAGGTGGGCAGCCAACGCCTCGCCCGCCCAGGGGAAGCGTTCCGCCGCGGTGTGCAGGTATTGATTTTTGTTGTCGCGGCCCACTTCCCAATAGCGGTAGGCCCAAAACGGATTCCCGGCCGGTTCGGCGCACACCTCTTGCCCCGTATCGACCCAAAACGTGGCCACAGCCGCCAGTCCGTAAAACAGCGGCGGGTGATGGCCCTGTGCGCTGCACGCCGTTGCGCCTTGCACCGGCAGCGAGCCTTCCTGCACAATATGGCGCACAAAACGGTAATGGCGCAGTTCGTCGGTCGCTTCGTGCAGTGGATTGATGATGCTGGCCGAGACCGCCAGCATCACAAAAAGCGCCAGCACCACGAGGATGCCGCGTTTGCTGAGTTGGTGGGCTTTTTCTAGTTCGTCGGTGTCCATATCAAGATTATCCGCAGATTGCGCAGATGACGCAGATTTTTACTGAAACGCTATTTTGACGTGGTCCTCGCCCGATTCGGTCAAAATGCGGACGCCGGTCATGGGATCATACAGGCCAAAAACGGCCGTTTCCGCCCCCACATCCATCCCTGCAAACCGGTGCTGCTGCTTAAACACGTCGCCCGGCTGCAAGGAATAAACGTCCACCCACAGACCATCGTCGCCCATCAGGAAACTGCCGTCCGCGTTCAGCAGTTGGGCAAATACCAGCAGGCGCGGCCCGGCATACACGCCCGGCGGCGGCGGATTGCTGATCAGCTCAAACTCAGGCAAATCCAGCGCCCGGCTGACCTGCCAGGTGAGATCCAGCGTTTGTGAATCGGGGTGGTAAACGGCCGTTTCCAGGCACAACCCATTCTCAAAACAATGCGGTTCGTCGCTTCCCTGCGTGTAGTCAATATGAGTCAAAGTGTAGCCACCTACCTTAACCTTATCGGCTGTAGGTTGGAAGGCGTCAGCAAAGGCAGAGGTTGTTTCTGGGTAGCCGGTAAAGCTCACTGAAGGTTTCAGCAGTACCGCACGTTCAGCATTAAACCAGCGTGGACGAACTGTGTCACGTTTTAAAGTGATAGCAAACGCCTGTTGATCCCAGGGACCCGCCAGCAAGCTGGTTACGCCAAAATCAGTCAATGCTTCGTTTTCATTGACATAACCTGCCAGTTCGTGCAAATCCGCCCGATATAAAAAGCGCACCATGCCCCGTTCCGGCCAATTTTGGAAGTAATCGGGCCAATCCCGGGCAGCAATGCTGACCACAAGCAATAGACCGAGGGCAGCCACAAGAGACTTTTGCCAGCGCCGCCCCCATCTCCCATCTCCAATCTCCAGAAACCCGAGGGGGACCGCCGCCAGCAGAAACACAGCCGGCTGCGCCACAATGGTGTGGCCTAAACTGGCAGGCGGCACGCTGATAAAAGCGGGTGAAATGCCAGCCAGCCACCAGAGCAGCAAAAAGGCGCTCGCCAGTTCCACCTTTTTAGCAGGGCGGGCGGGCTGCTTTTTCAGCCAGCGCCGCAGGGTGTGCCAGAGAGGGATGAAGGTGAGAACGGCCGTTACCACCACCCCCAGCCAAAAGAAAACCGCCGCTGCCGCAGTGAGAACCGGTCGGTCGGGAATGTTATAGAGCCACTCGCCGTCGCCGCTGTGCCAGAACATGCCCAACGTAATGCTAACGTGCGCTAGCAGTGGTCCAAAGTCGCCGGCGCGGGCCGCGATGAGCGGCACCGCCAGTTCACCTACCCGCGCTTCCGCTTCCGGCTGCTGCCCAAGCGTGATGAACAACGGCAGCGCCAGCAGCAGCGCCAGCCCAAACAACCAGACCAGCCCGCGCCATTTATCGTTGATCAGCGGCCACGCCGTCAGCGCCGCATATCCCACAAACGCCGCCAAAATGAGCGGAAGTCCCCGGCTGGCAAAATAGGTGTAGAAGGTAAGCCCGATAAAAACGGCTGAAACGGAAAAATTAAAGATTGAAGATTGAAGAACCTGTCCTGAACTTGCCGATGGACTAAAAGCAAAACGCCACTCTTTCATCTTCAATCTTTGATCTTTGGCCTCAAACCCGCGCCAGAAAAAGTAAAAAGCCGCCAGCGTCAGCGGCGTCATGGTGATGTGGCGCAGGCCGATGCGTGAATACATCAGCGCCCAAAAGCTGGCGGCCAATGCGGCGGCAGCCACCAGACCCACGGTGGGACCAAACAACTTTTTGCCCAACAGGTAGGTCAGCGGGATCGCCAGCGTGCCCAGCAGCACGGAGAGATAGCGGATGCCCCAGACCGTGGCCCCAAACAGGTGCAGAAATGCGGCGTTCAGGGTGTGGTAAAGCGCCTCGTGGCCGGAGGCGTCCGGGAAGTAGAGCGCCCATTCGCCGTCCAGCACGTGCTGCGAAATGACCAGGGAGTTGATCAGTTCATCGTCGCGCCAGCCGGGCGGGGTGCTGTCTAGCTGCCACAGGCGCAGGCCAAAGGCGCAGAGCGTGATGGCTACAATGAGGATAATTTCGGTGCGGTTATTTTGGATCATTTCTCAGTTACCGTCAGTGTCGTCAGAGGCAGATAGTCCATGTCATTCACTTCTGCCTGGACAGATAGACGCTGCGGCGGCGTTTGCTCGGGGCAAGATTCCGGGCAGGCATACAAGCCAATGATGAGGTCGTAGGCTCCAGGCAGTGCCGTTTCGGGCAGGGTGAACTGGTGTAGTTGGATGAACTGGTCGCCTGTGCGCCATAAGGCGCTGGGCGCGTCGAGCCGGTCGGTTTGGGCCAGTGGCAGCCCGTCCGCCCCCAACAGTTGGGTGAAAAGCACACCGTCGGCAAACGGCCGTTCTGCCTGCCACCAGGTTGCTATGGAAATCACATCTCCCGGTTTGGCGGTGGGCGTGTGCAGATCGTAACCTAAAAAGCGCGCGTTTTCACCAAAGGTCACCGGTTCACCGCTGGTAAAGCGGCCTGCCCACAGCGCTTGTGTCTCTTGGTTATTCAGACGGTAAAAATCAAGCGGCCGGTCCAGGTCGGTTTCGCGCAGGGGCAGGCTGCCGGCGAGAACGGCCGTTTTAAAATAGGGTTCCAGGGCGGCATTTAGCGGCGTGAAGCCGGGAATGACCACTGTGCTGCTCTCACCGGCGGGCAGCAGCAGGCTGTGCCGGGCGTCAAACCAGGCCAACTCGACTGCCGGATTATGTAAAATCATGGCGGCGACGGCGGGGCTGTGAACCGGATGGGGGGTGATGGTGGAAACGGCCGTTTTACCGCTGCCGTATTCGTTTAGATAATGCATCGCCGTCACCAGCGTCGTTTCATATTCCACGCGCACTTCCGGCTGATTACGCCACATGTTGAAATAGCGCTGAAAGCTGAGAACGGCCGTGCCGATCACCAGGAGCAGCGCGGCGGCAAACGCCCAACGCGCCCAGCGGTTGTTGCGCGCCGCCAGCCACAACGCGCCCTGACGCAAAGCCAGCGCCGGAAACAAATACAACACCGGCTGCATGCCAATAGCCTGCGTGGTACTCAATCTGGCTCCCGTCACCAACACTGGCGACAGCCCTAAAAATAACCAGAAGACTGCCAAAAATGAAGCTGCCGGTCTATTTTGGTATCTTCTGGGACAACGAGGTCTGAGCCTGTC
>JAWOGU010000590.1:0-3625 GCA_046496595.1 Chloroflexota bacterium
CGCATCACGCTTCACGCATCAATCTTACCGTCTTGATTTTTCGCGAGTTCCAGGTAGGCCAACGTCCAGGCCACGCCGATGTACACGAACAGCAGCGCTTTAGGAATCGCCAGCAGCAAGGTGACGGCGAGGCTCAGAAAACTGGTCAGGCTGCTGCCGAAGGTGGGAGCGCCGTTGAAAAAGGAAACGGCCGTTACCGCCCCCAGCGGCACGGTAATAAAACTCGTCGCCATGCCAAACATGTAGTCCACACCCCATAGGATGGCAATCAAAATGATCACCGACGCCACGTTGGCCCGCACAACCTGCCAGGTGCGCCGCACACTGCCGCGAATAGAGCCGCCGAATACGGCAAAATCCCGAAAGGCCAGCGTGCGGAACTGCATCGTCACAAAGGCCAGCGGCGCGAGCAAACAGCCCAGCAGCGAGACGCAGCCAAAACCGGCCAGCATCGCCCCCATGACCGTCTCTACCGCTGCTCCCTGGGTGGTCAGACCCACCGCGCCCAGCAGTACCACCAGCCCCAGGATCATCGCCGTCAGCGCCAGCATAAACCAGGGAAAAAAGACCAGGGCGTCGATGGCAATAAATTTGCCCACAAACTGCCAGCCAAGGGCCAGCGCCTGCCCTAAAGTGATAGGACGTCCCGCCTCCAAATGCAGGGCGGCGGTGATGATAGCGGCCTCTGTCAGCGTGAAGATGACCCAAAAAACGATCAGCGCCAGAAACAGCCAGATCGCGCCTATGATCAGGACCTCACCCCGAAAAAATTCCGCCAGCAACTCTTGCACAAAGGGCAGCTCCTCGGCAAATAAGAGTGCTTCAGGATTGGCGTCCGCAAAAATGGGCAGCAAATCGTCCTGCACATAATCGACGAGCCAATGGCGCAGCAAAGCGCCAAGCACGTGGGTGACGCCGGGCAGGAAGCCGAGCGCCCACAAAAATTGATGCCGCCACATCAGCCGCCAGGAACGAGAAAGAAGAAGACCAAAATCCATAAGTTAGATGTGAACAGGGCGCACTGCTGTGCGCCCTGTTTTTTTGACGTATGAGAATGTTACCAACGGCCGTTTAACTAAGCCAGCTTTTCCACAGGCACAACGTCTGGTTTTTTGCCGGTAAACTCTTTGTAGGCCAGCGTCCACACCGCTGAACTCCAGGTTTGCACCACTGCCATCAGCGCCGCGCCGACAACCGCCAACAGCAATGAACTGCCGACTGCGTAAACAATTTGTAAACCGTTGAGCATACCATCATTGAAAAGCGAGATAAAGGTTGGGGCGAAAAGCATCAGGGACAGAGGAATCATAATTATCCCCAATACAAAACTTACCATGATGCTAATCACGAGCAGGAGCAGCGACAAAATAATCACCGGTCCCAGATTTTCCTTGAAAATGCGCCAGCCATGGCTCAGACTATCTAAAACGCCAATGTTTTGAATCATCACGCCGCGGACGGCAAACTCGGCAATGAAGGAGAGGACAATGGTCAGCGGAATCAGGGCGCAAACGACAAGGCAGAGGCACATCCCCAACAGACCCAGGCTGCCGATCAAAGCCGCCCCTGCTTCGTCTGGAGGATTTTGCATCATGCTGCCCATCGCCGCAGCGCCGCCAATCGCCATCACGGCGATGATACCCACGACGATGCTAATAATGATCAGCGGTAAATAGGCCAAAATATAAACGGCAATCAGCCGCCAAACAGACTTGAAGCCGGCCGAAAAAGCTTGCTTCAACGTCATCTGTTCGCCATCGTCAATGCGATTGACACCATCGATCAAGCCGCCGCGCGCCGCGATGCTCAGCAGCCACAAAATCAGGCCGATGATCATAAAAACGCAGGTCAAAACCATGACCGCTGCGCCAATCGCCATAAATAACTCAGGGTTATTGGCAAAATCGCTTTGATTATACGACTGCTGGAATGAATTGCTGTTGCTGCCGGCGCTGGTCAGCGCCGCTAAAAAACCTAACACCCAGAGGAATTTGTTGTTCCAGGTGATGTTCCAGGCGCGAGTGATAATGTTTCCGTAATCCATGTTTCCCTCCAAAGGAAAGTATTCAGTGATCTGTGTTCAGTGAATAGTTTGGTTACTGATGGGGGCGAAAGGGTAACGGCCGTTTCGCCAAAAATAAATGTTAACTATCCTCTAATACGCACGGATTCGGTAACGGGTTGCACATCACTCCCATTCAATGGTGCCCGGCGGTTTCGAGGTAATGTCCAGCACCACCCGATTGACGCCCGCTACCTCATTCACAATACGGCGGCTGACATGCGCCAGCAAGTCATATGGCAGTCGCGCCCAATCGGCCGTCATAAAGTCTTCCGTGGTGACGGCTCTGAGCGCAATCACTTCCTCGTAGGTACGTCCATCGCCCATCACGCCCACACTCTTCACCGGCAGCAGCACCGCAAACGACTGCTGTGTGCCCACCCTGAGCATCCCGGCGCGGCGCAGCTCCTCTACAAATACAGCGTCCGCCTCCCGCAGCCGCTCCAGCCGCTCCCAGGTCACCTCGCCCAAGCAGCGAATCGCCAACCCCGGCCCCGGAAACGGCTGCCGCCAGACGATGCTGTCCGGCAGGCCCAGTTCCGTGCCAAGGCGGCGTACTTCATCCTTAAAGAGAAGTTTCAGCGGCTCCACCAGTTCAAACGCCATATCATCCGGCAGCCCGCCCACGTTGTGGTGAGTTTTGATGACGTGGGCGTCTTTTTTGTCCTTGCCCGCGCTTTCAATCACGTCCGGATAAATGGTCCCTTGCGCCAGGAAATCAATTTGCCCCAGCTTGTTGGCTTCACGCTCAAAAATGCGCACAAACTTCTCGCCGATAATTTTGCGCTTTCGTTCCGGTTCCGTCACACCTTCCAGCGCTTCCAGATACTCTTCCACCGCATTCACGGCAATCAAATTCATGCCCTGCTCGCGGCCAAAGGTTTCGATCACTTGCAGCGCTTCATGTTTGCGCATCATGCCATGATCTACAAAAATACAGATCAACTGTTCGCCAATCGCCTTGTGAATCAGCCCGGCCGCCACCGCCGAATCTACGCCGCCGCTCAAGCCCAGCACTACGCGCCCCTGGCCTACCTGCTGCCGGATAGCCGCTATTTGTTCGTCGATAAAGTTAGCCGGCGTCCAATCCGGCCTGCAGCCGCAAATTCGGCGCACAAAATTTTCCAGCACCACTTTGCCTTGAGGCGTGTGCACCACTTCCGGATGAAACTGCACCGCATAAACCCTGCGTTCAGGATCAACCGCCGCCGCAAATGGCGAATTGCTCGTGTGGGCAATGGGATGGAAGCCAGGCGGCAGCGATTCAACCTTATCCCCATGACTCATCCATACCTGCTGCGAGTTTTGACTGCTTAATGGCGCTTGTGGGTCGGCCAGCCAGGTTTCTGTGTCTGGCTGCCAGGTGTGGAAGAGCGGATTATCAGGCTCATCAATTTCCAGCGAGGCGGGGCCGTATTCTCGTTTTGGACTGTGCCCCACGGCGCCGCCAAGCCGGTAAGAAAGAAGCTGCATTCCATAACAGATACCCAACACGGGTACGCCGCTGGTCAACACGTAATCGGGCAGGGTAGGCGCCCCGTCATCATACACGCTGTTTGGCCC
>JAWOGU010000624.1:0-5839 GCA_046496595.1 Chloroflexota bacterium
GCCAGAATCGTATAACCGGCCGTCGCCAGGTCGCGCATCACGTCCAGCACTTCCTTGATCATTTCCGGGTCCAGGGCGGACGTGGGTTCATCAAACAGCAGGATGTCCGGCTCCATGGTGAGGGTGCGGGCAATCGCCACGCGCTGCTGCTGCCCGCCGGAGAGCTGCCCCGGATATTTATTGGCCTGTTCGGGGATGCCCACCCGCGTCAGCCAGTTCATGGCCCGTTCAACCGCCTGCTCCCGCGGCCATTTGCGCACGTGGATGGGCGCCAGGGTTACATTTTCCAACACCGTCAGGTGCGGAAACAGATTGAACTGTTGGAACACCATGCCCACTTCCCGCCGAATTTCGGCAATGTGGCGCACGTCGTAGTTTAAGGTGGTGCCGGCGACAATAATTTCGCCTTCCTGATGTTCCTCCAGGCGGTTGAGGCAGCGAATAAACGTCGATTTACCGGAGCCGGATGGCCCCAGAATCACAATCACTTCGCCCTGTGTCACCGTCAGGCTGATGCCGCGCAGCGCCTGGAAATCACCATACCATTTTGTCACGTTCCGGCAGACGATCACTTCTTCTGTCGTTTTGGTTGATCTTGTTTTTTCGATTGGGGAAGATGTTATTGTCATGATTTACCTCTTTGATGTCCTGGCCGTGGCTGTCTCTTCAGGCCGCGCCATCCAGCCGGGAACAGTTCTATCTCTGGCCTACGCCAAGCTGCCGTTCCATGCGCCGGCTGGAAGCCGCCATCACCCAACTGCCGGCGAAATAGATGAGCATCAGGAAAATGTATGGTTCGCGGCGCACGCCCAGCCAGTCTGTCTGGGCGGAAATCAAGTTTGCCACTCCCAAAAATTCCACCAGCCCCACGATGGCAATCAGGGTGGTATCTTTGAACAGGCCAATGAATTGGCCCACAATCGCCGGAATGACGACCCGAATGGCCTGGGGCAGAATGATAAGACGGTATTTCTGGAAGGTATTTAAGCCAATGGAGTCGGCGGCTTCATATTGCCCTTTGGGAATGGCTTGTAGTCCACCGCGCACGTTTTCCGCCAGGTAGGCGGCGGCAAATAGGGCGGCGGCGGCCATCACGCGCCAGGTGCTTAAAATTTCCATACCTTGGGGCAGCAAGATGGGGAACAGGATGATGGACATGAACAACACGGTAATCAAGGGCACGCCGCGTATCATTTCGATGTAGAGGGTGCAAAAGGCGGCGACGACGTTCCCCTTGAAGTATTTTTGGAAGAGATACGCCACTAGCGGAATGAGCAAGGGCCACAGCGCCAGCAAGATGGCAAAGAAATTGACGGGATCGCGCAGGCCGTCCAGGGTGCTGGTGATGAGGAAATAGACGGTGAGGAGAACGGCCGTTCCGTAAGTCAACCACGCCGGTACGCCCCGAATCTGGCTGCGGCGGCCTAGCGCCAGCATCACGCCCAGGGGGAACGAAGCCACGATGGCAAACACCGCGATGATCATCGTCAGCAGCAAACCACCCCAGGATTGATCCGGGTTCAGCCTGACGGTGAAATTGCCCACCATCACATACAGCGTGCCCGCGATCATCGCCACCCATACCAGGCCCATCAACAGGCCAATACCCGTGACGGGGAAACGTTTTGTCACCCATTTGGTAAAGAAGAACAGGCCGCCAAACACAACCAGGGTAATCACAGATTCGATCAGCGTTTCTGCCACCAGTTCCGGCTCAACTGCCACTCCCAGCAGCAAACTAAAGGTAAGAATCGGCGCCAGCAGCCACAAAATGGTCGTGATGCGGCGAATGGGGGTGTGGCGGAAGCGCTCGCGCGAATACACCACCAGGCTGACCAGCAGCAAAGCGCCCAGATAAGCCAAAGCGGCATAAATCCGCCAGGTTTCTTCGCGGGGATAGCGGAAGACCAGCATGTTGCGCATGTTGTCCACCACTGCTCCCCAATTGGCGCCCGTTTCCACGCCGGCTGCCTCAAGTTGGGCCTGCCACTGCGCCACCACGACCAGATCGGAAGAAAAATTGGCGCGCACAAAAGCATAGTCAAAGAAAGCGCGAATCCCGGCCAGAATAAGGAGCGTCAGCAGCAGGCTGAGTAAGACGTTGGTAATGGAACTGTAGAGATTGGCTTTGAGCCACAAGGTGAGTGTGTTGTGTTTGTGGCGCAGTTCGTTGTAAACGGTGAGGCTTAGGGTGATGGCCCAGAGGAGGATGACAACGGCCGTTACCAGAGCAGCCGTTTGCAGTTGCCCCCAGGTATAAACGGCCGTGACATACGTCAGCGCCACCAGCCACACAGCCAGCAGCCAGCTTCGTAAAATGTGTTCGCGCACAAAACGGCGTAAATCAAAATGGATCTGAGGCGCCGATGTAGGGGAAGACAGGTTTTGGGGTTGTATGGTCATGTTTACCTCTCCACCAGAGAAATCCGCCGGTTATACCAGTTCAGCAAAAACGAAATAAACAGGCTCAAGGTCAGGTAAGCAGCCATCACAATGATAAACACCTGCACCGCCCGCCCCGACTGATTGAGCGTTGTGTAAGAAACGGCCCACATATCGGCAAAGCCCACCGCAATCGCCAGCGACGAGTTCTTCGCTAGATTCAGGTATTGGCTGGTCAGCGGCGGGATGATCACGCGCAGCGCCTGGGGCAAAATCACCAGCCGCAGCCGCTGCGATTCAGACAGGCCCAAAGCCCGCGCCGCCTCCGTCTGCCCCTTGGGCACGGACTGCATCCCGGCCCGCACAATTTCGGCGATAAAGGCTCCGGTATAAAGCACCAGGCCAATCAAAATGGCGGCAAAACTGGGCGTCATCTTGATGCCGCCCTGGAAATTCAACCCTTCAATACGCGGAATGGAAAGCCGCAGGGGTGTTTCCTCGATGGTTATCAGAGCGAATTGGCTGCCGTTTTCCAGGGTAGTTTGATAAGCAGCCAGCGCGCCGCGCCGATCCACTACCAGTTCACAGTCACCCCTGGCAAAGGCGCGTACTGCCTGGTCTATACGGTTGCTGCGCACCATGCGATACGGCACATCCTCAGCGACCAACTGGTTGACCAGATTGGTTTCAGCCGGACTGCTCCCGACGACGCAGGCAGTCAGCGCCGCTTCATTGAGTGCGTCTGGTTCGATCTGGCCTGTGGTAACGGCCGTTTCCAACAGCGCCAGATCCTCAATCCCCAGCCTGCCCGCAATCACATCGGGAATATCTGCAAACGAAGCAATGGGCAGGGTGTCACTCACCAAAATCGCCTGACTGCTGGGAACGGCCGTTGCCACAAACCATCCCGTCACCATCACTACCACAAAAGCAAGCGCCGCCCACAAACTGCGATTTAAACTGCGACCCACCCGCTGTTCGCGCATCCCCAGCAGCACCCAAATGATGATCACTACCATCAGCGCCGCAAACAAAAACAAAAACAAAATACGCGCTGATGATAAAAACACCACTCCCGGCAAATTAAAGCCGCGCTGGCTGAGGTAAACAGGCATTCCCAAAGGCTGAATCGCCTGCCTGATGCCTGGCAGCAGCAAAATCACGCCAAAATAAATGAAAAATAATTGCAACAACAACGGCGTGTTGCGGAAAAAATCCACATACCATTTCGCCACATTACTCACCAGCCAGTTCGTTGATAACCGTGAAATACCCGCAAAAGTCCCCAAAAGCGTGGCAAAAAAGATGCCAAAAACAGAAACCTTCAGCGTATTCAACGCGCCCAC
Organism: Chloroflexota bacterium; assembly: GCA_046496595.1. Taxonomy (GTDB): domain Bacteria; phylum Chloroflexota; class Anaerolineae; order Promineifilales; family Promineifilaceae. The sequence continues at coordinate 3,729 of JAWOGU010000624.1, forward strand.
AGCCATCGCCCGCGCATACGAATCACTGGGATCATACGCTATCATGCTTTCAGAAATGTCAAACTGGGCGTCAATCCCCAAAAAATTAAAGCCGCAGCTAAAACTTTCCGTGCCGTCAGGGCAGCGAAACGAACCTAACGCGCCGATGTTGTCATTGACATTGCCCAGAATCCAGCCGGCCCCCAACAGCACCAGCACCACAAAAACGATCTGCGCCACCACGCCAATAACGCGCCCATCACGCCAAAAGGGAATCGAATCCTGTTTTTTTCGAGGAGTAGGGCTTAGTTCAGCCATAACAAATACCTCTTTCTCGAACGATAAAGGGTGCTGCCTGAGCCGGGCTTCGACAGGCTCAGGCTTCGACAAGTGGTCCTTGAACTTGCCGAAAGGCTGTACACTCACAGAAAAAGCGAATCAGCACAACAATGCGTTGTGCTGATTCGCTTTACAAATCTACGGACTAACGGAACGGTGGAGAATACAGCAGCCCGCCTTCGGTCCAAACTGTGTTTAAACCACGAACCAGATCAAACGGGGTGTCTGGTCCCAGGTTGCGGTTGTAAATTTCAGCATAGTTGCCCACCTGCTTAATCACCTGGTAGCAGAAATCATTACCCACACCCATGCCAGCGCCCAAATCGCCGGTTTCACCCAGCACATTTTGAATAACCGGATCGTCGCCGCCCAGGAAGCTGTCTACATTGGTGGAATCAATACCCAGCTCTTCAGCCTGAACCGTGCAGTTTACCGTCCACATCACAATGTCGCCCCAATTGTTATCACCATGACGAGTCATGGGGCCAAGCGGTTCTTTCGACATCGTTTCTTCCAGAATGACGTGGGCATCCGGTTCGGCTAACAAGATTTGTTGGGAAACGAGGCCGGATTTGTCCGTGGTAAAGCCATCACACTGCCCGGCGTCATAGGCTTCACGGGTCTTGTCGGCGTCATCAAAGACAACCGGTTCAATCGCTACGCCCAAACCACGGTACACGTCAGCCAGATTCTTTTCCGTCGTCGTGCCAGATTGCACACAAATGGTGCCGCCTTCCAGGCCGGCGAGGGTGGTAATGCCGCTGTCTTTGCGCACCATCATGCCCTGCCCATCGAAGAAAGTAGTCGGTTGGAAATCTGCGCCCAACTGCGTATCACGGCTCAAGGTCCAGGTGGTGTTGCGGATGAGCACGTCAATTTCCCCAGACTGGAGCACGGGAAAACGTTCATTGGCGGTGGTCGGCCGAATTTCAAAGGCAGTGGCATCACCCAAGGCAGCGGCGGCTACAGCCTTACAAAAATCAATATCGAACCCTTCATACTCGTTGGTGTCGGGATTGATGTAACCAAAACCAGGTACGGCCTGGTTGCCGCCGCACTTAACAGTCCCACGGCTGCGTACAGCTTGCAGTGTCGCGCCTTCCACAGCCGGGGCTGCTACGTCACCTGCCGCCGGAACCTCGACGATGCGGGTTACTTCCACTTCTACGGTCACCGTCTCTACGGTGGTCTCTCCGCCACCGCAAGCAGCCAGCGCCATAACCATCAATAACAGACCTGCCATAATCACGAATGTTTTTTTATTCACGTTGTCTCTCCTCCATATTTGAGATTCATTTGATGTGAACTGTCTTCGGTTAAACTGGAAAATCTTGTTCGTGTGTCGTTGGTCGTGCCACCTCCTTTTTAAAAGGCGCACTGCCTGGATATTGGCAATGCCTAAGCCAAACCATCCTCGCTTGAGAAGTGTGCTTTTGGATGGGTAAAAAACACATTCGCAGGACTTTTCCTGCAAATGCAAACCACAAATCCATCAGCTCCCCTGATTGCGTTGTAGCCTAAATTGATAGATAAAACAGTGAAATGCTCGGCGGTGATGTTATATAGAAGGGGCAGTAATCATTAGATTGCTGCTTTTGCCAGCTTGTTTTTGATAGCGAAAAGCTATCCAGTTTTGTGGGCAATTACCTTCCATATAGCTATTATTATGTTGTAGTGAGAAGAAAATATTGGGAATTAGTACCCTGCCTATTTCAAATTAGTATAACCAGCCTTGGAAAATGAGCAAATTTTGCATAGGGAGCGTGTTATGACCGAACCGTATGAGGTCATTG
>JAWOGU010000718.1:0-9024 GCA_046496595.1 Chloroflexota bacterium
GGGCGGCTTCCCCTGCCTGTCCTGTTGGAGCCAGCTATCAAACTGGCGCGAGAAGGCGTCTTGTTGGAGCCGTTTCAGGCAGACACCTGCGCCCTGCTGACTCCACTCTACACCCACACTGCCGGGATGCGTGCTGTTTTTGCCAAAAACGGCCGTCTTGTCCAGGCGGGCGAACGGCTGTTTATCCCCCACCTGGCAGACACCTTGACCAATCTGGCCCACGAAGGTGAAATGGTGGCCCGGAACGGCCGTTTAGCCCAGGCCATTCTCGCCGACCAGCAACAAAACGGCGGTCTGCTCACCGCCGCCGACCTGGAAACCTACACAGTCGGCATCCACAGCTCAATCCGCCTGCCCTATCGAGAATACGAACTGCTGCTGCCGCCCCCCAGTTCCACCGGCGGCGTCCTCACCGCCTTCACGCTCCAACTGCTGGCCCATTTCGACATGGCGCAGCATGAACATGGGTCAGCCGCCCACCTGCGCCTGCTCTACGAAGTCATGACGGCCACCGCTCGCGCCCGTCCGCGCTGGGACCATGACAGCGAACACCTGCCCACACCAGAAGCTATGGACCGGTTTCTGAGCAGCCGTCACGTCAACTTATACCGGCAAGAAATTGAAACTGCCCTGCAAAGCGGGCAGCCTTCCTCCGGCATTCCTGAGAAAAAAGGCGGCGGAAATACCAGCCACCTCAGCATCATCGACGGTGATGGCCTGGCTGTCAGCCTCACCACTACTGCCGGCGAGTCTGCCGGTTATGTGGTTCCCGGTACCGGTTACATCCCCAACAATATCCTGGGCGAAGCTGACCTGCATCCCCAAGGCTTCCACACCCGCCCGCCAAAGCAGCGCATCCCCACCATGATGACGCCGGTCATCGTGCTCAAAAACGGGCAGACGCGCCTGGTCCTGGGCAGCGGCGGCAGCGAGCGTATCCGCAGCGCTATTCTGCAAGTGCTCAGCAACTTGCTCGACTTCAGGCTGTCGCTGCACGACACTGTCAACAACGCCAGAGTTCACCTGGAAAACGGCGTTTTGCAATGCGAACACGGCTACGATCCGGCGGCAATGGATCAATTGGAAGCATGGGGTTACCCGGTGAACCGCTGGTCCACCCGCAGTATTTACTTTGGCGGGGCGCACTCGGTTTCTCGTTTGGAGAACGGCCGTTTAGCGGCGGCTGGCGATAATAGAAGGGGGGGATCAACGGCCGTTGTCTAAAGCACTGGCATTTATAACGTTTTGAGGTTTATAATAGAAACAAGATAGTACTCAAGTCATGGACCTATATCGGTAAAACATGCATATTTTTTATAACCCGGACCACGTCAAGCACGATCCAGCCAACCTGCACAAAACAGACAGGCCACAACACAATCAAAATTTGTGCGAGATAGCTCAACGCGGTCGAATCCTGCATGAAGCAGTCCGCCAGGCCAACCTGGGTAACATCACCCCGCCCGGCAACTTCGGCGCCGAACCCATCGATCTCATCCACGAATATGGCATGTTAAACCTCCTGCAAGACGCTTACGACCGCGTCAAAACAGAATTTGGCCTGGATGTAGCCCTGCCCCACGCCTTCATTTTAGATAAAAAACCACCCCGAAAATCCCGTTCGCTGTACGGACAGCTAGGGGCTTACGTTTACGATCTGCGTTCCCCCATCCTCAAGCATACCTGGGAGACCGCGTATTGGAGCGCACAAACCGCCTTAAGCGCCGCCGCCCTTGTTTCCGTGGGCAACGAAAAATTTACCTACGCCCTCTGTCGCCCACCCGGGCATCATGCCGGGGCCAATTATTTTGGCGGACACTGCTACCTGAATAATGCAGCTATCACCGCCAACTGGCTAGTGCAGCAAGGCCGCCGCGTCGCGGTTCTGGATATTGGCTGCCATCATGGCAACGGTACTCAGGACATCTTCTACCACCGTTCCGACGTGCTGGTCTGCTCCCTACACGCCGATCCGCTCTACGAATACCCATACTATTCGGGATACGCCGATGAATTTGGCGCCAATCGCGGCCTCAGTTACAACTTCAACTTCCCCCTGCCCAGGGGCGTCACTGAAAGACCCTACCTAGACGCCCTGGCCGAAGCCTTAAAAAAGGTGCAGCTTTACGTGCCCGATACCCTGGTGCTGTCGTTGGGATTTGACACTCTGGACGGCGATCCGATGGGCAGCTTCAAATTAGAACCTGAGAGTTTCTTCCAAATCGGTAAGATGATTCAAAGCCTGGGCATTCCCGTGATCACTGTTCAGGAAGGTGGTTATCTCCTTTCCGCATTAGGCGAGAGTGTAGTTCGTTTCTTCCAAGGACTGACTAACACCACTGCCACAACCAATCAAAACCATGACAATTCGTAATTCACGCAAATCCGATCAGGCTACAGGCAGCACCCACGGCTGTTTGCTGGGTTTTGGCCTGCTTTGGACGGCATTTTCACTCTTTTTTCTGTTCATGATGGTGATCAACGAACCGGATATATGGGGTATCCTGTTTATCTCGTTGTTTATTCTCATTGGCCTGGGCATGACAGGCTTTGGCCTCATGTCTTACTACACCCGCTTCAAAGTAGGCAAGCCAAACTTTGTGTTGACACAAACAGAACTGCGCCCCGGAGAAGAATTTGGCTTTAGCTTCCAGCACACCTTTCCCCGCAGCATCCACATCAACTGGATGAAAACTCAGCTCATATTCCGGGAAACAGCAACTTATCAACGAGGCACCGATACCACCACAGTGACTCATGATCACATCATGGATGAATACGAAGAGCCAGGCGCCGATTTTCAGGGCGGACATATGATCAGCCAGGCTTATTCTCTGCAAATTCCACCGGATGCTATGCACACTTTAAAGGTGAAGCGCAATTCTCTGCAATGGTTTCTCAAGTTTGAAGCCGATATTCCTTCACTGCCCAATTTTGTGGAACAATTTGAATTGACCGTCTTGCCGGAAATTAAACCTTATGGCTAAAACAGACATTGACATTCAAGTATTCAATGAGGAATATGCCGGAAGCGACGCTTTGTTTCAACCAGGCAGTTGGTTGAAAGGACGAGCCACCATTTTTACAGACAGTGACATCAACTGTAAGCAGGTGACTGCTCAACTAATCTGGCATACGGAAGGGCGCGGTACGCGTTTTCAGGAAAAAGTGGAAAACGTGGCGCTGCATAAAGGGGCGCTGCGCGCCGGGCTGCCCAACAGCTTTGAATTTGAGTTTTTGCTGCCAAACGATCCCTGGAGCTATGAAGGGCATTACGTCAGCATCGTCTGGGAAATCATGGTCGATATCGACGTGGCCTGGGGAGTCGATATCCGGGGCAGCACACAGTTTGTGATGAGACCCCGCCTGCCCGAAACAACTTGAGCGGCGGCGCAAACTCACTGGCTTTCCAGGGTTTGCCGCGTGACCAGCTCCGGTGTGTCGAGGCGCTGCCAGACCTCATATAAGAAGTATTCCATCTGGCGCAAGTTGTCGCCAAAACGATGGCAAAGGTAGTGGACGGCGTCGTCTGACAGGATGGCGTGGGGCTGGTCAGGCAGGGCAAAATAAGCGAGACGGGTGTCGAGAACGGCCGTTACCCACCCCACCGTCATCTCCCCCGCCAGATCCACACTGGTGAGAACCAATCCCTTCTGCGCAAATATGTGGCTCAGGTCTTCGTGGCTGCTCAAGATGAGCTGCAAACGACCGTTTCCCGCCCCACCCACCAATCTGCGCCGCTGCCGCCACGACAGGCGCTGCGCCTCATCCAACAGAAACACGTCTAAAACGGCCGTTTCCGTGTCAAAACGCCGCTTTCCAAGAGGCAGATACTCATACACTGCCTGCCGCCCTGCCTCCTTAAAAACCTCCTGCATAGCCAGCAGCGCCGTCGATTTGCCTACTCCCATCGGTCCTAAAAGCTGCAAATGCGCAAAACCAGACTCCAAAGCCTGCGCCGCTTTTGGCGGCAGCACCGCTACAGCCGCCCACTCCTCATCCGTCAGCGCCCCAAACGGATTGCGCCCGTACCCTATTTTGCGTGAATGGAAAAACGGCCGTTGCATGGTATAATCCTGTCACCTTTAAATTGGAGCATTCGCAGGAGCAGTGGGCCAATTCCTGCGTCAACATTGTATGGGAATCCAAATCGCTGCCGCCCATCATAGCGGAGTCGAGAAATGACGCAAAAACCCAAATCCTGGATCGGTCAAGTTCTTGGCGGTCGATACAAAATCGAATCACTGCTGGGCCGCGGGGGCATGTCTTCAATCTATCGCGCCGTAGACAGCAACCTCAAACGTGACGTCGCCGTCAAAATTATCCATCCTCACCTCACCCAAAAACCGGAATTCGTGCAGCAATTTGAGCAAGAAGCAACGGCCGTTGCTCAACTACGCCATCAAAACATCGTGCGTGTCTACGACTTCAAGCGGGAAGAGGGCAGCTACTACATCGTCATGGAATTCATTCCTGGCGAAACCCTGGCCCAAAAACTGGCGGCGCTGCACAAAGCCAACATGCACCTGCCCCTCACCGAAATTGTGCGCATCGCCATCAACCTGTGCGACGCCGTCGATTACGCCCACCAAAGGCGCATGATCCACCGCGACATCAAACCGGCCAACGTCATGATCAACCTGCTGGGCGAGCCAATCCTCATGGACTTTGGCATCGTCAAAATGGTGGGCCGCAAACTCAACGACCTGGGCAGCGAAGCCGCCCTGGGCACCGCCCTCTACATGTCGCCAGAACAGGCCCAAGGCAAACCCATCGACTATCGCACCGACATCTACGCCCTGGGCGCCGTCCTGTTTGAAATGATCAGCGGGCAGCCTGTCTACAAAGGCGACACCACCCAGGCCATTTTAGATCAACAAATCAGCGCCCCCCTGCCTGATCTCCATGCACTCAACCCCACCCTGCCGCAAACCTTAATCACCATTGTAGAACGCGCCATGCAAAAACAGTCCGAACGGCGCTACCAAACCGTGGCCGACATGACCACCGCCCTGCAAACGGTCGTCATCAGTATGCAAAATCCGCTGGAGACATTAGGTTCTCGGCATTTGGAACACCTGGCGCGCTTATGGCTGCAAGCCAACGAAGCCTACGACGACAGGAATTACAGCGGCTGCATTGAAAAAGTAGACGAGTTAATCCGCACCGGCGCCGATTATCAAAGCGAACAAGCTGCGCAATTGAGGCAAGACGCCGCTCAACAATTGTATGAGCAATCTGTAGACTATTTCCAGACCGGGCAGTTCGTCGAAGCGTTGGTAGTTGTCAACAGCTTGCGCGAACTGGCGCCCCGCTACCCAAATCTTGGTCATCTAGACACCCAAATCCGCCAGGCGGTACAGTCCAATTCCATCCAAACACAACTAGATTCTCTTTACGAAGAAGCCGTCACCCTGCTCGATAACCGCCAATACCAGGAAGGCTTGCAGAAGTGGGAAGCCATCGAAAACATGCGCGGCAAACTGCCCTATCGAGATCGAATGCAGGTAGAACGGCGCGCCAAAGAGGGCATTTGCGCCGTTTTATATAACGACGCTTTTATGGAAGTATCCCGGCAGAATCCGCATCAAGCTGTCGCTCATTGGAAAGAGATCAAGGCAATCGACCCTGACTTCCCCGATGAAGACGGGGTACTGGAACTGGCCCAAAAGCTAATCAATACCGAAAAAGAAATTAAACGCCGGGACAAACGCCTGATTGCCATCGCCCTGGCCGTTGGGGTGCTGTTGGTGCTTTCTCAGGTACTTTGGATTGTTGTAGGGCGCAGCAGCCGAGTGGAAGCCAGCGCCATCGCCGCGCAAGAAACAGAAACACGGCAAGCGGCGGCGACGAGTACTCAACCAGCTACAAACACGCCGGTTCCCAGCGCAACGGCCGTTCCCACCCGCACAGGCCAGCCAGACAATTCCCGGAGTGATCTCTTCATCTTCCCCTTGGAAACGGGTACGCCTCCCACGCCCACTGCCAGCCCGGCTGCCACCCAAACACCCCGGCCCACCGCCACCACAGCCGCCGCCACTGCCACTGCAACCAGCGCACCTGCCACCGAGACGGCTGCAGAATCACCAACTGCCACGCCTTCAGCCGACGCGCCAGCCGGCACACCAACCCCCACCAATATCGGCCTGGTTGTCGAAAACGCCTCCCTCTTTGACATACCCGATCTCAGCGGTCAAGAACTGGCCGTGGTGGTCGTAGACGATCCGGTCGTCATTTTGGGACGTTCCCAGGACAGCAAATGGTTGTTTGTGGGCGATGGCAGTGTCGCTGGGTTTATGTTCCGCGACCGGGTTCAGTGGGATGGTGAACTGGGGCGGCTGCCCATATTCACTCACAGCGACGCCAGGGGCGGCGGCGCCCAGGCCACGCCAGCGCCATCTGATGTCATTACGGAACTGACTTTTGACTTGTGGCCTTTGCCGGAAACGGCCGTTTGCACCGCCACCGGTTGGGAAATGATGCTCTACTTCCAGGGACAGGGCGGGAACGGCGTGTACCAATACTACTGGAACGCTGAACCCATTGCCGGCCCTACCAACAGCAGCGCGGTCTACAAACTCGTCAGCCCGGGCGGCGCTGTTTCCGGTTTTGGCCGGGTAGAATCCGGCGGCAATCTGTGGCAGCAGAAGAACCTGTTTGTGGCAGAGCCAAAATGTCCTTAACTCGCCGCCCATACTCCCCTCCGCTATAATCCCAAACTATGTCACACGCACATCAGATCGCTCAAGAATTATCCTTGCGGCCGGCACAGGTAACGGCCGTTACTGACCTCATCGACGCCGGCAACACCATCCCCTTCATTGCCCGTTACCGCAAAGAAGCCACCGGCAGCCTCGACGAAGAACAGCTTCGCGCCATCCAGGAACGCAGCGAAAAGCTGCGGGCGATGGACGAACGGCGGGAAACCATCCTCGCCTCCATCAGCGAACAGGAGAAAATGACGCCGGAACTGCGCCAGGCCATCCACGCCGCCCAAACGATGACGGAACTGGAAGACCTCTACCAGCCCTACAAACCCAAACGGCGCACCCGCGCCACCATCGCCCGCGAAAAAGGGCTGGAACCCCTGGCCCAACTCGTCCTGGCCCAGCCGCGCACCACCAAATCCGTCGAAGAACTGGCGCGCCCTTTCCTCACCGAAGCCGCGCCCACCGTGCCGGAAGCCCTGGCCGGCGCTTACGACATCGTCGCCGAAATCGTCAGTGACAACCCGGACGTGCGCCAGCGCGTGCGCGAAAAAGCGCTCAAATTCGGCGTGCTTCAGGTGGAAAAAATCGGCAGCGCCGTAGACGAAAAAGCAGTCTACCACCTCTACTACGCCTTCCAACTGCGCGTAGATCGCCTGCGCCCGCACCAGATACTCGCTATCAACCGCGGCGAAACTGAAAAAGTCCTGCGCGTTAAGCTGGACATCAGCGAAAACGACTGGCTGCTGCCGGTGCGCGGCATCTACCGGCCCGATTTTCGCCATTCGCCGCTGGCAGAACCGCTTCAGCTATGCCTGCAAGATGCGGCGCAGCGGCTGCTGCTGCCCGCCATTGAACGAGATGTGCGCCGCACCCTCACGGAAACGGCCGAAGCCCACGCTATCCGCGTCTTCGCCGATAACCTGCGCGGCTTGCTCAGCCAACCGCCGCTCGCCGACCAGACGGTTCTGGCGCTGGATCCCGGTTATCGCACTGGCTGCAAACTGGCTGTTATCGATCCCACAGGCAAAATATTAGACACGGGCGTCATCTATCCCCATCCGCCGCAAAAGCAGTGGGCTGAAACGCTTAAAAAGCTGGCAGATCTCATCAAGCAGCATCACATTACCCTCATCGCCATTGGCAACGGCACCGCTTCCCGCGAAACGGAACAGTTGGCCGCTGAACTCATCCGCCAGCACGACGGGGTCCATTATCTGATGGTCAATGAGGCTGGAGCCAGTGTTTACAGCGCCAGCAAATTAGCCAAAGCAGAAATGCCTGATTTGGACGTGACGATTCGCGGTGCGGTTTCAATTGGGCGGCGGGCGCAAGACCCGTTGGCGGAACTGGTGAAAATCGACCCCCAATCTATCGGCGTGGGCATGTACCAGCACGACGTGAACCAGACGGCGCTGGCGGCTTCACTGGATGGCGTGGTGGAGTCGGTGGTCAATCAGGTGGGCGTGGATGTGAATACTGCTTCCCCGGCGCTGCTTACTTACGTGTCCGGCATTGGCCCCAAACTGGCGGAAAAAATCGTGGCGCATCGGGATAAAAACGGCCGTTTTTCCACCCGCGCCTCTCTCACCAAGGTCAGCGGCCTGGGCAGCAAGGCGTTTGAGCAGTGCGCCGGCTTCCTGCGCATCAACGACGGCAGCGAGCCATTGGACGCCAGCGCCATTCATCCGGAAAGTTACGGGGTAGCAACGGCCGTTTTGCAGCGCGCCGGTCTAAAATCTGCCACGAACCCGGCCGCCCGGGAAGCCGCCTTGCAAGAACTGCGCCAGAAGCAGCCCCTGGCAGACCTTGCCGCAGAACTGCAAACCGGCGTACCCACCCTGGCAGACATCTTTGAACAGCTCATCCGCCCCGGACGTGATCCGCGCGAAGATATGCCCAAACCCATTCTGCGCAGCGACGTGCTGAGCATGGACGATTTAGCGCCGGGAATGCTCCTTAAAGGCACGGTACGCAACGTGATTGACTTTGGCGCATTCATTGACATTGGCGTCAAACAAGACGGCCTCATGCACCGCAGCCAGATTCCGCGCGGCGCACAGCTCAACGTGGGCGACGTGCTGGACGTGAGCATTCTCAGCGTGGAAAAAGAACGCAGCCGTATTAGTCTCGGTTGGGCAGATTAAAGTGGGAAAATAAAATAGCGGGTAGTGGGTGGCGAGTGGCGGGTAAGATCAGACTCGCCACCCGCCACTCGCCACATTCTTTCACCGATACTTCTCACGCAAGGCGCGCTCCATGCGGCGCTCATCATCTTTTTTGGCAATATCCTGGCGCTTGTCATACTTTTTCTTAC
>JAWOGU010000725.1:0-3972 GCA_046496595.1 Chloroflexota bacterium
AAGGTGGGCTGTGCGGCCATTATTTCATTGGAAAGGTGCTTTTTTATCCAAGTATCGTTATGTTAACGAAAAGTGCAAACTTAGAGTACATTATGGCCGTAAAACAATATTAAACCAACGACTACAGTTGTAGAAAAAATAATAGATATACGTTTGTTCATTTGCTTGGGCGCTCCCTACAAAAATTTATAGCTCGTGAGAGATAAACTATAATGCCTGATACACCAAAATGGTGTAAACATCCACCAACTGGAAATCTGTCAATGTTAATGGCTGAAGCGATTTTACCGCACCTGCAAACACTTTGCATCTCATGGCAGCAAAAGCGGGAAGAGGATTTGTTGAATCATTTGCCTGACATAAGGGCAGTTCTCGAACCGCCCCTACTGTTCACTGCTCACTGTTTACTGCTCACTGTTTACTGTCCACTGTTCACTGAAACCATCGCCGCTTCCCAGCCCACCATCGCCTTCTTGCGCGCGCTGCCCCAGCGGTAATTGTGCAGCTTCCCCGATTGGCTGATGACCCGGTGGCAGGGGATGAAATACCCCACCGGATTCTTCGCCACGGCGCTGGCCACCGCCCGCGTAGCCGCCGGGCTGCCCAGGGTACGGGCCACGTCCTGGTAGCTCACCAGCGCCCCCGGCGGAATCGCCAGCAGCGCCCGCCATACCTGTACCTGGAAGTTGGTGCCTTTGAGATAGAGGTGAAACGGCCGTTCCCCATCCCCCAATCCCCGGGCAAAAATCCGCTCAACCAACGGCGCAATCTCGGCCTCATTCTCCAGCCACACGGCTTGCGGCCATTCAGATTGTAATTCAGCGAGAACGGCCGTTTCCTGCCCCGGTTCCGCAAAACGCAAGGCACAAATGCCCCGCGCCGTCGTCGCCAGCAGGCACACGCCAAACGGCGTCGGCTGGAAACCGTAGCTGATTTCCAGACCCGCGCCGCGTTGTTTGTACTCGCCCGGCGTCACCGCCTCAAAGTTCACAAACAAATCGTGCAGCCGTCCCGGACTGGACAGCCCGGCGTCCAGCGTGGTCTCCAGCAAACTGTGCGACGCGCTCAGCCGTTCTTTGGCATAGCCCAACGTGAGATACTGCATAAACTGTGACGGCGAAATGCCTGCCCACTGCTTAAACAGCCGCTGAAAATGATGCTTGCTCAGATGCACGCTGGCGGCAATTTCATCCAGCGATGGCTGCCGTTGAAAATTTTCTTCCAGATAACGAATAGCCTGCGCCACCCGTTGATAATCGAGCACTTGTTGGGAATAGGTTTGTGGTTTCATATTGGGAGTATAAGGGGAGAACGGCCGTTTCTCCACCCGAATGTTGCGGTAAATGGAAAGGGTGGTAGAGTGGCAAAGTGGCAGGGTTTTTCTCCGCGCCTCAGCGCCTCTGCGTTAAAAGGGTCTTAAAAATCCGCGTTCATCCGCTTCCCCTGCCAGCATCTCAACCAACGTCTCGCGCGGCAGGGGACCAAAACCAAGCAGCCATTCATCCTGCCATTCATCCGGCATCGTCTGGTAGAGCAGATTGAGCAGGCCGCGCGCCTGATCCTGGTCTTCCTCCGGCGTGGTGGCCTGGGCGGGAGAAAAGAGCAGCGCCGGGTTACCGTAAGGCCGAAACACCAGCAGGCCCATGTCCACCACCTGCGCCTCGCCGCATTGGGGACAAATCCCGGTATGGAGTGTACCTTGACAAATTTTCGCCGCCAGGTCCGGCCGTTCGGCCACGTCCACCACCAGCCAGATGTCAGCGCGGTACGATTCCCCGCACCCCGCGCACGCCAGCAGCGGGTCACTGCGGGAACAGTGGGACAGCGCCGTCATGCCAGTTTGCTCCACACGTAACCACGTCCCGGCGCAAACAAGAACACTAATACGAAGATCGTGGTCGCCACCAGCACCACTGCCGGACCCGAGGCCACGTTTAAATAAAAGGAAGCGTAGACGCCCGCCACCCCGGAAAACGCGCCGATCAGTGCCGCTACCGCCATCATCGTTGGCAGGCGGCGCGTGAGCAGGGAGGCTGTCGCCGCCGGCGTGACAAACATCGCCAGCATCAGGGCAATACCCACCACCTGCAAGGAGACCACAATCGTCACGGCAATCAAGATGAGCAGTAAGTAACGCAGAAACGTGGTCGGCAGGCGCAGCGTCACCGCCAAAATCGGGTCAAAGGACATGACAAGGAATTCTTTATAGAAAAGGAAGATGGTGAGCAGGACGATGGCTCCCAGAACGGCCGTTGTCCACAAATCTGCCTGCGTCACCCCCAACAAATTACCAAACAGAAAGTGCGCCAGATCCACCGTGTAGTTGCCCGACGTGGACAGCAAAGCCACGCCCAGGGCAAAAAAACCGGCAAACACCACGCCAATCGCTGTATCTTCCTTCAGCGTGCCGCGCTCCGTGAGCAAGCCAATGCCCACCGCCGTCAGCACGCCAAAAATTAACGCTCCCACTGCCAACGGCCAACCGATCAAAAACGCGATCACCACGCCCGGCAAAATAGTATGCGCCAGCGCATCGCCAAAAAACGCCATGCCGCGCAGCACCACATACGCGCCCAGCACAGAACACACCACGCCCACAATGACGGCTGCCAGCAAAGCACGAATGATGAAGGAATATTGAAGGGGATCGAGAAGCCAGTCCATAATTAAATATGCGTGATGCGTGATGCGTGAAAAACCCTTTACGCATCACGCATCACGTCTCACGCATCTTCTCCATGATCGCAGCACGTATCTGCCAGCAGCATCTCGCCGTCGCTGAGGACGTGCATGTGCCCACCGTAGGCGGCTAATAGATTTTCAGTGGAGAGAACGGCCGTTCCCGTCCCCAACGCCACAATTTTGCGATTCAGCAGCATTACCCGATCAAACCGTTCAGCCGCCATCGTCAGATCGTGCGTAGACACGATCACCGTCACGCCGTCGGGACGCAGATTGTCCAGCACCTCAAAAATCGCTTCCTGACTGGGCACGTCCAGGCCGGTCAACGGCTCATCCAACAATAACAGCTCCGCTTCCTGCGCCAGCGCCCGGGCAATAAACACCCGCTGCTGCTGCCCGCCGGACAATTCGCCAATCTGCTTATGGGCCAGATGGGTGGCATTTACCCGCGCCAGACAATCACGTACAACCTGCCAGTCGGCGCGGCGTGGCCAGCGGAAAAAGCCTATCTGTCCCACCCGTCCCATCAGCACCACATCTTCCACCGTCACCGGAAAGCTAAAATCAATCTGGCTGCGCTGCGGCACGTAGGCAATGCAAATATGCCCATCAGGCCCATGCCCAAAGATGTCGATCTCGCCCTGGCTCGGCTTAAGCGTGCCCACAATCAGCTTGAGCAGCGTGCTTTTGCCCGCGCCATTCGGCCCGACAACAGAAATACGCTCACCCCGATCCAGCCAGAAAGAGACATCTTCCAGGGCGTACTGCGTACTCCGCGCTGAGGTCACGTTATTGGCGCCGGCGGCATAGGCCACCGATACATGTTTCAATTCCAGCGTCGGCCGCCCCGGTTCATGGGAAACACCGCGCCGCACCATTTGTTTTACAATTTCGGTCATAATGGGATTTTATACCAGTACGCCGTGAATGGCGACATGGAAGCGTGATACGTACAATCTTTACGTCTTACGTTTCACCCCAGAAATTCTAAATTTAGCTTGAAAATAGCAGATAAATCTGCACCTACATTTACAAAGTCCGCCTTCGCGGACTAAAAACGAGTTATTTTCAGTCGGCGAAGGCCGACTTCGTAAATTTTGCAGTTACACTGAGTTGACTTAAGCCTATACACTAATAGACAAGAGGACGACTCATGAAAAAAGCAAGAGAACGATTCAGTGGCTACCTGCATCGCCGTTACAGCGACCGCAGCACACCAAAGCATTACTTAAACGATTTAGATATGTTCATTCGTACAATCGAGCAAAAGCAGCCCAAAGATGTGACCAG
>JAWOGU010000740.1:0-5605 GCA_046496595.1 Chloroflexota bacterium
AACATCGCCTTTTTCCACATCTGCGAATCGGGAGATCCCCTGGTCGGCACTATCTTCCAGTGTTATGGTCGACCGAATTTCACCTGCTGCGCAGCAGGCGCCATCGACTGCACGGATGCGCTGGGCGATCCCGTTTTCACTCGCGACTTGACGCGACCTACTATCAATCTGGCAGCCCTGCAAGACCTCGCCAGCAACGGGCAGAAGGTCTTGGTTTGGGACACGCTGCAAGCGGACCATGAGCGCAAGGACATTGCTGTCTTAGACAGATTAATAGGCGCCGCCCGCCCGAAAGGAAAAATCACCCTGATCCGTTCCACGGTTGCTAAGCAATCAGATCTTGATCTATTCGGCCCGCCCGCGCCACTTGATGGTGGGGATGCACGAATGGACGCGCTCTGCTGGTGGGAATCTGTAGGTGGT
The DNA here is from genome assembly GCA_046496595.1 of Chloroflexota bacterium. GTDB lineage: Bacteria > Chloroflexota > Anaerolineae > Promineifilales > Promineifilaceae. Next base: position 424 of record JAWOGU010000740.1, read on the forward strand.
CAGAAACGCACTTCAGGGGATGCGCGCAACGCTGTGCTGCCCACTTACAATATCAAGGCGCACAAAACGCCGGGACAAGTTTTGAGGAGATGAAAACATAAAAGGAGGTGTTTGCCAATTCATGTCCCTGTCAGTTTCCTACCCATGCAGGAACCCGTTTTGCAATCTCACGCCGCGGCAGATTGAACTGCTGCAGCGATTGATCGCCAGCCCTGGCGCCACAAACCGCGACCTGGCCGGACAGATGAGCGTCAGCGAGAGAACTGTGAAAAAGCACTTCTATGATATTTACCGCGCCATGGGTGTACAGAATCGGAGCGAGTGCCTGGTGCTGCTTCTGAACGAGGGTAATGCTGGAAATTAGACAGCGATTTGCGCTTCTCGAATTGCATAATAAAGTGACAGAGGCTGTTCCAATGGTACAAAGTTTTGTTGCAATGCAACAACAAAATCGAACATTCGATCTGATTTATCCTTGACAGATGAACTCGATCTGTGATAAGATGTTTTGAATTATCATATTCCAAAACATCTAAATGAGTTAACCTAATGGCGAAATCAACTGATTTTGTGGGAAGACACGAAGAACTAGCTTTGTTGGACGAGTTGTGGAATACACACAAAGCCAACTTACTTATTCTATACGGTCGGAGGCGAGTAGGCAAGACCCGATTATTGACTTACTGGCTGAAACGGCATCCCGGGTTTGGTTTGTATTGGGTAGCTGAACCAACTGCCGCTTTTGATCAGTTACGTTCCTTCTCTCAGGCTATCTACAATTACTCCGCGCCCAAGGGGGTGCCATCCGCGCCACAGGACTTTACTTATGCTTCTTGGGAGCAGGCATTCCAGCATGTCGCTGCCATTGCACAGACAAAGCGTTTTGTTCTGTTTATTGACGAGTTCACCTACATGATGGAGGCGCAGTCCGATATTGCCGGAACGCTGCAGAAAGTGTGGGACCACCTGCTAGAAAACAGCAACATCCTTCTGGTGCTGTCTGGCTCTCAAATGGGCCTCATGCAAAAGCAGATTCTCTCCTACGATGCGCCTCTCTATGGCCGCGCTACCGCCCAATTACAACTCCAGCCCTTACCTTATGGCGTCACTGCCGAATATTTTCCTGACTACAGCGCCGCAGAGCGGGTTTCCGTGTATTCTGTCTGGGGGGGTGTGCCGGCTTACTGGGAGCGAATTAATCCATCTCTCTCCGTCTTGCACAATATCCAAAATCAGCTTCTGGCTATTAATGCGCAGATGCAGGAAGAGCCGCGTACGCTGTTGCAAGATTTCATCAACGACCCCTATAACTACGTGGGGATTATGCGCGGCATTGCTCGTGGCGCCAGTACACAAGCGCGTATTGCCACCTATACGGGTTTACCCAACGGCCACATGTCTCGGTATCTGTCGGTCTTGCAGGAAACCGGATTTGTCACCCGGCGCGTTCCGGTTACGGAACTGCGCATCAGCTCCAGGCGTGGTCGTTATTTCATCACCGATCCTTACCTGCGGTTCTATTATCATTTTATATCCGCTTTTCAGGCCAAACTGGCCCTGGGTGAACAAGATGAAGTCCTGGCCGCCATCCGTGAGGGGTTACCCCAATTCCTTGAACGATACACCTGGCCAGAGTTGTGCCGGGAGTGGCTGCTGCGCGCTAGTGCTCAAGGAGAGTTCCCAGTGCCTATCGAAGATATGGGGGATTCCTGGTTGCGGAATGTCACTGTGGAAATCGTAGGCTTGAATCAGGCTAACCATCAACTTGTTTTGGGCGTCTGTCAGTGGCGCGACAACCCAGGTGACGCTGAGGCCATCATCCAGTTGGCGACCGAAACGGAGACGTTCTTGCCGTCTAAGGGGAAGTGGAACGTACATTTTGTGGGATTTGCTAACAACGGCTGGCAGCCAGACGTTAAGGAAAAGGCCGAGAGAGCAGTGATAAAAATGGGCAACAAAAACTGGCAGTTTGGCGGGTTGCATCTTCTGGATTTGGAGCAGTTAGATCGGGACTTAACGCAGTGGCAAAAAACAAAGTAGGCTCCTGTGTTTTATGCTTGTTTTTGCCTGCGGGGTGAGGACGGCAATGAGAAATGCGGCGGCCTGCACAATCCGGTATACAAGCCTGTTGGCGAGGGTAGATCTTCTGTTTTAGTGTGACGCTGGACAATTCAGATTAAATCGCTGTTTTTTTGTTTTTTACTGCTGCTTGTTTGATCGAATAAGCAGCAGTAAAAAGCAAAAAAGCCAAGTAAATGCGTACTTAGCTTTTCTTGCTTTGTCTATTCTGTTCTATAAACCGCACCCATTGTCACAGGTGTTGTCTGCGCTTTTGACAAAAATTGGCCCCTTCATTGGGGAGGGGGGAGGTATGTTTATCGACCTCCTGTGCGGTTCAAGTCATTAAGGAGAATAGCACAGGCTGATCCCTGTGTCAATAGGCTGCGAAATTCGTGTAGTATTTTTGCGCCTGTTTGACGCACCGGTTAGTTTGTTGCTGCTTCATGGACGACCGCACTCTTGCCGCATCGTCACAATTGCTGGCGGCTAATCAGCGGCTGTTTGAACTACGAGCGCAGGCCCAGGCAAAGCGGCTGGCAGCCGATACGCCCCATGCTGACGCCGCCCCATCTATTGAGCAGATTGCCTGCCCGATGGATGAAGGCGCACAGGGGGGACAGACGGCTGTCGTTGACGCCATCGTGGCGGCTTTACCGCCCCATTTGGGGTGGGGGGGCGAACCGCTCACACTCCTTCTGCGTGGTCGCCAACTGCCTATGTCCCTGGCGTTACAGGCCAGGCAGCATGGAGAGATGGCTGGTGGAACGCCCCTTGTGTCGCCAGCCGGCGTACAACCTCCATCACGTCCCGCTGCGCCGTCTCATCTGGAAGATGGGGTCAAGCTCTACCCGGACATTGGTCTGGGTATGCTGCGCCGGGAGCAAACGGCGGCCGGACGCCTGTGGCTGATGCTGCGTTTTCTCGACAGGGAGGGGAGTGGTCAACTTCGTGTAGACATTATCAGAGACCAACTTGCCACAAGAAACTCAGACCTTTACCTCTGCGGCAAGCGGCAGCTGCGCAACCTGCTGCGAGACGGGGATGGCTTGTACTGGACGAGAGACTCTGAACGGGTCTGGCTGCACTCGGCGGCGCGGGTGGCGGCGGGCCTGGGCGTGGCGCAGCTGACCGGACGCCCGGTGGCCTTGCCCCTGACAGCCCTGCTGCAAGGGATAGGCGCCTTCCGCGCCCACCTCTACGCCGCTTTCCACAGCGGTCGCGCGAAGGACGCGCATGAGCGTCGTTCGGCGATGCCTATTGCCCGAGACACCCTCGCCGGTTTAAGCGGGGTGGGGCGGTCAAGCCAGCGGGCCTACGAAGCGCGGCTGGGGATAGAGACCCAGGCCAATTTCGCCATCGGCGAAACGGCCACGGCCGGAAGCCAGGAAGAACGGGCCTGGCGGCAAGGTCAGGCTTTATTTGCCTTGCAGGATTACGGCGGGCAGCAGGGCAGGCAGGGTAAGACCTACCTGGCCTGGCAGCTGCCCAACAGTTACACAGGACAGCACCCACAGCGGCCAAAAGGCCGGCAGAAGCGGATCAACCGCCAACTCCAAGACCTGGTTATGAAAGGGATGCCGGGGAACGATGGGGACGCGGTAGATGGACACAGGCCGGTGCTGGCGGTAACTCAGAAGCGGTATTATGCCAACGGCCGTTTGGCGGGGCAGGCGCGCCGCAGCCATGAAACAGACGCCCAGAGACTGTGTTACTGGCGGCAACCTGGGGCGGGCAACGGCCGTTCGGCCATCTGGCGTTCAATGGGGCAGCCATGAGCCTCTTTTTTTGTGTTTGGCGGCGGAAAAAAGTTGCGCCCCTTTTAGGGATTAACTTACTATGTCTGTTATTACTGCCTGTCTGTGGGGGTGGGGTATCCTGATGATTATACGAACTCTTGCCCTTCTGTTTTGGTATTGTAGGGGTTACGGTCTGCCAGTTGTCATCCCCACTCGGCTCTGTGGCTTGTCGTTTAGCGCTCGATGGTCCGGCAGTAATTCCCGGAGCTTTTTACAGGCGTACCAAAGGCAGACCTGCGGTTTTGCGTTTGCGCGCAAACGCAGGCCATTTTCAGTCGAGGACCGGGAGCAGTTGCAAGGCAGGCGTCCTCTTGAGGAGATGGGGAAACGAGGCAGGCTAAGGCTGTTTGTCGGTGCGCTGGGCGCGTTGGGTCGGGACGGTGATCACGTTTTGGGTCAAAACGCCAATGACCTCAGTTTGGGGTCCATGAAGGATAGCCTTCGATGACCAATCCATCTTCTGGGTTCTGGATGGCAGCCGCAACCTTGTCCCACTGCTTGCGGGCAACGTAAACCAGATAGATGGTAACGGCCGTTTCCGGCAATATCGGCAAGCCTTTGGGGAGGGCAGGGGGCTTGGGCGCGGTCATGGTGAAAATGACGGCATCGGTTCGTTCAATAACTTTTCCAGGGCGGCCAACGAGAGTAATTTTCACGGTAGATGCAGTTCCTTTTTCAGTCAGCGCTGGCGAAACAAACGCTTCTCGCTCATCCCAGGGGAGAGGGGGCGTTTGGGGTTTCGCCTTGCGCAGGGGCCGGTCGGTTAGTTTACGTTCAGGACGGGGCGCATAAAAGACTTGGGGGAGGAAACTAACACGACATTAATTTTGGGCTAAGCTCTTCGAAGAAATATACTCATCGCGGGCATAAAGTAACATTCCTACCAGAGTAAAAAATGTTACTTTGTGACCGCGCACAGTATATCACAAACTCGAAAGGAGACGCCGAAAAGCAATGTCGTGCCTGATGGTAACTATACGTGAAACGAACCCGGAATGGCAAGTCATGCTCGATGCGATAGAGAATGGGTGTTTTTGCATAACGCACCAAAAAGTCAGATAATGATTTTGGGTAGGGGCGGGCCTTGTGCGATTTGTTCCAACTATTGCAGTGATACAACAATGATCTTTGTCTCGAAGCTTTGCATAAATCAATACAGAAGCCTTTTTTTCTCATCTATATTGATTTTTCTGGCAATCGATGCGATCAATTTATTGCGAAGAACTATGATTTTCCCACCTTCGCAATTGTCAATAACAACAAAATTGGTGCGGGGCATTACAATAGTTGGATCGAATGGACCACAAGGGTCGCCCCTACCAGCC
>JAWOGU010000745.1:0-22803 GCA_046496595.1 Chloroflexota bacterium
TTCGTCTGATCTGGTAAGTAACATTTCTGACAAGGCACGGGCAATTCTACCGTTACCATCTTCAAAAGGATGTATTGTAATAAACCACAGATGAGATATAGCAGATTTTAATATTAAATCCTGATCAGGTTCTTTATTAAACCATGATATAAATGATTTCATTTCTTTTCTAATCTCTTCTGCCGGTGGAGCTTCAAAATGTACTTTCTCTTTTCCCAAAGCTCCTGAAACAACTTGCATAGGACCAGTTGAATCATCTCTCCACTTACCCACAATAATTTTATACATACCACTTCGGCCTGAAGGAAACAACGCTGAATGCCAGCCAAATAATCTATTTGTCGTTAATGTCTTTTTATAGTCTTGGGTTGCGTCTAACATCATTTCCACTACTCCGTCTACATTTCGGTCAGATGGTACGAGGCCAGACACCTCAATTCCTAACCTTCTTGCTATTGAGGATCGAACCTGGTCAAGGTCTAGAATCTGACCTTCAATTTCAGATGTTTTTATTACTTCAGTAGTCAAGGTTTCCAAAACAGCCTCATTTCTTAGTTTAAATCCTAAAGTTTCCATCTTTCCTACCAACTTTCCCTGCAAGTGTCTAACATTAGAATGTGGCAATAAAATGGACTTGCTGTCCCATTTAAACTTCGGCCAATCAGATTGTTGGTAAATATATATTTTCATTCTCCGCAATATTTGCGGTAAATATAAAAATTAATCTCCGCAATTAAAAATAATATCCGCAATATTTGCGGTGATTAGTATTTTTTTTCTCCGCATCGAGGTGCCCGCCTTGCAGCTAACGGCCCGGCAATATGGGGAGGTTGTGTTACCCGACGCAAGCAACGGGCAGGGTCCTGGTTCTTTAGCCAGAAGTCCTGAGTGGAGCGAAGGATCACGGTGCAAGGCACTCCTTCGCTAAAGCTTCGGAGTCCGAAGGAGGGTATGGCGCACTTTTTGCCGTCTTTCAACCTCCGTAGCCTTAGCGAAGGAGGCCAGGTACAAGATTTTGTAAGCATTACTCGCCCCGGAGTAACTATCATCAAAAACGATCTTCTCCACTTTGGTCCAATTCATTTCATCGGTGCATTGAACGGCGTATGGATAGACTGGTATTTGAGCGCCGTACCTGGCGTAAACTGGCATACGTTCCAATGGCGCCACAACCTGCTTCAACCAGCGACCTCCTGCCAATTTATCCCCTGTCCAAAAATCGATCCATTCTCCAGCAGGCAAGTAGACATCTCGCTTGCCCTCGCTGTTCATAATTGGCGCTACCAAAAAGACATCACCAAGGTAATACTGGTCGTCAATGTGCCAGCAAGTGGGATCATCTTCATGATAAAAGACCAGGGCTTGAAGCATAGGCAGACCGGTAGTGATGACCCTCTTCCCTTGTTCCACAAGATAGGGAATGAGAGCATAGCGCAGTTTCCACCATTGCCTGACCACATCAGCGATTGCTGGATACTCATACGGTTCGCGAGGAGAGGAGCCATGATAACGAAAATGAGAGGTGAACACGCCAAATTGCGTCCAGCGTACATATAAATCATCGGCAGGCCAACTGTTCATAAAGTTTGGCACACCATGGAAACCAGGCACATCATGGCTCCAAAATGCAAAACCAGATAACCCCAGGTGCAGGCCCCCGCGAAGGGAGCCGGCTAATCCATCCCAGGTCGCTGCACAATCTCCACCCCAATGCACGGGATAACGTTGGGAACCGGCCCAGCTGGTTCTGGCCCAAATAATTCCCTCGCCAGTAACATGTTCTGTAATTTCATAGGCTGCTTTTTGATAGAGTAAGGCGTAAAGGTTATGCAGCCTGGCAGCAGGCATTTTGTATTCAGCATCAAAATGAACACTCTCGCCAAAGTCGGTCTTAATGTTGGCGACCCCCATTTTTAGCAGCCGTTCCAACAACTCTTGATACCACGCAACGGCATGTGGATTTGAAAAATCAATCCTGCCCCCAGCCACCTGCGCTGAAAAATCGGAGGTAATAATTCCGTTTGAGGTCGGATTGGAAACCACAAAACCTTTTTTAACGGCCGTTTCAAAGAGCTTGTTTCCCTCTCCCAAATAGGGCATTTGCCATAGTGAAATGCGATATCCTGCCGCCAACATCTCACTGATAAATGATTCGGGGTCGGGGAAACGCTCCGGGCTAAATTCCCACTCACACACCCAATCTTTGGCAAACCAGCCTGTATCAAGATGTAAGACATCGCATGGATAGTCTCCCTCCCGCAGGTTATGAGCCACAGAACGCACTTCATCCTCCGAGAAATAGGTCATGCGGCTCATCCAGGTACCGTAACTCCACAAGGGTACATCCCGCGGAAAGCCAGTTAAACGACGATAGTTGTATACGATCCGCTCAACCGATCCCCCACCCATGACAAATAGATCCAACTCTGGTTCTTCAACCAAACCCTGTGCTGCCCGGGTGGAAATGTCAGCCAAGGAAAGCCGCATATGGGCCGAACTATGAACAAACAACCCATAGGGACGGCTTGTCACGTAAAAAGGAATGTTCTTATAGGCGCGGCGGCTGTTTACGCCTAGACCGTCGGTATTCTCCAAGATAAATGTGCGCCCAGAAAGATCAAGGCGGTCAAAACGCTCGCCGGTGCCTACAAATTTCTCGTTTGGCTGCGCGTAGAACGAGAAGATCGTCCGGTGGGGAATTCCTGCCCGTTCCACAAAGGCCATGGCCATCGAATCATGTCTCTGTGGAAAGAATTGGTCATAGGCCATCAAGGGAACCTTTGTTTTTCCATCTGGAAATAATTCAATATCTAATGTTTCGTCGGGTGGCGGCTGAAGATCGCTCCATTTTTTGATGAGAGGTTCGCTTATATTGACCCACATCCGTTCTTGATTACGTGAATCCATAATGACCCAGCCGCTTTCCGTTGTTTTCACTGCCAATGGATCCATGCAGGGAAAGTCTCCTGGATCCAGCATGGGACTGGCATCCCCTGGCATGTCGCCCATAAAGGATATAGACAGGCGCAAAATATCGTTCTCATAGGCACGTATGCGCAATGTGTATTCTTTACGAGGAATCTCCAGGTCGGCTTCAACAGACAATCCTGGTTTCTGTGCCTGGAAAGGAATTGTTATAAAAACATCCCCATTTGACGCGCTATTGATCTCCGTAGGACGACAAGCCCGCCATAAGATATCTTCTGACGCTTTCGGCAGGTCAAGATCGAGCATATCAATCATAAAATTATTGGTTTGTTTCATTACCCTTTTACCGCCCCCCCGGTCATGCCGGAAACAATATACCGTTGCCCAAGCAAATATACGATTATGACAGGCAAAATCGTCAAGACGATATCGGCTGAAACCAAATTCCAACTCGCTTCATACATTCCAAAAAAGTTGTACACCGCTAATGTCATCGGCCACTTTTCAGAACTGTTTAGAAAATACAAAGGCAGTAGAAATTCGCTCCAAATGGACAAGAAGCTGAGAATGGCGGCTGTCACCCAGGCTGGAGTCAACAGTGGGAAAATTATGGAAAAGAAGAACTTTATCGGACCGCAGCCGTCAATGATGGCTGCTTCATCAAGCTCTTTCGGGATTGTCTCAACAAAAGCATAGATAATAAAAATGCTTAAAGGAAGTTGAATCGCTGCGTAAAGTAGGATAATGCCAAGTTGGGTGTTTATCAGACGAGTCACCTGCATTACTTTAGTCAGCGTGACAAAATTCAAGGGCATGGCGATGCCCATGATGATAAAGAAATAAAGAAAACGATTGAGTCTTGACCGATTCCGCGAAAGTACAAAAGCGGCCGCTGTCGCAAACAGAACCACAATGACGGTTGCAGCGCTGGCATATAACATACTGTTAGTAAAGGCTTGCCCTAACTTCCCTTCTTCGATTACTGTTGAATAGTTTTCCCAATGAAGACTTGTCGGGAGTTCAATCCCCATAGACTTGGCTTGAACGTCATCCTTTAATGAATTGATGATCACCAGATAGATAGGCACAAACATCACCAAACTAACTGCGATTGCTATTAAGTTGTTGGTGAACCTTTTTGATTTTCTTGTTTTCATGGTTTGATAATTCTTTCTAAGCTATCCTCAAAATCAAATTGAAAAAGCTATCGTTTGAATATGCGTCGAATGGCGGGAAGAATGCTACGACTAGCCTGTTTCTTCTCTGTGCATGAAGCGAATTACAAAAAATCCCAAGAAGGTCATGATGACAAATAACAAAGTAGAGAGCGCCGTGCTGATACCATAACGACCTTTTGAAAATTCTTTAAACACCACTGTGTAGACGGTTTCGGTAGCGTAACCTGGACCGCCATTGGTGAGTACATAAACAATATCGAAAACCTTCAATCCGTATAACAGGTTCAAAACAATGACGACAGTAAGTGCAGGCATGAGCAGTGGAATTGTAATTGTCCTTAATTCATCCCAGGCTCTGGCGCCATCGATTTTTGCAGCCTCATAATATTCTCTAGGAATCGCTTCAAGTCCGGCGATCAGGATCACCATGATGTATCCGATACCTTTCCAGGTATCCACTAAGATGACAGAATAGAGCGCCAGTTTGGGGTTTATCAGCCATCCTTGGGCTAGAAAGTCCAATCCTACGGCAGAAAGGAACTGGTTAAGGACACCAGTTGTGGGATGCAAGATAGATTTAAAAACAATGCCCACCACAATCATGGGGACTATTGCCGGTAAATAAATGATCATGCGATGTACATTGGTGAATCTTCTGATTCCACTGGTCAACAGTAAAGCCAATATCAAAGCAATAACCGTTTTCAAGATGATGGTAGTTATGGTGAAAACCAATGTGTTTTTGATACTTTGCAAGTAATTAATGTTGGAAGAAAAAATCGTGCTGAAATTTTCAAACCCAACAAAATTCAGATCTGATGAATATCGGTTCCAGTCTGTGAATGAATAGTAAAACCCGATAAAACTTGGCAGCACGAAGAATATTGAGTACAAGATGATTGCGCCCAATGAAAAATAAAGAGGATATTGCTTGTTTTTCATGATGGTTTTTTTGAGATATTCCAATTACAGAAATGGGGGCGGACCTAAAAGTTTACCTTTTGTGGTATCAGAAAATACCATTAGATCCGCCCCCACTCTTCAGTGTTCGGCGCCAATTCCAAGATGAAGTTGCAGGAAATACCTCAGGATATGGCTATGGCTATTCTTCCCAGGCAGGATCATTGGCAGCAACAGCCATATCTGTTCTGCGTTGATCTATGGCTGATAATACATCTTCTGGCGCGGCGGCTCCGGTAAACATGGCAGTCAGGTCTTGTCCAATATCCATCCATTGGGGGTTAAGATAGGTAACGGCCGTTTGATAAACAGTGCCTTGTTCCGTATAAGTATCAACAAACGCCTGTTGTTCTGCTGTAAGTTCTGCCTCAACACCCTCAAAGTTAAGCAAAGCAAACTGAGGTTCGTTATCCAACAGGTATTGCAAATTTTCCGGTCTCGTTAAAAATTCAAAATAAGCCTTTGCCGCATTAATATTTTTTGAGCCGGAATAGATAAACTTACTCGGCCCAGCAGGATTGACATTCCAGATTTGGTTGTCGGCCAATGGCATGACGAAAAAGCCAAAAGAATCTGCTGATACCTCAGGATAAGCAGCCTCAATCTGGCCCGGTAAGCCAAAGCGATTGACAGTCATAGCATATTCGCCGCTGGCCATGGCCGCTTCAGTATTAACAAATTCATTCGCCAGAGCATCGGGGCCAAAAAACCCTTTGTCAAACATTTCTTGATACTGGGTCAGTGCTAAAAGCATGGTTGGGTCTTCAGCAAAACTGGTTTTATTTCTGTTAAGCGCGGATGCCAGGCCGGGGTTAGCGGCTTCATAAACTGGGCCAATTTCGGGGAACCATAAAACATGATGCCAGCCATCTGCTACTGGCTCATAGATAGGGGTAATGCCTGCATCCAGAAGCGTTTGGGAAGCGGCTTCCAGTTCAGCGTATGTCGTGGGGATGCTAAGGCCGTACTCGGCAAAGATATCTTTGTTGTAAACAATGACCCAAGATCCACCCACGGTATCCCAAATTGTCAAGCCATACATGACCCCATCCAAACTGAGCTGTTCAGCTGACAATGGACTCATTCTCTGGACCCACTCTTCATTGGTCAAAGGCAAGGCATTTTGTTCGACATTTAATTGAAGTTTTATGTCAGATTTCCCGCTCTGACCGCCAAAGATATCAACACCCTCACCCGCATCTAACTTGGTCAACAAGACATTGAAATACTGGTCTGAGGGGACAATTTGATAATCAATGTGAATACCTGTTTCTGCCTCAAACTGTTCGGCCAGTGCCATCTCCGCTTCTTTAATCCAATCCTGACTGGCAAGATAGGTAAGCGTTACCGATTCTGCGGCAGGAACCTCTACAATACGCGTTACTTCGATTTCTTCGACGACCGTTTCAACGACTGATTCGCCTTCAACGATACGCGTTACTTCCACTTCTTCGGTAACTGTTTCAGTCACAACTCGTGTGACTTCTATTACCTCGGGTTCAGATGGTGCGGAACAAGCCACCAGCAGCATCATTAATGCGAGAATAGCGATTAACAGTAAACTTGGGTTTTTCATTTTTCTCTCCAATTCATTTTTATCCCACCCGTTTGTGTTTTCGGCTATAATGAACGGATGCGCTAACACAACTAGTTGAGCTAGCATGTGGGCGATAGTCGAGGAGTGCTTCCGATTCACGACCAGTAAACTGAGAAGCACTTCTCATCTTTTAAAATTTCTGATTCCAGCTTATTAAGATTAGGAATATTTAACAGAGTTCTTCCCTGACACCTCCTTTCCTCAAAAATCTTATCTATATTCTGATTTTCACGGATCCAGTACTTGCTCGAACATGTAGTTTGGGCGCCACCAAAGTTTGCTTTACAGTCTTTGTTTTTCCTTCCAGCTTATCAATTAACATCTTGCCAGCATCATAGCCCATTGACCATGATGGGAACTGCAATGATGTGAGTGAAGGTGTGGTCAATTCAGCCCCTTGTTCATTCGTGAGGCCTATTACAGAAATGTCATCTGGTATATTCAGGTTCAAGGACTGAATTGCTTCAAAGATTCCAGCAATGGCCATATCTGAAACACTGACAATCGCTGTAATTTCCGGATGCGCCTTTAACATGCTAACAGTGGCTTCCTTCACATTTTTTAGGCCATAATTGACTTCATAATAGAATCCGGGTGAATCATATTTAGCACATGCCTGTTCGTATCCTTCAGCCGCCCTAATAGCAGGACCGTAACGTTTGCGTTCTGGATCTGGTGTGATCGAAATAAATCCAATATTCCGATGGCTTAATGTCACCAAATGTTCAAAAGCGATGATCACTGCCGATTCAAAATCAAAATCGATGAAATCTACACCTTCATTGTTTGAACCATGCCCGATGGTCACAAACGGCAATTGATGTTGACGCAATAATTCTACGCGCCAATCATCGAGCCGAATCTCCATCAAGATCATGCCGTCACATTGATTGGTTCTATAGAAGTCCAAAAGACTTGATTCTTCAAGAGACTGAGTTATAAGATGAAGTGAATAATCGTATTCCCCGCAAACCGATGATGCTCCTGTAACGAAGTCAAAAGAAAGCTGGTTAAGAACCGCCACTTTTTGCGGATAATGTAAAGAAACTACACGACTTTTACCCGACGTGAGCTGCTGCCATTGTGTACTTCGCGCATAACCCAATTCGTCAATCATCCCCAGCACATGTTGGCGCGTGTCCTCGGATACGTCTGGCTTTTCATTTAATATTCTTGACACGGTTGCCACGGACACCCCTGCTGCCTTGGCTACGTCCCTGATTGTTGGCTTTTTTTTCATAGTTTTTTCAATAGGTTGTAACTAATACCGTAACTAGTACCGTAACTAGTTACAGATTAGCAATAATTGGCTTTTTTGTCAATAGTGCCACAGGTGAGGATAGGGCTTTTCCCCAGTCAACTGAACACAGTGCCGTATCGTTCAAAAACTCCATCTGAACCCTGTAGAGGTGACTTAACTTATCCACGCTATTTCCGAGCCTTAACCATGCCAGTTCTGAGCAAAGCCTGAGCCAACGGACACCGGGCGACGCTGTCCGTTGTGCGGCCAACCACTCCGTCTTTTGCAGCGGCTGCCCCGGCCGCAGCCGGTTGTAGGGTCTCCCTGGCAACCGCCTTGAGCGTTATCGCGGGCTGATAATTGCATAGAAACAAGCAGCCGCAGACAGGCTGTTTGTTTCATGTTGTCTGGTAGTTGCATTGCGGTCGGTGGTGGCGTCGGTGACGCGAAATTGAGGCGGGAAATTTGGCGTTGATTATTGATCTTTTCCAGTCCACCCTGCTACAATGATTCTGGTCGTGGGGGAGAGAGTAGCGGTTATCGGGTATCCCCAGGCTTAAATTCCAAATAGAAGGGTTTCGGCTGAGTGGGGCTTCGTTCAACTCAAGATTATGCGGCGGTTCCGAAGACTCTGCGCCGCATGAATCCTTACTTCGTTAGGCACTTGCTCCGAAAGAATAAAAATGTCGAAAAAAATACCTTCTATTAGTCGCATTATCAATACTGATTATCATAGTCCTGTCACTTTTCTTTGAAATAACTGGGCTGATTTCGTACGGATTATGACCGTTGGATGTTGTCCTTAGGAAAACCGCAAGTATACGGGACACAATCTACAGCGACGTTTACAATCTTTGGTGCCACGGTTGAGCAAAAGTAATTCTGGTTTCAATATTGGCGTAGCATACTCGTCCTCAAGATACGCAAAGGAAGAATCTTTTTGAGTCAATTCGCGGGGATCCAAGCAAAAAAGGCTCACCAAATCCGGTGAGCCTTTTTCATTTTACTCTTGAGTTTGTTTTTTAGCACAAGGACGGCAGCTTATAAATCTGGTTTTGTCATAACTGCTGTGCAAAAAGTTGTAACATTCCACAATTTTATTGTGCAAAATGCCTCTATAATGACAAACGTAGATGAATGAGTAGAACCTTAGAAGATATTAGCCAAAAGTTATGATGACAGCGCTTACCACCCGTCAACGAGACATTCTCCAACTGCTGCTAGAATCCAACCGCCCCTTGGGCGCAGCGGATTTAGCAGAGCAGATGAAGTTGTCCTCGCGGCAGGTTAATTATGACCTGAAAGGGCTGCGGGTCTGGCTGGAACAGCGAGACGTGACGCTCAAAGTGACGCCCGGAGTCGGGGCGCAGTTGGCGTGTTCACGGGAAAAGTATTTGCAACTCTCACAAGAACTGGTTGCCGAAACCGGTTTCCAACTTGTTTTATCCATCGAGGCGCGGCAGCAGCTTGTGGCCTTGATGCTGCTGGCAGCGGAAGAACCATACATCTTATACCAGTTACAACAACTGACCCAGGTCTCGCGCACCACCCTCCTTAAGGATTTGGAACCAATCGAAGCCTGGATCCAGACGCACGGTTTGGTCCTGGAACGGCGTCCCAATTTTGGCCTGTGGGTAGGCGGCGCAGAAACCGCGCACCGTCAGGCAATTGCCGCCTGGTTGTGGGGACAGACGCCGTTGGGCGAACCATTGACCCGCGTGGCCCATTCCCAGGGGCTAATCTTTGAACTAGGCGCCGACGCCGGGCTGCTGCCTATTGTGGAAAAAGCGCAGACGCTGCTTAAACGTTGGGACATGCAAAGAACTTTTGGGCAGGTGGCTTATGCGGAAGCGCAGCTAGACGGCCGTTTTACCGACGACGCCGTACTCTACCTGGCTTTAAATCTGGCGATTCAAATGGAAAGGGTTAAATCCGGGAATTTTGTGGTCATCGATGAAGGGACGCTGACCTGGCTGCAAAAGCTGAATATCTGGTCTGTGGCTGCCCAAATCGCCAAACATCTGGGCTGGCAGTCGAAATCTAAATGGCCGGAGGCTGAGATTGCGGCTATTGCCATGCATGTTTTGGCGGCGCCCAGAAACAATCGCTGGCCTGGCGATTTGGAAATCGACCACATTTTCAGTGATTTAATTGACGAAGTCGTGCAGTGCATCGTGGATACTTATGGCTTGCCGCACCTGGCTCACGACAGGACGCTGCGGGATGGTCTGGTGATTCACATGATTCCAGCCTGCCTGCGCCATCGGTTCCATTTGTGGGTGCCCAGCAGTTTGTCTGAGGCAGAACTCTCTAACAAGTACGTTTTTGAACGAGCATTAGCCCAGACCATCACGGAGATTGTTGAACGGAGAACGGCCGTTCTCCTGCCCGATACCGAGATCAACAACATCGCCCTTTTACTGCGCGCCGCCTACATCCGTGAAAATCCCAACCGGGTACAAGAAGTAATCATCGTTTGTCCCAGCGGTATGGCAACCGCTCAATTACTGGTAGCGCGGCTTCAGGCTCGTTTTCCACGCCTGGGCGTCTTTCGCGTCGTCTCCTTGCGCGAACTCAACCAACAAACCATTGCTCAGGCTGAACTCATCATTACCACCGTTCCCCTGGCAAATACGCTGGACAATCAGCAAAACAACATCATCCAGGTACATCCACTGCTGCTGCCCGAAGACATCGAAGCGATCACCGAGTGGCTGGCTTGATATCAAACCATTCAATCATTGTCAAAAAACGCTCCGGACGTTTTGTTTGAGGAGATCCCCGGAAATTTCCTCTCCCTATCCGTTTTATGACCTGTAAGCATATTTACAGGCGGCGACTTTACATTTACAGATTAGAAGAAGGAGACTCACCATGAGAGAAAAATTACAAAGTGTAGGTGGTTTTTTGGCCGGCATGATCATCCCCAACATCGGCGCCTTCATTGCCTGGGGTTTGATCACAGCCTTGTTCATTCCAGTGGGCTGGCTTCCCAACGAAAATCTAAGTACGCTAGTCGGCCCCATGATTACTTACCTGCTGCCCATCCTGATTGGTTACACAGGCGGGTACATGATTTATGGCGCTCGCGGCGGCGTCGTTGGCGCGGCCGCGACCATGGGCGTTGTCGTTGGCGCAGGCATTCCCATGTTCCTGGGGGCCATGATCATGGGTCCGCTGGGCGGTTGGGCCATCAAGAAAATTGACGAACTGCTGGAAGACCACATTCCCGTGGGCTTCGAGATGCTCATCAACAATTTCTCCGCCGGTATCCTGGCCGTTGTCTTGATTTTGGTCGCTTACCTGGCGGTGGGGCCTGTGGTGGAAGCGTTCAGCCGCGCCCTGGGCGCAGGCGTAGACGCCCTGGTGAGCCGCGGCCTGCTTTTGCTGGCTGCTATCATCATTGAACCGGCCAAAGTTCTCTTCCTGAATAATGCCATCAATCATGGCATCCTGGCTCCCTTAGGCGTACAGCAGGTCACAGAACAGGGATTCTCTGTTTACTTCCTGCTGGAAACCAATCCCGGCCCCGGCCTGGGTCTGCTCATTGCTTACTTTGTGGCGGGCAAAGGGCTGCTCAAGCAGTCTGCTCCTGGCGCTATGGTCATCCATTTCTTCGGCGGCATTCATGAGATTTATTTCCCCTACGTGCTGGCGCACCCCATCATGATTTTGTCGGTCATCGCGGGCGGCATGGCGGCTAATTTCTGGTTCTCCATCTCCAATGCGGGTCTGGTAGCCACGCCTTCTCCCGGCTCCATTTTTGCCTACTTAGCCGTCATTCCGCTCGGCAAGCATTTCGCAGTGCTGACCGGTGTCCTCATTGGCGCGGTTGTGGCTGCTTTGGTAGGCGCTTTTGTCTTAAAGCTGCGGCCTGTGCCAGAAATGGATTACGAAGCAGAAGCGGAAGGGGCTGGTTTAACGGCCGTTCCCGGCCTGGGCGACTAAAAATATCATCATCATGGTAACAGGCAGATCCCTGCCTGTTACCCCCAAAGGGAGATCAAAATGGCACAATCAATTCCCGCCGCTCAAGTAGATACCATCATCCTGGCTTGCGAAGCAGGCATGGGATCCAGCTTAATGAGCGTCAACGCGCTTAAGAAAAAATTAAAACAAGCCAATGTTTCTCAAGTAACCGTCGTGCATAAACCGGCTCGGGGCATACCCGAAAATGCGCAGGTGGTCGTCGTCCACAAAGGTCTGGCAAAAGTTGCCCAAGGCAAAGCGCCCAACGCCGTCATCGTCGCCTTTAGCATGTTCTTAAACGATCCCGTCTTTGATACCATCGTGCAGGCTTTCGCCAGCAACGGTGACATCGTCAGCAACCTGGAGTAATGTCATGCCCATTTTAGCAGTGGAAAGAATACGGTTACAGGCGACTGCCAAAAACAAAGCAGACGCCATCCGGCAGGCAGGACAGCTCCTGGTAGACAGCGGCTGCGTCCACGCCCGCTACGTAGACGGCATGTTGGCCCGGGAAGAAACCATGTCCACCTATCTGGGCAACGGCGTCTCCATCCCCCACGGCCAATTCGACAATCGGGAAGACATTTTCCAGACCGGTATTTCAGTCTTGCAACTGCCGGACGGCGTAGAATGGGAGGATGGCGAAAAAGCCTACCTGGTCATTGGCATCGCCGCCTCTTCAGACGAACACGTAGGCGTCCTGGCGAATCTAGCCGAGGTCATCGAAGACGAGGAGATGACGCTAAAGTTGATCCGGACCACTGATCCCAGGCTGATCCTGGATCAACTCAGCAAAGAACAGACCGTCTAAAGATCCGCTATTACCAGCCCCAGGCATTTTGTATCTCTAATCCAGAAACTCAATCAGGGTTTGGGGCAAATGAGAACCAGTTGCTATGAAACAACTAGACGTAGTCATTCATAATCCTACCGGTTTACATGCTCGTCCGGCCAAGGTATTTGTGAACACGGCCAAGCAGTTTGAATCGGATATTCGCGTGGAGCACGGCGCTAAAAAAGCCAACGCCAAGAGCATGATCTCCATGCTGACCTTGGGTGTGGAAAGCGGCAGCCAGATTCGCATTCTGATCGATGGTATTGATGAAGAGGCGGCGCTGGATGCATTGGAAACGGCCGTTTCCAGCGGTCTAGGCGAGAACGAAACTCACCAACCAACCCCGCCGCCCAAACCTGCCAACGGCCAACAGCCCGCGCCCGTCACCCTCAGCGCCAACATGCTCAAAGGCATTCCCGCCGCCCCTGGCATCGCTATCGGCCCCATCTACCGCCTCCAGCACGAAGAAATCAAAATCGAAGAAGCCTTTCAGGGGGTGTCGGCCGAACAAGAACGCCTGCACAAAGCCAGCGAACGAGCGCGCGCCCAACTTACCACCCTGCACAAACAAATGCTGCAAAGCGCCAGCGCCAGCGAAGCCGCCATCTTTGAAGCCCACCTGGAAATCCTCGACGATCCCGATTTGCTGGACGCCGTCCTGGAGCGCATTAACAAAGAGCAAAGCGCCGCCCGCGCCTGGCGGGCCGCCATCGACGCCCGGGCGCAGGCCATGGCCCAGCTCAACGATCCCCTGCTTGCCGGACGCGCCGCCGACATCCAGGACGTGGGCTACCGGGTGCTGCGCCTGCTCATGGACGCAGACGAACAGCAGGTCAGTCTGCCAGACCATCCGGTCATCCTGGTCGCCGCCGATCTCTCCCCTTCCGATACCGCCGCCCTGGATCGCAACAAAATCCTCGGTTTCTGCACAGCCGCTGGCGGACCCACCGCCCATTCGGCCATCATCGCCAGGGCATTAAGCCTGCCCGCCGTCGTCAGCGCCGGTGAGGCCATCATGAAAATCGACAATCTCACGCCCGTTATCCTGAATGGCACAGACGGCACCCTCACCATCAACCCGGACGCCGCCGCCATCAGCCGCGCCCAGGCGCAGCAGCAGCAGTGGCAAAAGGCGATCAACGCCGCCCAACAGAGCGCCGGTCAACCAGCCATCACGCGGGATGGTCATCGGGTGGAGGTAGTCGCCAACATTGGCGGTCTGGCAGACGCCCAAAAAGCCGCCGCTGCCGGCGCTGAAGGCGTGGGTCTTTTACGCACCGAGTTCCTGTTTTTGGAACGCACCGCCGCCCCTACAGAGCTTGAACAGTTTGAAGTTTACCGGGACGTTGTGCAGGCCATGAACGGTCAGCCCATCATCGTGCGCACCCTGGACATCGGCGGCGACAAACCGCTGCCCTACATCGACGTGCCGCCGGAAGCCAATCCATTCCTGGGCGAACGCGGCATCCGCCTTTGCCTGAACCGGCCCGACCTGCTGCGGCAGCAGCTTCGCGCCATCTTGCGAGCGGCCGCGTTTGGCCCGCTGCGCATCATGTTCCCCATGGTAGCGGACCTCTCCGAATGGCGGGCGGCTCGAGATATGGTGGCGGAAATACAGGCAGAGTTAAACGCGCCGTCCGTGGAACTAGGCATCATGATTGAGATACCCTCGGCGGCGCTCATGGCCGACGCCTTCGCCCGTGAAGTCGATTTCTTCTCCGTGGGCACCAATGATCTGACGCAGTATACGCTGGCGATGGATCGGATGCATCCCTCGCTGGCAGGCAAATCGGATGGGCTGCACCCGGCTGTGCTGCGCCTGATTGTGCGCACGGTAGAGGCGGCTCATGCCGAGGGCAAATGGGTGGGTATCTGCGGCGAACTGGGCGCAGATGCCCAGGCAGTGCCTATCCTGATCGGTTTGGGCGTCGATGAATTGAGCGTGAGCGTCCCGGCGATTCCGTCGGTGAAGGCTCAAATTCGCTCATTAAAACTGGCGGACGCCAAAGCGCTGGCTGAACGCGCTCTGGCCTGCGGCACCGCCGCTGAAGTCAGGGGCATGTAAAAATAACTTCCCGTTTTAGGTTCGTAGCAACCGCTTTAGCGGTCTGAACGGCTAAAGCCGTCACTACGAACCTTATTTTTAGACGCTTACTAGAATCAGTAAACCAATTTGAATTAACACCCGGAAGGGAAGGGTAAGAGGAAACCATGTCATCAAAATATGAGCTGTATCGCTCGGCCAGCATACCTGTGCCTGAGCAAACCTGGGCCTGGAATATGTATGGCGCAGGACTGGAGAATATTGGCAAAAACGGCCGTCCTGAACAATTTCCCGTGCCCGAACCCGCCGCCGACCAACTGCTGGTGCGCGTGGACAGCGTGGGCATGTGCTTTTCTGACGTCAAACTCATCACGCAGGGCGGCAGCCATCCCAAACTCTACAACCGCGACCTGGCGCAAATCCCCACCCGGCTGGGTCATGAAGTGACAGTCACTATTATCAAAGTAGGTGAAGAATTAAAAGGGCAGTACCACCCCGGGCAGCGCGTCGCCGTGCAGCCCGACATCTACCAAAATGGCAAAAGCACCGCCTACGGCTACACCGTGCCCGGCGGCTTGATTCAGTATCATCTGATCGGCGCGGAAGTGTTGGAAACGGACGCCGGTCCCTGCCTGCTGCCTTTAGAAGGCGACATGGGTTACGCCGAAGCGTCACTGTTGGAACCCTGGGGCTGCGTGGTGGCGGCGTATACCCAGCGCCGCCGCCTGGAACCCAAACCCGGCGGCGTCATGTGGCTGGTAGGGCGTCCCGGAGATACCCGCGAATACACCTTTTCGGCCGGACTGGATGCTCCGGCGACGATTATCCTGACGGACGCGCCGCCGTCAGTGCAAAAGCTGGTGGCGCAGACAACCGCCAACATCACGGTGCGTGACGGCTTGAACAGCGGCGAATATGCGGCGCTGGCGGCTGAATTGACGGAAGGGCGCGGTTTTGATGACATTGTGGTATTGGATCCGCGTTCGGCAACGGCCGTTCACGAAATTGCGCGTCACGTAGCCCGGCGGGGCACCCTCAACATGGTCGGGCAGGAGCCGCTGGACGGCCTGGTGAGCGCCGACGTCGGCCGGCTGCACTACGACTATATCGCCTTCATCGGCAATCAGGGGCCGGACATAGCCGCCTCCTATGGCGAGGCGCGCAACCGCTGCGAACTGCGGCCCCACGGCGCGGCTGTCTTCATCGGCGCGGGCGGACCGATGGGCCAGATGCACGTGCAGCGCGCCATCGAACTGCCCGACGGTCCCCGGCTGGTGATTGCCACGGAAGTGAACCAAAACCGCCTGCAAGCCGTCTACGAACGTTTTGCGCCGTTAGCCGCCCGACATGGCGTCGAACTGCTCATCTTCAACCCCGCCGCCGCCGAACAATCCCTGGTTGATTTTGTGATGCAGGCCACCGATTCCATCGGCGCGGATGACGTGGTGGTGAGCGTGCCGGTGGCCTCCTTGATGGCGGAAGCCGCCACCCTGATGAACGAGAATGGCATGTTGGTCTTTTTCGCCGGAGTGCCCAACGGCACCCTGGCCCCGCTGGATTTCAGCCCGGTTTATCTGCACAACGCCCAGTTCACCGGCACCTCCGGCCTGACCATTGACGACCAGGCGCAGGTGATGCACAGAGCATTAGACGGCTCCCTCTCTCCAGGGCGCTCGGTGGCGGCGATTGGCGGCATGAACGCCGCCAAGGATGGCATTAAGGCCATGATGGACGGCCGTTATCCCGGCAAGATCGTCATTTTCCCCCAGATTCCTGACCTGCCCTTGATGGGGCTGGACGAACTGGGTGAAAAGCTGCCGGAGGTAGCCGCCCAAATGGGAGAGGGCGACGTGTGGACCAACGAAGCGGAAGCGGTTTTAATTGAGAAATATTGGCCGTCGCAATCGTAGTCAATGACGTGGCGCAGATTGGACCAATCTTGAAGATTGGTCCAATCTAAACACATTCACCTCACCATGAGTTTTCAAATGGCTAAAAAGTTGAGCAAAAATCAATTATTGACGCGCTATGCTTTAACGGGCGGCGCCATCGGGCTGTATTTTGGGCTGTTTTTCCGTCCGGCGCGGCAGCCGAATCTGTGGGTGGCGCTGGCGCTGGCCGGCCTGGTGACGGTGGTGATGGTGGGCATAGAAGCATGGCGGAAACGGCCGCGCTTGAGCCAACTGTTCAAAACGGCCGTTCTTACCTTCATCAAAACCTTCTTGTTCCTGATTTTGCTGGAACTGCGCCATCCCTTTTACAATGCGGGCGGCAGGGTCGCCGTCTCTCTCTACATGACGCTGATGGGCGCGTTGGCTGGACTGTGGTATGCCTATGAGCAGCTTCGCGGGAGGAAAAAGCCGTGATCTACACCATCACTTTGAACCCGGCTGCGGATAAAGAACTGGTTGTGCCGTCCATTGAGTTCGACACCGTTTTACGCAGCGAGAAAGTCCATGTGGACTACGGCGGCAAAGGTTTCAACGTCTCGCGCCTGTTGATGTCGTTGGGCGCGCCCAGCGTCGCCCTGGGTTTTGCCGGCGGCAGCAGCGGCGAACTGCTGCGCGACGGGTTGGAATCGCTGGGCATTGACACCGATTTCACCTGGGTAGCCGGGGAAACCCGCACCAACATCAGCATCGTCACTGAAATACCCAGCCATTACGTCAAAGTGAACGAACCCGGCCCCACCATTTCAGCGCAGGAACTGGACGCGATGCGCCAAAAGGTTAAAAAGCTGGCGCGGCATGGCGACTGGTGGGTGCTGGCGGGCAGTCTGCCGCCAGGAGCGCCGGACACCATCTATGCCGACCTCATCTACACGATTCAAGCGGCGGGTGGGTTTGTGATTCTGGATACCAGCGGCGCGGCGCTGCGGCATGGCTGCGCGGCACGGCCGTTTTTAGCCAAGCCCAACGACGCTGAAGTTCACAGCCTAACCGGTTTGCCGGTGAATACCCTGGCGGAAAGGGCCACCGCCGCCAAAGCTGTACAGGCCGCCGGAGTAAGTACGGTGGTGCTTTCCCTGGGCAAAGCCGGGGCGCTGCTGGTGGCCGACCAGCAGGTCTGGCAAGCAGAAAGCCCAACCATCACCGAAAGCAATCCGATTGGCGCCGGTGATTCGATGGTTGGTGGATTGGTCTGGGCGCTGAGCCAGGGAATGCCGCTGACGGAAGCGGTGACGTGGGGGATTGCCTGCGGGGCTGCGACGGCGAGTATGCCGGGAACGGCCGTTGGTCCCAAATCACTCATCGAATCCTTGCAGCCACAAGTAAAACTGCGCCCACTTGAGACATCAGGTTAATACAAGCGAAGGAAAACCATCATGCCATATACCGTCAGAGAAACAAAAACATACACCCAGCCCCAAGAGCAGGTATACCAGGCGGCGCTAAAAGCCGTAGCAGGATTACAAGGCAAGGTGCTGGCTCAGGATGCAGCCGCCGGGACCATCAAAGGTGAGTTCGACAAAAAAATTCATGGCAAGGTCCTGGGGGATCGCAGCCAGATTTTGATTGCCATTAGCGGCTCAAACGCCGACGCCAGGTCGGTTGCCATTGAGGCGTATCCCATCAATCCGGTAGGCCAAAAGCTGATGTTTGGCGCGCGCAAAGGCGTTGTGCCCACGGTTGTCTCCTGGTTTTGGGCGCATATGGATCATCATTTAGGTAGCACGGCCAAATCCGGGGGAGATTAAAAAACGCCAGCGCCCTCCATTTATACATGAGTTCTCTCTAGTACACTGAGGCATAAATAGCCAACATAGGGCTGTTTCAAAGCATCAAAGCCCCATAATGTCCAGAGCTTTATATGGGTCAGCGGGCAAAAAAGGGAATGGTCGCGCGGGCGAGTCTGGGTGCAAACACCTGCCTGCTGCCGCCATTTATCCCTGCGCAGGTTTGATATTTTGGTTGACGCGGAACAGGTTGTGGGGATCATAGCGGACCTTTATCTGGGCCAGGCAAAGGGATCAGGCTGTTTCTTTTTCGAAGAACACCACCATAAGGTTGAGCGGCCAGTCCGTCGCGCGATTCGTTACCTTGTCAACATGGGCAACGGTCATGAGGCAGCGCGATACGCTCTGTCCAGCGGAATCGACCATAGTGCATTCTATGAACGCATCAGGCCCGCGGAACTCGCGTACGTAAGACGTGATAGTAATCTCCTGATCGCTCCGAACAGGCCGCAGAAAATCTATTTCCACTCTTCGAACCCAGGTCATGAACGGCAACGTTTCCAGAGTCGTGAGATCCCAGCCAACATAGTCACGTAACCCCTCCATCCGATGGTCTACAAAATAAGTCGCGTATTTCCCCGTGCTCATATGATTATAGGGATCGAGATCAGAGAATTGTATCTGGTGTTTGCTCTTGAAAATGATTGGTGCTTTCGACATTCAGGACTCCTTTACTCTCAATCATAGATGCCCGGCTTTATTAAAGGTTTGATGTTTTGGTTGACGCGGAACAAGTTGCCGGGGTCGTATTTGGCCTTTATCTGCGCCAGGCGCAGATAGTTATGCCGGTATGCTGCCTCGACACGATCCACACCTTCATCCATCATCATATTCACGTAAGCGCCACCAGCCGAATAAGGATGGAGGGCACTCCAGTAAGCTTTCGACCATTGGATCATACGTTCATTGTTAGCCGGGTCAGGGTCAACGCCCACAATCACCTGGGCAAAGTTGGCCTCACGGAAGCTCCAGGCGGTGTCACGCTCTCCGATCCGATGGGCGGCGCCGTTAATAGGGTAGATGTGCATCGTGGAGTGGACCGTAGGCAATTGCGAGGCGTGTTTAATGTGCAGGTTAATGACCTCATCGCTGAGTTCGGTGAAGAAATCGGCATTCCAATACCATTGCAGGCCAGGCGGATACAGGCCGTCGAACAGGCTTTGCAGGGCAGGCAGAGGAATCGGCCCGGCAAAGTCCATGGCCATCGGCGCCAGGGCGCGGATCGGCGCAAAGATCTGTTCAGCTTTTTCCGGGTCGCCGGTGTAGCACCAGGTGATAACGGCCGTTTTCTTCAAATGATGCTCTGCCGGGAACATATCCACCGGCGGGACTGTGTGAAAGCCAAACCAGCCGTTGAGTTCGTCCTGGCCGGTCAGGATCAAATCGCGCCAGGTGCGCATGACGGTGGCCGCATGTTCCATCTCCCAGAACATCGGCCCGCCATACACCATGCTCACCGGACGGCCCTGGAAGAGGAAAGAAGTGACTACACCGAAGTTACCGCCGCCGCCGCGCACAGCCCAGAAGAGATCTTCATTTTCCTCAGTGCTGGCCGTGACTAAACGGCCGTTAGCCAACACCATGTCCACCTCTAACAGATTGTCAATCGTCAGGCCATAATGACGGGTGAGGTAACCCAGACCGCCGCCCAGCGTCAGCCCGCCCACGCCCGTCGTGGAAAGAAAACCGGTCGGCACGGCCAAACCATACGGGTAAGTGGCATGATCCACATCGCCCCACAGACAGCCTCCTTCAACGCGCACTGTGCTTGCCACTTGATCGACGCGAATGCCCTTCATGAGCGAAAGGTCAATAACCAGCCCATCATCACAGCTTCCCAGCCCAGCGCCATTGTGGCCGCCGCCGCGCACGGCCAGCAGCAGCCCATTTTCACGGGCAAAGTGAACCGCTGCCTGCACATCGGCCGCATCCACACAGCGGGCAATAAGTCCGGGTCGTTTATCAATCATGCCGTTGTAAAGCTGCCGAGCCTCATCGTAACGGCCGTTACCGGGCTGGATCAATTCGCCCCGTAAACTGCCTGTGAACGCAGTTACCGCTTCTTCATCTAACAAATCCACATTGCCTGTCATTTCTAAAACATCCATGTTCATCGTTTACCTCCAAAAGAATCTGTAATTGTTGTGGCCGGTTTCTCACCGTGCCGCTTCTAAAAAATGCCCGTTACGGCCGTTTCTGCGCGATCACATCCTCATGCAGAACAGCGTAAATCTCCACATCCTGATGTAACCCTTCGTGATACCACGCCCCACGGGCTGTGCCTTCATGCTGGAAGCCGCACTTTTCGGCCAGCCGACGTGAAGCCGCGTTGTCGGGATGAATGACTAACCTGATGCGGTTAACTCGTTGGTTCTCGAACAGATAACAGACCAGCAGCCCGACGGCTTCGCTGGCCGCGCCTTTGCCGCGCTTTTCGGCGTCGTATACCTGGTAGGAGAGTTCATACTCGTCCAGATAATTGACGGTCTTAAAAAATTCGATGTGACCGACTATTTCATCGCTCGCCGAGACGATGACCAACATGCCATCCTCTTTGTTCCAAAAGCCGCTCTCCTGGAATCGTTGGCGGAAAATGGGTTGAGCCAGAATGCCGCGAGGGAAGAAGTCACCGTGATTGTCAATGTCCAGGTGAAAAGCGTAAAGTTGAACAAGGTCGGTGTCGCGCACGGGGCGGAGCGTGAAGGTGCTGCCTTTGAGCATGATGCCCTCCTCTCCTGATCACATACCACACAGTGCCAGGTTTGCCAGAGCCATAAACCGTCTATATAATTTTTTCAAACGATCTGGCGGAGAAAACAGCGTTAGCTCACTCCGCCTTTCAGGATCAATGTCACCTCATCTTTCATCACTGGTCCCCATTGTAGAAAACAACTCTCGCTTAAAACTCGCACAAACCCTCGCACAATCGGCTGCTGTATGGGCCAAAATGGGTTTGGCCTGGCAGGAATAGAGCAAACTTATGTGGCGGTTCACACTATTTGGCGCACCAATGCTGGAACGTAACGGCCGTTACCAACCCCTCACACGGCGCAAAGCCAGAGCCTTGCTCACCTATCTGGCTGTCACCCAACAGGCTCACAGCCGTGAAACCTTAGCCGCGCTGCTCTGGCCTGATCATGATCAACAGCAGGGCCGCGCCGACCTCAGCCGCATCCTGTCTACTTTGCGTACGGTGCTGGGCGCAAAGTGCATTCTGGCCGACCGGCAGCAGATAGCCCTGCATGACAAAGCGCCGCTGTGGGTTGATGTGGTTCACTTTCGCCAGCAGTTGGAGGCTTGCCGAGAAAGCGCCGTGGGGGAGATGGACAATGACTGCCGCCAAAAATTGGCGGCCGCCGTCGATTGTTATCAAGCTGATTTTCTGGCCGGTTTTACTCTGCCCGACTGCCCCGCTTTTGACGAGTGGCAATTTCTGCAAACCGAAGCCTTGCGCCGTGATTTGGGTTGGGCGCTCGACAGATTAGTCCATGTTTATGAAGCCCTGAACGATCTGAATCAGGCCACTGTTTATGCTCAACGCCGAGTAGGGCTGGACCCGCTGCACGAACCCGCCCAGCGGCAGCTCATCGCCCTATACGGCCGTAACGGGCAACGCGCTGAAGCCCATCGCCAATACCAAACGTGTGAACGTCTGTTGGCCGAGGAGCTGGGCATCGAACCTGAGCCTGAGACAACACAGCTTTATGAACAGATACGCAAGGGTGGGGGAGAGATGGGAGCCGCCGGGCCACTCTCAATAAAAGTGGACCAGGAAATCAGGTATTTCTTGAGCCACGACAATACACGCATCGCCTATGCCATCGTTGGCGAAGGCCCACCGCTGGTTTGGACGGCCACTTTTCTCCGGCATCTGGAATTTGATTGGCAAAGCCCGATCTGGCAGCATTGGCTGGAAGCACTGGCCAGCCGCTACACGCTCATCCGCTATGATGAACGCGCCTGTGGTCTCTCCGATTGGAACGTAAGTGATATTTCCTTCACCGCCTGGGTAAACGACCTAGAAGCTTTGGTTGATCATCTGGGTCTGGAGCGGTTCCGCTTGCTGGCCCTCTCCCAGGCAGGAGCGGTAGCTATCGCCTAGCCAAGGCGGCTTCGCGCCAGTCCCCGACCGAACCTTCGCGCACATGCCGGGCAAAGGCCTCGCGCACCTTCTGCCAGTAGCCGCAGTCCTGCATGGTTTCGCCGCAGGCGCAGACATGGCCGTCCTGCTCGTCCAGAAGCCCAGTCATCAGCTGGCCGACGCTCTCGATCCGAGCGCTGTTGCCGAGGATGATGTCGAGGATGGTGCTGCCGCT
>JAWOGU010000029.1:0-31352 GCA_046496595.1 Chloroflexota bacterium
CGCAAATTGTCCGCTTCGTTGCGGGCCGGCACAATGATGGAGAGCGAGGGCAGCGCTGTGTCGGCTGGGTGCGCACGCCCACGTGCGCACGTGGGCGTGCGCACGCAGCATTGTTTTGAGTTAGCGCGGGCAGCGATTGGTACATGCGCTCCGCGTAATACCCCAGGGGCGGCGCCAGCAGCGACAAGACAATCGTCTTTTTCCAGCGGTCAAAATGGCTCATGAACCATTCCCTCGCGCTTTCACCCGCATCAGCACGCCCGGTTTTGGCTCCAGCGTAGCGCCCATGTAGGGTTTGATTTTGTCGCCGTTGAGCAGCGTCAGATCAAAACGCTGCAATATCCGCGCCAGCACCACCTTGCTCTCCACCTGGGCAAAAGCCGCGCCGATACAGTTGCGTGGTCCGCCGCCAAAAGGAATGTAAGTCAAAGACGGCCGTTCTCCCTGCTCACTCTCGCTCTTGTCAAAGCGGTGGGGGCAAAACTTCTCCGGCTCATCCCAATAGCGCTCATCCCGGTGCGACAGGTAAATCGAATACATCACCCGCGTATCCTGCGGCACGTCGTAATCCAGCAGCGTCATATCCTCAAGCGCCCGCCGGTTGCCCACGTGAATCGGCGGGTACAGACGCAGCGCTTCCTTAATAACCATATCCAAATACGTAAGCTGGTTAATCTGCTCAATCGTCGGGGCGTGATCCGTCATCCGTGTTCCGTCATCCGTGTTCCGTAATCCGTTTTCGCTGGACGGCTCACGGTTTACGGTTAACGGTTGACCGATAACGGAATCGACCTCTGCCTTCGCCTGCGCCATCGCTTCCGGGTTGCTGCCCAGCAGATACCACACCCAGGCCAGCAGCGCCGTAGACGTATCGTGCCCGGCGATGAGCATCGTCAGCAGTTGGTCGCGGATGAGGTCGTCGTCCAGCCCTTCGTTGATGAGTTTGGCGAGCAAATCGCCTTCCACGGGGACTGCGCCGTTTTCCAGATCCGCCCGCCGCTGGTGGATGATCTGGTACAAGTAGGCGTCCAGTTCCTTGATGGCTTTTTTGTAGCCAGGACGAGGCATATTCGGCGCCATAATCCAGAAGCCTGGCGAAATGTAGGCGATGGCCTTCAGGATTGGCTTCCACAGGCGCTCCATGTCTGGCGCAAAATCCACCTGGAACATGGTCCCCATCAGGATAAGCAGCGCCGCTTTGCGCATCTCCACCAGCATGTCAACCGTACCGCCATCAGTCCAGGCGTCGGTGAGGGTGTTGGCAGTGCGCCAGAAAGCCGGGATGTGGGGGATGACGTTGCGCCGGTGCAGCGGCGGGTCCATGATGGCCCGCAGCCGGTCGTGCTCCTCGCCATCGACGACAAGCACCCCGTGACGCAGCAGCTTGACGACCGGGTCGCTTTCGTTGCGCCAGCTAAACTCGCGCCGTTTCGTCACGAGCACTTCCCGGTTGCTTTCCGGACCGACGGCGACCGCCGGTTTGAATCTGGGCAGGGTGATCTGGAATATTGGCCCCACATGCTGGCGCATCAGCGACAAAGCCGTCAACAAGGAACGGTCTTTGAGCAGTCCCTTGAGGATGGTTAAGCCTTGTTCGCTTTCGGCAATCGGCAGCGGGCAGGATGGTTGTTCGGTTTCTGACATTGGCGCCCTCTTTTTCAGTGTACAGTTTACAGTGTACAGTTTACAGTCCCCAGTGTTCACTGTTCACTGTTCACTGTAAACTGTTCACTGTTTGCTATTTCTCAGTGTTCCACTGCCAGTTTGCCCTTCTCTTGTGAAGGGGCGCTTACGGGCAGAGGGTCACTGTTGACGATTAAATCTTCCGCGATCTTAGAGGAAGATAGCACGCCAGGCAAACCCGCGCCGGGATGCGTGCCCGCCCCCACGAAATAAAGATTGTCAAAGTCTTCCGAACGGTTGTGCGGCCGGAACCAGGCTGATTGAGTGAGAATGGGCTGCACGGAAAAAGCGGCCCCCATATGGCTGTTCAGCTCGTCGCGGAAGTGGAGGGGATCAATCATGTGTTCGGCGACGATATTGGCCTGCAAATCCGGCAGGTAGTTGTCTTCCAGGAACTGCATGATGACGTCGCGGTAGGGTTTGGCGGCGGTGGTCCAATCCACGTCCGCGCCCAGGTGGGGGACCGGCGAGAGTACGTAAAAGGCTTCGTGGCCTTCCGGGGCCAGGGAGGGGTCGGTGAGGGTGGGCATGTGCAGGTAGAGCGAGAAATCTTCAGCCAGGATTTTCTTGTTGAAGATGTCGCTGAGCAGTTCTTTGTAGCGCGGCCCGAGGATGATGTTGTGGTGGGCCAGTTGGGTGTCGGTGTAGCGTTTTTTGGTG
Organism: Chloroflexota bacterium; assembly: GCA_046496595.1. GTDB lineage: Bacteria > Chloroflexota > Anaerolineae > Promineifilales > Promineifilaceae. The sequence goes on from JAWOGU010000029.1 coordinate 2,344, forward strand.
CCAAAGTAGATGACGACGAGCGACATGGAGTATTTGGTGAACTTTTTGTAGCGGGTGTCTGAGTTGCGCAGACCGCGCGCTTTGGCCGGGATCATGTTGAGGTAGGTCCAGGCCACGTCGGCGTTGGAGATGATATGATCGGCGGTGTGGACTGTGCCATCTGCCAGACGAATACCTGTGGCGGAACGGCCGTTTACCAAAATTTCCGCCACTTCCGCATTCACATGAAAACGGCCGCCCAGTTCTTCAATCAACTTCGCCAGGCCGTCCACAATCGCGCCGGTGCCGCCCATGGCAAAATGAATGCCCCATTCCCGTTCCAGGTAATGGATCATGGCGTAAATCGACGACGAATCAAACGGGTTGCCGCCAATGAGCAGCGGGTGGAAAGAGAAAACCTGGCGCAGAAAGTCGTTTTCAACGAATTGAGAGACGTAGCTGTAGACCGACTTGTAAGACTGCAATTTGATCAGGTCGGGGGCTACTTTGAGCATGTCGCCGATGCTCAGGAATGGTTTGTCCACCAGTTCCACAAAACCTTTTTGAAAAATGGCGTGGGTGGTAGCCATGAACCGGTCGTAGCCCTCTTTGTCGGCCGGGTTCCATTTGTCGATTTCACTTTTGATGAAGTCGGGATTGTCGTTGTAGTCAAATCGGCGCCCTTCGTGGTTGAAAATGCGGTAGAAGGGATCGAGCTGCACGAATTGGATGTAATCTTCGCGTTTGCGCCCCGCCAGTTCAAAGATGTCGTCAAACATAAATGGGGCGGTGATGACTGTGGGACCGCCGTCGAATTTGAAACCGTCCATTTCATACACGTAGCCGCGACCCCCTAATTTGTCGCGTTTTTCAAAGATTTCGACGTCGTAGCCGTGGGCGGCCAGCCGGGCTGCTGCGCCCAGACCGCCAAATCCACTGCCGATGATGATGATTTTTTTAGACATGGCTCTTCCTTTTTATTTGAAAATTGTGATGCGTGAGGCGTGAACCGTGAGTGTTTTCATGCCTCACGCATCACGCTTTTTGCTTGTTGATATGCCGCCAAAGTCAGCGGCCGGGTTAACTTGCGGTTGATGATGGGGGCGGGATAGTCGCGCCCCAGTTGGAAGCCGATGCGCTGGCTTTCCAGGGCAGGCATGGCGGCCGGTTCGTGAATGTAGGCGTCAGGCACGTTGCTTAATTCTGGCAGCCAGCGGCGGATATAACGACCGTTGGGGTCGAATTTCTGGCTCTGGCTGGTTGGGTTGAAAATGCGAAAGTAGGGAGCGGCGTCGGTGCCGGTCCCGGCTGTCCACTGCCAGCCGCCGTTGTTGGCGGCTGGATCGCCGTCTACCAGATGCTGCATGAAGTGGCGTTCGCCCCAGCGCCAGTCGATGAGCAGGTCTTTCACCAGGAAGGAAGCGACGATCATGCGGGCGCGGTTGTGCATCCAGCCCGTTTCTTGCAACTGGCGCATGGCGGCGTCGACGATGGGGAAGCCGGAACGGCCGTTTTGCCATGCCTCGAAATCTTTCTGATCGTTGCGCCAGGGAAGGGCATCGTATTCCGGGCGGAAAGCGCCGCTTAGCACATGCGGAAAGTGGAAGAGGATATGGATGTAAAACTCGCGCCAGATGAGTTCGTTGAGCCAGACCTGCGCCCCTTGCCGGGCTGCGGCGTCGGCGGCAGCGCGCCAGGCGGCGCGGGCGGACACCACAGCCTGCCGCGCCGACATCATGCCAAAACGCAGGTAAGGCGAAAGCTGCGACGTGCCATCAGTGTCTACCATGTCGCGACCAGCGGCATAGCGGTAGATGGGGGCGTCGTCGCCTTCCACAAAACGGCGCAGGCGGCGCTGGGCTTCGGCTTCACCGGGGAGAAAGGGAACGGCCGTTCCCAGGGTAGGCGAATCGGGCAGGGGGTGGGTGGCTATGTTGGCGGGAGTGCGGATGTGATCCGGGGCTGGGATGACGTCGGCCGGTTTGGGAAACGGCCGTTGCTGCCACTGCTTGCTGAAAGGCGTGAAAACGGTGTAGGGGCGTCCATCTTGTTTGTAAATCGAATCGGGATGGTGGAGTGTGAAACCGGGCAGCAGGGTGAGCGGCAGTTCAGCGGCAATAGCTTCGTCGCGGCGCAGGGCGAAAGGGGTATAGTCTGCCTCGGCGAAGAGGGTTTCCGCGCCGGTTTCCGCCATGAGCGCCGTCAATGCCATCTGTGGCGATCCCTGACGCACCACCAGATAGCTGCCTCGCTGGCGCAGGTCGGCGTCCAGTTGGCGCAGCCCGGCTAACAGGAAGGCGAGTCTTTTTTCACCGGTTTGCGGCGCCTTGAGCAGCGCCGGGTCCAGGATAAATACCGGAATGACCTGACCAGCAGCCTGCCGGGCGGCCTCCAAAGCGTTATTGTCTGTAAGGCGCAGGTCACGCCGAATCCACCAAATGCTTGTGTTCATGGGTATGTGGAACCAGGATAACAAGATGTAACGATACAGCGCTGTCGAGGGCTGAGCGTTCGACAGCGCTCACGCCGAAGTCTTGTCGAAGCCCGGTTCCCTTCGACAGGCTCAGGGAATCTAGTGTATAGTTGCAAAAATTGAAGATTACCTGAAAACCTGTTTGCCGTCACTCGTCAGCATCATACATCTTTCAACTTTCATCTTCAACTTTTAGGCTCCTCTTTCGTGCGCGATGTGATCCAGCCACTGCAAAATAGGACCACCGCCTTCACCCAAAATATGATGGGCTGCCTGATTGTAAGCGGTGAGGTAGTAGGCGAGATGGTCGGCAGGCATATTATAGTTTAGCAGTAATTTTTCTGTCCAGGAGATTTCTTCACTCAACAACGAGACGTGACCTAAGGCCAGAGCGGCGGTGATGTCTTTGGCCAGGTGAAGGTTGGCGTTTGTCAGTTCTTCATAGGGAATGTTGGCGTGTTGCAGCTTTTGCCATATTTCCGCCTCAATGTTGGCCTGGCGCTGACGAAAATGGCGCAGGGCGTGATGGTATTCTTCGGAAACGGGTGGGACGGCGGGTGTAGACGGCCGTTTTGTCAACAGTTCATAGACTGCGGAAACGGCCGTATTTATTTGTTCGCCCAGAAAATGCCCAGGTATACAAGCGCGCAGCCCAGGGGATTGGTTAAAAATGCGCCCGCCATAAGCTAGAATCACCCCTTCTGCCTGCAAAAACTCCGCGATTTCGTAAAGGGAAGCGGCCGTGTGCAGTTGCTGTGCTGTCATGATGATCAGGTCCGGTCTGGCTGTGGCAATGGTATTTTCCAGATATTCCCGTGGCACATCGGCCCCCAGATAAATCGTCTCCCAGCCCCGATAGCGCAGCATAAGGGTGAGGAACAGCGGAGCAAAAATGTGATGCTCATCGGCCGGGCAGGCCACAATAATTCTGCCGGGTCTGTTAGGGAGCGGGGCTGCTGTTACCAGCGTGTGCAGCCGGCGCATCGCCAGGGCTGAAGCAAAGTGTTCTTGCTGCACGGTGGCTTCGTTTTGGTACCAAAGCATGCCAATGTGGGCCAGAGCTTTTTGCAGCAATTCTAATAGCACCATTTCGACCGGGTAAAGGGCAAATGCCTGGGTGAGTACAGCCTCTGCTCCTGCTTCATTATACTGCAAACAGGCATTTACCCATGCTTCCCTTAGAGAGATCATAGTAGAATCAGGCAACTCATTGACAGTGATCGGTGCTGTGGTACTATGAATTTGCGTTGATTGAGGTGTCGGAGAAGTGGCGGTCACGTCATTCAATGGATTTTGTCCAGATTTTTCCAGACTGCGCCATAATTTCACGGCCCTGCTAATGCTCAAGCCTTCTTCTTGACGCCTAATCAACCATTTAATGATGGCGATATCATAGTCAGAGTAGAGCCGGTGCAGTCCTTCTGTTCGCTTTGGTTCTGGTAATCCATATCGTCGCTCCCAGGCCCTCAGGGTATCAGGCTTGATGCTTGTTTCCTGGACTACGACTTTTAGATTGTAGGTTGGCGCCATGCTTAGTGTCATAGTCATTGCCTCTTGAATGTATATTTCATAATTTTTTATAAATGCTCACTATGGTTGTTCGCTCATATTTTCTTCCAGGTCAGTTTGGTGAGTAGAGACTGGAGATTGGTCGCCATATCGCTGCCAATCTCCAATCACGGGTTATTTTGAGCGGTTAGTTGCCTATAAAAAGATTGGCGAACAATGCCATTGATATAGAAGATACCATGAAAGATTAAAACTGTCAATATATTGCACAGAAATAGGTTGACAAAACCGTTTCAATTTGTTAGACTGCTGTAGTTGATGCAGGTTAGCGCACTTGAATTTTGTTTTTACCAGGAATAAAGTGCGGATATATCAAAAAAACATTCAAAATAGCGAGAGGAGAATGAGACATGGTGGCACAACCACGAACCTGGGAGAATCAATTGCTTTCATTGGCGGGAGAGGCGTGGCACATGGGAACGGCCGTTTCATCCACCCCTATTGCCGATGATCATCTGCTTAAGGAAGCCTATGCCAGCTGTGAAACCATTACTGCCGATCACAGCCGCTCCTTTTATATAGCCTCTAGTCTGCTTCCTGAAGAAAAACGTCATGCAGTGCGCGCCTTGTACGCCTTTTGCCGTATTACGGATGATATTGTTGATAATCCCGAAGGCAATGTACAGGCCAACCTTGAACAATGGCGCCGCCACGCATTTTCCACTACACCGCCCTCGGATGATTTACCGGCTGTCGCCTGGGCCGATGCCCGGCAGCGCTTCCAGATTCCGGCGCGTTACGCTGAACAATTGATGGATGGCGTTTCGCGTGATATGGAGCAGGACCGTTACGAAACCTTTGCTGATCTGGCTACTTACAGTTATGGCGTGGCGTCTACTGTAGGATTGATGAGTATGCACATCATCGGTTTTTCCAATCCGGAGGCCATTCCCTATGCCATCAAACTGGGTCTGGCACTGCAAATGACCAATATTTTGCGCGACGTGGGTGAAGATTGGCGGCGCGGCCGCCTTTATCTGCCGCAGGAAGAGCTGGAAGCCTTTGGCCTGACCGAAGAGGACATCGCGGCCGGGACAGTCACTGAAAAATGGCGTGAATTTATGCGCTTCCAGATTCAACGCACGCGCCACCTCTACCTGGAATCGTGGCCGGGCATCATGATGCTGCACAAAGACGGCCGTTTTGCCATTGCCGCCGCCGCCGGTTTGTATCGCGGCATCCTGGACAGCATCGAAGCCAACGACTACAACGTGTTCAACTACCGCGCGCACGTGAGTGGTTGGGGTAAAATTCGCATGCTCCCTGCCTTGTGGTGGCAAAGCCGGCATTAAGAGATCCTCATAATCTGCCCTAAAAAATGATGATGGATGTACGATGAAAAGTGAGTTTTCATGCGATCTGTTCCGCTTGCCTCCACATCGTTGCCTGGCTTGAAATCATTTAACATTGTAAGTTTTTACGTGATGCACTCATCTAAATGAGTGTACAGGTTCCAAGATATTAATTTTTCACTTCTTATTACAAACAGGTTCTTGACCTGAGTGAACCTGATAGGAGACAAAACCATGTACAAGTCAATTGATAGTTTTACACCGGTTTCAAATGGAAACGGCCGTTACCCTAAAGTAATTACCACCCCTAAAAAACAATCACCGGAAACAGTCGCCGAAACCCGTCGCGTCAAAGATTTGCAGCAGCGCTACGACGGTGAATTTATGGTGACGTCCCTCTACAAAGCATCCCTGCCCGATATGCAGAATACGGATGAGAACAAAGGCGCTAACGTCGCCATTCAGCACGTCGGCATTCACAACTTTAAAATACCCATGAAAATCATGACGCGGGACGGCGATCTGCTCCAGGTCCACTGCTCCGTCACCGGTACCGTGTCGCTCGACGCCTATAAAAAGGGCATCAACATGAGCCGTATCATGCGCACCTTCTACGAATACGATGAAAGCGAATTGAATCCGGTGACGCTGCAAAACGTGGTACAAAGCTACCTGGAAAATCTGGACAGTTCCTCGGCGCGTATCGCCATCGCCTTTGACTACCCGCTTAAACAAGACAGTCTGCGCAGCGGTCTCACCGGTTACCAATATTACCCGGTCGTGCTGGAAACGAATGTCACTCCGGATCAGGGCGTGCGTCAAACCATTCACGTTGATTTCGTGTATTCGTCAGCATGCCCATGTAGTTATGAACTGAGTGTGCACGCCAACCTGTATCGCGGGGTGGCGGCTGTGCCCCACAGCCAGCGCTCCGTCGCCAAAATATCGGTGGAACATGAGGGCGATCTGTTGATCGAAGATGTGATCGACATTGCCCGCCAGACGCTGCAAACCGAAACACAGGTCATGGTCAAGCGGGAAGATGAGCAGGCGTTTGCCGAGTTAAACGCCGCCAATCTAAAATTTGTGGAAGACGCCGTCCGTCTGCTCTACGAAGGGTTGGACAATGAAGAGCGTATCGTCGATTTCCGGGTATTTGCTTCGCATAAGGAATCACTGCACTCTCACGACGCCATCAGCGTGATTGTGAAGGGTGTTGAAGGGGGATTCGACGCTTACCTGGAGCCGTTTACATACCGCGCCGTGGCAACTTGAGTTCGTTCTCTAAATTGGACCAATCTTCAAGATTGGTCCAATGTGCGCCCTGAACCTCTTCCCAGCCGCAGAGCATGGCTCAGGTGGATTCGTCCGCTTCAGCCATGGCCTGCGGCGTTTTTTGTGATGGGGTATCATCTTGCTTCTATCCGTGATCGGTGATCCGTGATCGGTAATCGGTTCTCTGGTGGACCTCGGACTACGGTTCACGGACTACGGTTCACGGACTACGGTTCACGGACTACGGACTACGGTTCACGGACTACGGACCACGGAAAACGGTTCACGGACCACGGTTCACGGGCATGGAGGTTGATATGATTACTGCTGAAATTGAACAATATCTGACCGAGACGCGCATTCCCCTGCGTTTAGCGTGCGCGACTGCTTCGGGCTGGCCGCTGGTGCTTTCACTGTGGTATTTGTTTGAGGATGGTCATCTTTACTGCGCCACGCAGGCCAGCGCCAGGGTAGTGGGCTATTTACAGCGTGATGGACGGTGTGCGTTTGAGGCAGCGGGGGATCTGCCGCCTTATCGCGGTGTGCGGGGGCAGGCAACGGCCGTTATCCTGCCAGATCGCGGTGTGGAAATCCTTACCCGGCTGCTTGAGCGTTATCTGGGCGGTCTGGACAACGCATTCGCGCAAAAACTCCTGTCCCGCCAAGCGCCGGAGGTGGCTCTGCGACTTACCCCGGTCAACCTGAGCACCTGGGATTTTACGAAACGGATGCGAAGTGCGGTATAGTTCCCGAAACTGATGCAAGTGAGGAAAACTATGTCTGAGGAGCCGCTTTACAAAACAACCGCCGAACATCAACGCGTGTTTGATCTCATCTGGTCGCAGATGCCGCACATGCAGCGCCGCACCTCGTCTTCCTGGTGGTTCTTCGTTTTGTTTCCCAAGAGCGAGGCCGGTTACGGACCGCGCCAGCTTATGTTTTCCATTGCCACACGGGTGGGGGAACAGATTCGCATCAACGGTTCCTGGCTGCCCGGCCTGGACCTGAATCGTCCCCTTAAAAACGGCGTGGATCGCTTTTGGGCAATGGCGAACGGCTGGTATTGTGACGGAGAGCAGGTGCACCATGATTTTGTGAAGGAAACGGCCGTTACCACCCTTTCTCAACCCGATGCTGCCGTCCAATGCTGGGCTGAAAAGCCGGACGGCGAGCGGCGCGGTCTGCAAATCAGGCAGTCTGCCCGTCATCCGCTGCGGCTGGAAGCGCAGGTGCGGGGTGAAAAGGGCGCGGCGCACTTTGAAACGTGGGGCGACCTGGACTGCCTGCATTCCTCGCCGCATGAATCCCTCAACATCGACACGCCGCTGGGTGGCACGCACTTTATCGCCTGGCGGCGTCTGAATTTTAAAGGGGAATTTGAGCTGCCGACCGGCCGGGAACAGTTGGCAGGCATTGGTTATTTCCAGCGCGTATGCTTGAATGTGCCTACGTTTCCCTGGAAATGGATCTGGGCGGTTTTCCCCGACGGTTCCCTGTTTTCGGCCTACGTGCCCTACGTGGGGCTAAACCTGTTCCGGCGCGGCTACCGTTTTTTTGCCGATCCACGCCGGGAACAGGCGGCGCTGCCTATCGCGGGCGCAGCCTTTTGGGACTGGCCTGGCGCATCCGAGCAGGTTCTTTTTAATCAGGCCAGGGTGACGCCGGTGGTGGGAAACGGCCGTTTCCCACAATTTGAGGTCTCTGTGCGCAACAAAAAAGGAGACCACGTCTCCTTTTTAGCGGCGCCCTACGGGCATACAAATCTCTACATTGATCGGCCAATTCTGGGCAATTATGTGCGCGCCCATTGGAATTATAACGAGTACATGTTTCAAGCAGCGCAGTTGAGCGGGATGGTAAACGGCCGTGCCATCACCACAGATACCATGGGTCACTGCTTTGGTAGTTTAGAATATACCTGGGGGTTGGGGTTGTAAGATTTTGCTAGTTTGACAGGAGGCGGCTGGCCAGATTTTTTAACTGTGTATAGCTGATCGGCTTCACCAGGATGATATCCGCAGTTTCCTGATAACTACGAGCTTGTATCGGGCTGCCTGTGGCAATAATAATTTTCACATCCGCCAAACGCACATCGCTTTTCAGCAGATCCATCACATCTGAGCCGGCAATGTTGGGCAGATTTAAATCCAAAACCACAAGCGCCGGCACAACTTCAATCAGACGTGAAAGGGCCGGTCCGCCATCGTAAAAAATTTCCGGTCGAAGACCAGCGTCAGCCAAAGCCTGCGCAAAAATTAATGCCAGGTCTTTTTCATCTTCGATTACGATTGCGATACTGTTTTCCATGCTTTTCCTTGTGAGCCACAATGCCGCTTTCCGGTTCCCGTCCAGCAGCCGCCTCCATTTTACCCCATGCAGCACGACAACGCACAGGACAAAAATTCCATCCCTATTGCCCGCAGCGGAGGTGCTTGGTAAGATGCGGGCTATGATGAAGAGCAATTTCGAGATCCGGTACAGTCCGTTCTTATTTTTAAAGCGGTTGGCCTTGTTAGAGTTCTTGTTTGCGCTGCTGCCGGCTGTAATCGCCCTGCTGTTGGATGTGGAGGTCGTCTACAGCCAGTCCGGATTGGCGCGCACGCTGTCGTTTCCGGTGTTGTGGCTTGTGGTGATAACGGCCGTTCAGGTATTCTTGATCGGCGTTGTGTTCTTTTGGTGGTATGCCCCTTCGTATGCGGTTTCCATTGAGAAAATCGTCTGGAATCGGGGCAGCCTGTTTGAGCCAAAAGAACTGGCGCGTACCTACGCCATCACCTACATTGCCGTTCATCAGGGCGCTTTGGGGCGCCGCCTGGATTATGGCGACCTCATCCTTCACACCTCTGATCAGAGAGAGCCGGTCGTCATGCAATATATTCCCAATCCGGAACGCTACCGGCGCTGGCTTGAAGACATGATTGTGCCGGAACTGACCGCCCAGGCCGTGCCGATGGAGCGATCTGCCCACGAGTTAATTGCGGCCGGCGAAAACCAGAATGTGGAGTTTAAAGCCAGCCTGCAATGGGACTATCGGCAGCAAAAGCGCAATAAGGATTTGTATGAGCCGGTCATCAAAAATTTGGCGGCGTTTATGAATACAGCCGGCGGCGCGCTGTTGATTGGCGTCGATGATGACGGCGCTGTTTTAGGGCTGGGACCTGACTATGAAACGATGGGCAAAAAGAACAGTGACGGCTTTGAGAATGTCTTTAACATGGCCTTCAACAAAATGATCGGCCCGGAATATCGCCGTTACATCCAGGTTGAGTTCCCCCGCCTGGAGGATAAGGAAGTTTGCCTGATCAGTGTGACGCCCAGTCCGGAGCCGGTGTTTTTTACGGACAAAGGTGAAGAAAAGTTTTACATCCGCACCGGCAATACCAGCCAGCCCTTAACCATCAGTCGTGCTTCTCGTTATATTCAGGGAAGATTTGGGACATAAACCATGCAGAAAAAACGAAATGTCGTCTATTCCACCGATTCCGCCTTTGCCAAACGCTGCCAGCGCTGCGGCAGTTACCCCTGCCGCTGCCCTAAACCGAAGAGCGCGCCGCCCCAGGAGCAAACCGCCTGTATCCGCCGCGAGAAGAAAGGGCGCGGCGGTAAACAAGTGACGGTAATCATGGAATTGCAGTTAACTCCCGACGATTTGAAGGAATTGGGTAAACAACTCAAGCAGAAATGCGGCACGGGCGGCGCCATCAAAGAGGGTAACATTGAGATTCAAGGTGATCACCGCGAGAAAATTGCGGAGGAGCTGCAAAAGTTAGGTTACAAAACAAAATTTGTAGGAGGCTGAGCAATTGGCAATTGACAATTGTCAATTGTTACCGGATGCCGTGTTGGGCCAGGAATTGGGTGACGCTGGCTTCCAGACCGATTTCTTGTGAGAGGACGAGTTCCAGGTAGTGGGCGCGCCACATGGGGAGCAGGGCAACGGCCGTTTTCCATTCATAAAAAACAACCCGCGCAATCGGTCCGGTCTCGTCCATGAAGCCGGATTCGTAGAAAGCGCGTTCGGTCGCCGCCATGTCGTAGTTTAGGCGGATGATGGCGGCCTGCCAACGGCCGTTTTGCCAGGTTACCTGCGCGTAAGTAGCCCGTGGATCATGGCCGCCATGCTGTCCGGCGGAACCGCAGTTGACCAACAGCGTACTCTGAATCGGCCGAATGTAGCTTACGTGAATATGGCTGGTAACGAATACGGCCGGCGCCGGTGCAATCTTTTGGCTGACAATATGCGCCTCTGTGTCTGGGAAGAAGGCGTCCTGGTTGCCGTGCATGGAGGCATGGCGGGTGCGTAATTCACTGCCATCCGGCGCAATGATGCTTGTGCCCCCCGGCAGCGCTGCGAAATCAGCCACGTACCCGTTGACCTGCCGGTGTGTCCAGCGTGAATTTTGGTTGATGTCGGCCTTGATGCCCACATGTTCCGGATTTGGCGTCTCCCCCACATGCCTGAGAATGTAATCCTCGTGGTTGCCGCGAATGATACGCCAGCCATGCGCGGCCTGTTGGTGGGCTGCCAATTCCCAACAGCGCAGCGAATCAGGTCCGCGATTGACAATGTCGCCGTTGATGATGGTGATGTCTGGCCCCCAGGTTTCGATGTGGTCGATAACGGTCTGAAACGCTGTCAGGTTGCCGTGAATGTCGGAAAGCACTGCGATTTTCATGGCATGTATTTTAACGGGATAGGGCGGGCAAACCCAACGGCCGTTCTGTAAAACAACGACGATTCGTGGACCGTGGGCCGTAGTCCGTGGACCGTAGTCCGTGGACCGTGGACCGTGGACCGTGAACCGTGGACCGTAGTCCGTGAACCGTAGGCAGTGCTCTTCGGTTTACCATATACGGCTTACGACTTACGGCTTACGACTTACGGCTTACGACTTACGGCTTACGACTTACGGCTTACGACTTACGGCCTACGGCCTACGGCCTACGGGCTATAAGCAAAAACTGTGCAAATACTTGACAGAATTTCTGATTTTAGGTATGATTTTCACATGAATACGAAAAACACCAACCCAAAAACTTTGCAAATAGTCAACATCATCGCCGTTGTGGTGGTGATTGTCATGAATATCCTTTCCAGCGCCTTACCGCTGAACGGCCGTTCCGTAGAATCCATCTCCGACGCGCTGCCGTCTTATTTCACCCCTGTTGGTTCCACCTTCGCCATATGGGGGCTGATTTATGCGGCCTTGTTAGGCTTTGGCATCTATCAGGCGCTGCCGGCACAACGGGAACGGCCGTTTCTGGCCAAAATCGGCTGGTTATTCGCCCTCAGCACGCTGTTTAACGTCGCCTGGCTTTTTGCCTGGCACTACGGCGTTTACCTGCTGTCGATTTTGTTCATGGTCGCCTTGTTGGGCACGCTCATCACCATCTACCTGCGCCTGAACATCGGCCGTCCCGACGCCGCCCTCACCACAGCCGACAAGCTGCTTTATCAGGCGCCCTTCAGCCTCTATTTGGGCTGGATTACCGTCGCCACTATCGCCAATATCGCCAGCGTTACCGCGTACTGGGGGTGGGACGGCTTCGGCATTGCCGGGCAGCTTTGGTCGGCCATTATGATGATGGTGGCGGTGGTTGTGGCGGGTGTGCTGCTGTTCAACCGGCGCAATCTGGCTTATGCCGGTGTGCTGGTCTGGGCTTTGTTGGGCATCCGCGCCGCATTCCCCGCTGTGCCAGTCATTGCCAACACGGCGCTCATCGCCGCCGCCCTTATTGTTATCCTGGCGCTCATCGGCTACTGGCGCACCCGTGATGCGAAACCTGCATCCTTGGAGCCGCAAACGCAAGCCGCCTGAGTCTACTCACAGCGAGTCCAAAAGTCTGAAAAGCGGGGATGAGGGGATTTTATCACACCCCTAATCTCCTCATCCCCGCTATTGTTACGGACAAAGAAAGTGCAATAATGAAATTACCCGTCGTTGGAGGTTCTAATCTAAATCGTCAAAAGCTGGTTTTCCCGCGTGATTTTAGCGGTGACGTGAATCTGGTTTTCATCGCCTTTCAGCAGTGGCACCAGGATTTGATCAACGAGTGGGTTCCGCTGGCTGAACGGCTGGAGAAAACCTTGCCGGGTTTTCATTACTACGAATTCCCGGTCGTTTATCAGATGGGCCGGTTGGGCCGCACCTTTCTCAACGAGGGGATGCGAGCTGGCATTCCCAATCCCGCCACCCGCGCCCGCACCATCACCCTTTATCTGGACAAGACCCCCTTCCGGCAGGCGCTGGAGATCCCCGACGAGAACACCATCTGGGCCTATTTGTTTGCCAAAGATGGGGACGTGCTCTGGCGGCTTTCCGGAAATTATACGGAAGAGAAGGGGGCTGAATTGGAAACGGCCGTTTCCCAACATCTCGCCCCTCTCCACTCCTCATAGTTTTGTGATGCGTGAACCCACATCACGCATCACGTATCACACATCTTCCTTTCAAAATACCCTCTCCCTGATCTATAATTGTATTTGTACACAGCCCATTCAGGGTTGGGAGCCATCCCGTACTTTTTGTATCATGACAATTGAATGAGTGAAGGAAGGAACCAATGTCTAGAAAATGGATTTTGACTACTTTGTTTAGTTTACTGGCGCTATCACTCTTTTTGGCCGCCTGCGCCGAGGAACCACCGACGCCCACAGCGCCCCCGCCCACGGCCGTTTCCACCGCTTTGCAGCCCATCACGCCCACACCCCCGGTCATGACGCCCACCATCGTCATCCCTGAAGCGACCGAAACAGCGCCGCCGGTTGAAGAGCCAACCGCTGTTTCCCCCACCGCTACCCCGCTGCCTATTGGCGACATTCCCGCGAGCGACATGCCCCGCTTTGCCGACTTTAAAGAAACGGCCGTTGACGCCGCCCCCGCCATGTTCCACGAACCCATCGCCCCAGACCTGAACAACGTGCTGCTGCCGTTCCCCTTATCGGCCGACCAACTGAGCCGCCTGGCTGAAAGCGGCGTTGTCGTCAGCCCTGGCGTGGAGAAGGAGTTCTTCAGCCTCTACGAGCAGGCGCGCTACGCCAACGTGCCCATTTTTGTCACCAGCGACACCCTGCTGCACAGCTACCACCTCATCTTCGATAAAGTGCTGCGCACGGCCGAAAGCCAGTTCTTCATCCCGCTGCTGCGCGACCTCAACGCCGCCATCCTGCTTGAAACCGACGCCCAATATCAGGAACTCAAAGGAACCGCGTGGGAAGACGCGGCCCTGCGCTCGGTCGCCTTTGTCGGCGTTGCCAGCAAACTGCTGGATCCATCGGTAGAAATTCCCGCTTACACCCAGGAATTGGTAGACGCGGAGCTGGCAAAAATCAACGACGCCGACGGCATTGAGCAGTCCCCTATTTTCCCCGGCCTGGAATTTGGCGAAGATTACACGCAGTACATCCCGCGCGGCCATTACACCCTCAGCGAAGACCTGGAAGCCTATTTCCGCAGCATGATGTGGTACGGCCGCATGACCTTCCGCCTGACAACCAGAGACCCGGAGGTGGGCCGCGCCGAGACTCGTTCGGCGCTGCTGCTGGTGCAGGCGCTACAAAACGCTGAAGTAGACGGCCGCCCAGCCCTGGACGTCTGGCAGGATCTCTACGATCCGACGGCTTTTCTGGTGGGCCGCAGCGACGATTTAACCGCGTTTCAGTATATTGACGTGATAACGGCCGTTTACGGCCAATCCCCCGACTTGCCCACTATTAGCGACGAAGAACGTCTCGATACCTTCATCGAAGCGGCCAAGGAACTGCCCCCACCGCGCATTCTGGGTCTCGTCATCAGCGAAACCGACGACGTGGAAGAGGCCACCAAAGGCTTCCGCTTCATGGGCCAGCGCTTCGTGCCCGACGCCTATATCATGCGCGAACTCATCTGGCGCAACGTGGGCACCACCGACGAGCCGCGCCAACTGCCCAACGGCCTGGACGTGATGGCCGCCATGGGGTCCGACCGCGCCTACACCATCCTGGAAACATTGGGTGAAACATCTTATGAAAACTACCCCAGCCAGATGCAAAAAATGCGTGACTGGACCGGCAGCCTCACCCCCGACGAATGGACCGAAACCCTTTACAACGGCTGGCTCTACACCTTGCAGCCCCTTATGGAAGTGCCGACAGAAGGCTACCCCCAATTCATGCAGTCCGATGCCTGGTTGGACAAACAGCTTTCCACCAGTCTGGGCAGTTGGGCCGAACTGAAACACGACACCATCCTCTACGCCAAGCAAGCGTATGCTGAACTGGGCGGCGGCGGCTTCAATCCGCCCGATCCCAAAGAGGCGCTGGGCTATGTGGAACCGGTCCCGGCATTCTACGCCCGTCTCTCAGCGCTGGCTGCCATGACCCGCGACGGCATGCAGGAACGCGGCCTGCTCACGGAAAAAGACGCTGACAGCCTGGAGCGTCTCATCCGGTTAGCCGACGCCTTCCAAATCATGGCCGAAAAAGAACTGCGCGGCGAGCCGTTGACGGCGGACGAAGCCTACTTAATCCGCTACTACGGCGGTGAGTTGGAGCATCTGGTGATGGCTTCGGCCGATACGCCGGAGGATGACCCCTTTGCTCAGCCCTACATGGACGAGGAACCGCAGGCTGCCGTCATTGCCGACGTGGCGACAGCGCCCGATTACATCCGTGACGGTGTGCCCGACCCCACTGTGCTGGAGGTAGGCGTGGGCCGCGTGGATGAAATTTACGTGGTGGTTCCCGCCGTGGCTGAAGATGGCACGGTCTATCTGCAAGTGGCGAAAGGCGGCGTTTTTTCCTATTACGAGTTCCCCTGGCCTGCCGCCGACCGCCTGACCGATGACAAGTGGCGCGAGATGCTGGACAGCGGCGCAGCGCCGGAACGCCCGGTGTGGATCGATACCTTCTTCACCACGGAAACGGAATTTGCCGGTGTGCAGCAAGCGGTCTACAACTTCCAGCGGGATATTCCCTGGGCGCTGTGGGAGCCGATGTCTGATTATAGTGAGGCCCGCCCTTACTTCCTGACCGAAATTGAGGCGCTTCTGGCAGCGGGACAGTATATCGGGCGGCAGTGGCTCAACGCCAGCTATCGCTCGTTTGATTTGCAGTCGCCGGAAACGGCCGTTGTCACCGTGCGCGAAACCTGGGACGATACGCTCTACGACATGGCGGGTGACTACCCCGACTATAGCGACGTGGCTGTCGGTCATCGCGGCCCCTTCACTCTGGATGCCACCTACACCCTGACGCGCGGTGAAAACGGCTGGCAGGTGACGAATCTGGTGTATGCCAATCAGCCGCCGGCGTGGGAAGAGTAGAGATTAAAGATCAAAGATTGAGGAGTGGGGAAGCGCGACCCTCTTTTATCTTTGATCTCCAATCTTCAATCTTTTTCAATATGTTACGCAGCTTTTTGAGAACGGCCGTTTTCCTCTTCATTTTGCTGGCAGCCTGTAAGCCGGCAGGGGCGGAAACAGCCGTTTCGCCGCCTGATTTGTCCGCTTATCCCTGGGTATACCTGCGTGATGGGCAGGCTTTGGCTGCCGATGAACCGGTGGTCAGCCTGCTGGCGGTGGGGGATGTGCTGCTGGGGCGCGGCGTTTTGGCGGAGCCGGAACCGTTGGCGGAGGCGGCCTGGTTGGGCGCGGCGGATCTGACGCTGGGCAATCTGGAAGGCGTGATCACGAACAATCAACAATCAACTGAGAACAGTCAACCGATCACGGATCACGGATCACGCATCACGCTAACTATGCCGCCAACGGCCGTTACCGAACTGCAAGCCGCCGGTTTTGATCTGCTGGGGCTGGCGAACAATCATAGTCTGGACATGGGCCCGGCGGGGCTGGCGGAAACGGCCGTTCATTTGGAGCGAGCCGGTCTGGTTCCCATCGGTTTGCAAACAAACGCTGTTGTTTCACCTGCTATTCGCGTAGTCAATAAGGTGCGTCTGGCGTTTTTTGCATTTAATGCAATTCCTGATCCGGAAGGACCGGGGCGCTGCCAACCATCTGCCGCCGCACCTTGTCCGGTAAATTGGGATGCGGAAACGGCCGTTCCCGCCATTCAGCAAGCCAAAACCACAGCCGATGCGGTGATTGTGTCAATCCATTGGGGCTTTGAATATGAGACCCTGCCTGACCCCGCACAGGAGAGAATGGCGGCAGCGCTGCGGGCGGCGGGCGCGGATCTGGTGTTGGGGCATCATCCGCATACGGCGCAGCCTATTGCGGTGGATGACAGCGGGGTGGTGGCGTATAGTTTGGGGAACTTTGTGTTTGATCAGGAAACGGCCGTTACCCAACAAGGGTTGGCGCTGCTGGCTTATTTTGATGCGGATGGGCTGCGGGCGGTGCAGGCGCTGCCGGTACAGGCTGGCTTGCAGCCGCGCCTGCTGGCTTTAGACGAGTTGGCATCCTGGCTATGTTCTGTGTTGCCGCCGCCGCGCCTGGCGTTTGCCTGCAATGTGACGGATTGTGTGTTGGAGGATGCGCCAGGCTCAACGGAAAGCGGCACGTTTTATAGTGGTCAGATTGATTTGACGGGTGATGGTAAAGGGGAGACGATTCGGCGAGAGGGTGAGCAAATCACGATTTATGAAGAGGGAACAGCAGTTTGGCAGAGTCCGGTTGAGTGGCGGGTAGTGGATGCGGCGTTGGGCGATCCCAACGATGACGGCCGTTTTGAGCTGATGCTGGCTATCTGGCGCAAAGATGGCGCGGGTTATGAGCGCAGCCAACCCTACATGGTGGGGCATCGGGGCGGCGAATATGCTTTGCTCTGGGGCGGGCGTCCAGTCGTTGATCCCATCCAGGAATTGGCGCTGGCGGATGTGGATGGGGATGGCATTGAGGAGTTGGTGGTGATTATTGAGCAGGCGGATGGACTGGCGCAGTCGGTGGCGGTGTGGCAGTGGCAGGGCTGGACGTTTAGTTTGCAGTGGCAGAGCGAGCCGGGTTGGTATGAGGATTTGGTGATACAAGAGGGAGAGGAACGGCCGTTGATCGCCGTTTACCGGACAGGTGAAGTTGAGCGCGAATGATATGCGAGGCATAAAAAATCACGCATCACGCTTCACGCATCAACTTAGTGCATCTATGGCGAATTTGTGCATAATTCTGGCAAACGGACAAAAAGCATCGTTGGCAATGATTCGTATGCTTAAACAGGAGATAAAAAATAGACATGGAACCAAATTTATCGGCAAATTGTCCCTCATGCCAGACGAAAATTCGCCTGGACAAGAAGCCTTTTGTGGGCTTCTTCTTCTTTTGTGATGAATGCGACGCCGAGTTAGAAGTGGTACAGGTCAATCCGGTGATTCTCAGCGAAGTGGTTGACGAGTACGAAGACTTCGAGGGTGATTCAGACGAGTACGTATATGTAGATGATGATTTTGATGACGATTTGGACAGCTACGAGGAACTTGATGAATTTGACGATGAGGATGAAGATATAGGTTAAGTAATCGTCTAAAAAATACATGGAGCAACGGCCGTTTGCAGGCGCCGCGTCAGGCAGAAAAAAGCAAACGGCCGTTTTGTTTTTGGCGACATGATAGTAAGATAAAGAGAGATGGTTCGTTTTCCACCGGGCGCTAGAATAGCCCGTTACACCCGTCCTGACACCTGATTACCTGGCTCTTCGAAAATTCGACTACTCGGCTGCTTGACTGGCTTCGAGGTCCGCTTTTTATGAAAAAACTAAAAACCATTGATCGGCGTTTGCTGACGATTTTGCTGATCGTGTTTGTCCAGATGGTAGGCGCGGCCATGATCATGCCGATTTTGCCGCTGTATGCCCAGAGCGAATTCGACATGTCGCCAAACGTGATCACCCTGTTAGGCACGGTGTTTTTTGCCGCGCAGTTCATTGCCGGGCCTTATCTCGGCCGTTTGTCGGACAAATATGGGCGGGTGCCGGTGTTGATTGTCAGTCAGGTGGGAACGGCCGTTTCCTTCATCATGCTTGGTACAGCTCAAAGTGTGGCCGTGCTTTTTGCGGCGCGTGTCCTGGATGGCATCACTGGCGGCAATATCATTGTGGCCCAGGCATACATCACCGATGTGACGCCCCGTGAAAAACGAACCCAATCATTGGGTTATGTTTTTGCCGCTTTTGGTTTGGGTTTCATCTTTGGTCCGGCGCTTGGCGGCATTTTGTCTGCTGCTTTTGGTCCGCGTGTGCCCTTCTATATCGCGGCGGCCGCCGCCCTGCTGGTCGTTGTACTCACCTGGTTTACGCTGGACGAGACCTTGACTTTAGAGCAGCGGGCGGCCAACCGCAGTTATAAAAAAGAAAGCCTCAGCCCGGTGCAGATAGCCCGCAATTCCTCTTTGGTTTTAATTCTGCTCATTGCGTTTGTCGGCCAGTCTGCCATGGGTTTGTTGCAGGCCACGTTCGCCCTTTTTGGTGAAGCGGTCTTGTTTGCCGGCTACAGTGAGCGGATGGTGAGCCTGGGCATTGGTTTGATGTTGACCATTGTGGGCATTGGGCAGGTGATGGCGCAGGTGGCTGTCCTGCCTCGCGCTCTCAAGCACTTCGACGAAGCGTGGCTGGTGATCATTGGCCTTATCATCCGCACCATCGGTTTGTTTGGTTTTGCCCTGTTTGCCACGCCGCTTGTGGGCGCGGCAGCAGCTTTGTTTTTTGCGATGGGTGTTGGCTTAATGATGCCGCCGCTGCAATCCCTCTCCACTGTAACGGTAGCCGATGAACTGCGCGGTGGAGTTTTGGGGTTATATCAATCGACTGTCAGTCTGGCAACCATTGTTAGCACGGCAGTTGCCGGCACGATTTTTATGCTGAACCCCACCTGGCCTTATCTGATCGGCGGGGTGTTATCGTTTGCTGTCTTGCCGATTGCGCTTTATCTTGTCAAACGGACTCACGCCGGTCGCCGCTACCCCAACAAGGAAACGGCCGTTACCCCCTTAAACTAACTCATCCGGCAGCTTAAATTGCAGCCCACTCTCAACCAACCGGTTCACAATCGGCCAGAAAATATCCGTTGAATTTTCATGATCGTGAATCAGGACGATCTCCTCGGAGTACGGGTAATGGAGACCGCGCCCCTCTTCAGGTTTATCTTCCGCAATACGGGCGTAAACTGCGTCCAGACTGGTGATGCCATACATTGGCGTGTCTGAAAAAACCGACCAATCAAAGGTGTCAAACGTCCAGTACCAGTCTACATCCGTCAGCAGCCCGGCTTCACGGTAGTAGCGGTAGGTGATGTTTGGGAAATCTGGCTGCCGATAGCCCAGGTCTCTGAGCTGCTGTTGGATGGCGTTTTTGCGCCGGAGTCCTTCAGCATGGTAATCGGCGATAGGATGGTTGCCCACCTGCCCGCCTTTATCGCCATAAGGAAAACGAAAATATTTGGCCGGGCGGGCAGCCCCCGCTTGCTGGTAGATTAACTCAATAATGGCGTCCGTTTGTTGGATTTCAGCCAGACTTTCCTCCGGGGAAAGGTTGGAGAAGGCTGGATGATGGTAGCTGTGATTGCCAATAATGAAGCCGTTTTGGATGGCATAGATCACTGGTTCCGGCCGTTCTTCCATCTTTTTACCTTCGCAAAAGAAAATGGCCGGAATCTGTTTGCCCAGCAGAAAATCAATTTTTTGGCGCATGTGGTGGGATGGCGCGTCGTCGATGGTGAGATATGCAAATTTTTGTGTCATGGTTATGTTCCAGGGGTTCATTCGTTTTCAACTTGGTGAGATTGGTCCAATCTCCAAGATTGGACCAATCTGGAAATTCCTGAAAGCAAGTTTAGGGGGAAACGGCCGTTCTGACAATGAGTTAGCCCTGTTAATGAGCGTCAAAGTTCTCGGAACTTTGACACGCCGCCCGCCCGGCATATGAAAAATATTAGAGTTGCTGGCGTGGCCCTCCTCTGGACCACGTAACTCTCAAGTTTACGTGTATAATGAAGTGTCCCATTTCCCTGAATATGATTGAGCGGGAAAATTTAGATGGGGAGAATAAAACTAGCGCATGAATGAGCAACCAAACAATAGTCGTCCAAACATTCCAGTGTGGGTGTGGATCCTGGGTGTATTTGCGGTGCTTTTGGGCCTGCAATTGTGGCTAAACGGCCGTTTTCAAGGTCCAGAAAAAGTCAGCCTGCCGGAAATCATGACCCTGATCAAGGTGGGCGAAGTCGATACCATTGAAGTCACGGGCGATACCATCCGCATTACCATGGACAACGGCACTGAACTGGCCTCAACCATGGATGCGGCCAGCAGCTTGGAAGAAACACTCAGTTACTTTGGGGTCACCAATGAACTCATTGCTCAAAACAACATCGATTTACGGGTTAACGATCAATCTACCATAAACGCCATTACCACATTTGCCTTCGCCCTGATCCCTGTGCTGCTCATCATCTGGCTTTTCAGCCGTGTTTTTCGCCAGATGCAGGGCGGCGCCGGTGGCGGTGGCGGCGGCGGCAACAACATTTTTGGTTTTGGCCGCAGCCGCGCCAAAGATTTGAGCGGCGCCAATCGTCCAACCGTTACCTTTGATGACGTAGCCGGCGCAGATGAGGCCAAGATGGAACTGGAAGAAGTGGTGCGTTTTTTACGCGAACCAGAAAAATTCATCCAGGTTGGGGCGCGCATTCCTAAAGGCGTCCTCATGGTAGGGCCGCCCGGAACCGGCAAGACCTTGTTAGCGCGGGCGGTAGCCGGTGAAGCCGGGGCGCCCTTTTTCCATATTTCCGGTTCCGAATTTGTGGAAATGTTTGTTGGTGTGGGCGCCAGCCGGGTACGTGATTTATTCGATAAAGCCAAACAGGCAGCACCCGCCATCGTCTTTGTGGACGAAATAGACGCTGTGGGGCGGCAGCGCGGCGCCGGTATGGGCGGCGGCAATGATGAACGGGAGCAAACCCTGAACCAGATTCTGGTGGAAATGGACGGCTTCGATAACGAAACCAACGTCATCGTCATGGCAGCCACCAACCGCCCGGACATTTTAGACCCCGCCTTGATGCGTCCCGGCCGGTTTGACCGCAAAGTGTTTGTGGATCTGCCCGACGTAACCGGCCGTGAAGCCATCCTTAAAGTTCATGCCCGTGGTAAACCCATCGCTTCTGAGGTCTCTTTTGCCGAAGTGGCTCGTCTGACGGCCGGTTTTTCCGGCGCAGACCTGGAAAACCTGATTAACGAAGCGGCTATATTTGCCGCCAGACGGAATAAACGCACCATCGCCTTGCTTGAATTGCAGGATGCCTTTGATCGCGTCGTTATGGGACCAGAGCGTAAAAGCCGTGTGATCAGCCAGGAAGACAAAGAAACCGTGGCCTATCATGAAGCCGGTCATGCCATGGTCAGCTTTAAATTGCTGCATACGGACCCTGTGCAAAAGATCACCATTGTGCCGCGTGGCCGCGCCGGGGGATACGTGATGCCGCTGCCGGAAGACCGCATGGTCCACAGCCGCGAGTTCTTAGAAGATCAAATTACGATGGCTTTAGGCGGCCGTGCTTCAGAAGAAGTTTTCTTTGGCCGCATTACCACCGGCGCTTCCAACGATTTGCAGCAGGCGACGCGCATGGCGCGAGCTATGGTGATGCAGTATGGCATGTCTGAATCGTTGGGTTTGTCCACCTATGGCGACGAGCGCAGTAACCCGTTTTTGGGCGGCGATTGGGGCCTTACCAGCCGCAATTACAGCGAAGAAGCTGCGCGGCGTATTGATGTGGAAGTGCGCGCTATCCTGCAAAAAAACTACGAGCGGTCGCTGGCGATCATCAAACAGAATCGAGACCTCCTGGTCAAACTGGCTGAACATCTTATGGATGTGGAAACGCTGGATCGAGAAATGTTTGAAAAATTAATGAACGAACCTATGGGCGACAACCTCGCGCCCTCGCCCGCAGTATGATGAAATGGAAATAAAAAAGGGTGGTTCTGAACCACCCTTTTTTATTTCCTTGTTGGACATTGTTGTACTAGCCTGCCAGGATCAGGGCTACACGTTCCAAACGCTCTTTGGCGTCGCAGGCTACTTCGGTTAACGTGGGATTGTCTATGACGCTCATCATCATTTCCGGATTGATGATGTTGACCAAAATTTGGCCGTTCTCTTCTTCCGATACAGTGACGTTGCAGGGCAGCAGCAAGCCCACATCTGGCGCGGCGGATAAGGCTTTGTAGGCCAGAGACGGATTGCAGGCGCCCAAAATCTTGTAGCGGCGGAAATCGACGTCTAATTTTTTCTTGAGAGTGGCTTTGACGTCAATTTCCGTTAGCACGCCGAACCCTTCCGTTTTCAAAGCCTCGGCCACTTGCTCGAGGGCCGTTTCGTAACTGGTGTCTAGTAAAATTTGTATGCCTTTTTGTTGGCTCATGGTTTCTCTCCCTGTTCAATTGAATCTTGAAGTGGCAGTCACTTACAAAGTGACTATCACCTGAATTGTAACCCCAATATTAGTAGAAGAACGGCCGTTTCCCTCTTTCCTTACCATATCATTACAGAAGCGTAATGGTCCCGTTGCTGCCGTCCACCCTGATTTTCTGACCAGTTTGTAAGCGGGTGGTGGCCTGATTCACGCCCACCACAGCCGGAATGCCATATTCACGCGCCACCACGGAGCCATGCGTCATCAGACCGCCCACTTCCATCACCAGACCGCCGGCTGCCAGGAACAGCGGCGTCCAGGCGGGGTCCGTGCCAGGGCAAACCAGGATTTCACCGGGTGTTAACTGGCTCTCGTAGGGATTCAAGACCACATGGACGATGCCTTCGACAACGCCGGGTGAGACGGGGCTGCCGGTTAAGACGCCGTCCTGAGCAACGGCCGTTTCTTTTCCCATCCCCTCATAATACACGTGCCCATCACTGAGCAGCAGCCGAGGAATGAGCTTGCGCCCCAGTTCGCGGTTGTATCTGGCGCGCCGCGCCGCAATGACTGCCTGCCACTCCCGCTTTTCGCCGTCAGCCAACGCCTGCAGCTCGGCCAGGGTCAGGAAAAACAAGTCGTCTGGCTGGTTGATGACGCCGGCAGCAGTCAGTTCGCATCCACTGGCGAGCAGCTCCTCTCGCGCCATGCCCATCATGCGAATTGCCATGAACTTGGGCGCTTCGCGGCTGCCGGCCAATGTTCTCATCCGGTAGATAAAAAACCGCAGCAGCTTTGCTTTCAGGGGACCGCCGCGTGTATGGCGCACGGCCGTTACCAACGGTTCAATAGCCGCTTCTGCTTCCGCCGCGCCGCGGGCAAAGACCACGTCCGGGGCCAGGTTGGGGTCGTCTATGTGGAGGTAGCTTTGCAGCACTTGCATGATGTGGGCCGGATTTTCCCGCCAACGCGGCTGCCCGATGTCGATTTCACCCAGCCCTCTCATGCCGTAGTGCGCCATAAACTGCGAAACGGCCGTTTGCGCCGCCGGCGGCAGGCTGCCGGCCAGATATTGCTGTGCCAGTTCTGCCGCGGATTGCTGCTCGAAAACGGCCGTTGCCGCCCCATCCTGGTGAATGGTTTGCGCCGTTTGCCACAGCGTCAAGTCCATCTCAGTGGTTACATTGTGAGGCAGCCCGCGCGTTAGAATCAGGTAATTAGGCGAGCCGGAGGGTAAATCCGCCGTCAATTTGCGCACCACGTTCAGCGACAGCATCCCGCTGACAATAGGCGGCAGCAGTCGCGGTCCCATCATGGGGAAAATCTGTCTTAAGACTCCATCCGGACCGTAAAACAGCGCCATGCGTTCCGCCAGCGTGTGGGCGGCTTCGCTTCGCGCCTGCACCTCAACCAGACGCGCTTCCGTTTCGCGGCGGTATTGCGCTGCCAGGGCGTCAGGCTGGCGCAGGGTTGCCGCCACCTGTTGCCCCAAAGGCTGGAAAAACAGACCCAAGCGCCGCCATGTGCTCAGTTTAAACCAGCCAGGCTCGGGTTGAAACCGGGCATCGGCTTGCAGCGTTTTCAGGACACTGGCGGCGTCGGCGTCAATCCAGGGGAAGCCAAACAACCATATTTTGCGGCCGATGGGATGGCGCATGATAGCCGTAATATTAATCCATAACCGTTCGCCGCCAGACCAGACGGCGCGCTGTCTGTGTAAATCGACCTCCATGTCGAACAGTTTGCCGGCAGAGGCAAATAGGGTGCGCATCGTGTCCTGTCCCAACGGCGTAATCGGACCCAACATGCCTTGCACCGACGCAAAGGAAAACATCACTTGTAGTTCGCCCGTTTCGTCTGCGGTTTCCTGCGCTTTGGGGGGGATGGGAAAGAGCGAGGTGATGGGGCGTGTTTGCAAGATGGTGAACTTGCCTCCCGCCAGCGCCCATTCAATATCTTGCGGCTGGCCGTAATGGCGGGTTATGCGCTCGCCGATTTCCGCCAGGATAATGGCCTGCGCGCCGGATAAAACCTGCGCCGTCCGCGCCGCGCCTGTAATTTCCACCTCCACCGTGCCGCCGTCAGGCAGCGGGCGAATGGCGAGGCGCTTGTCGGCGACCTGCACGTCGGTGACAGTGTAGGTGCGCCGGTCCACTTTGTACAGGTCGGCGGAAACCAGCCCGGCGACGAGCGCCTCTCCCAGGCCGTAGCTGGCGTCTATGGTGGTGATGTGGCGCTCGCCGCTGAGGGGATCGGCGGTAAACAAAATGCCGGAGATCTCAGGCAGCACCATCTGCTGCACGACCACGGACAGCGAGACCTGCCGGTGGTCGAAGCTGTTTTGCAGGCGGTAGAGGATGGCCCGGTCGGTAAAAAGCGAGATCCAGCAGCGGTGAACGGCCGTTATCAAATCCGCCTCGCCCCGTACATTCAAATAGGTATCCTGCTGCCCGGCAAACGAAGCGCCCGGTAAGTCTTCGGCAGTGGCGCTGGAACGAACGGCGTAGCTTTTGTCTGCGCCCTGCGCCTGCCAGGCGGTGACCACTGCCTCGGCAATTTCTGGCGGCACGGGTACGCTTTGCAGCGCTTCACGTACCTGCTGCCCTGCCTGCCGGGCGCTGTCCAGGTCGCTCAGTACGATGCTGTCCAGGATGGCATACAGTTCGTCCGCCTGTCCGCTGGCTGCCATGAAGGAGTCAAACGCAGCCGTGGTCAGGCAGAAACCGGGCGGCACCGGGAATCTGGCCTGGGTCATTTCGCCCAGGTTGGCTCCTTTGCCGCCGACGATGGACAAATCGTTTTTTGTGATGGCTGAAAATGGCAGGATGAACGGCTGGTTTGTGCGCATAGCGGCTTTTTCTCAAGTGTGGATGCGTGAGGCGTGATGCGTGAACCTATGCATCACGCCTCACGCATCAAAATTCTCAATTACGGCGCAGGTGTCGGCCAGCGCCTGATCAAAATCGACAAGGGGCGCATATTTTCGGCAGTTGGCGAATATTTTGGGATCGTGAAGAAGGCGATCCAGTTTGGCGGAAACGGCCGTTCCCGTAAACTTTTTTGGCGGCAAAGCGTCAGCCACACCCAGCCGTTTGAGCCGCGCCGCATTGTCCGGTTGGTCGTGGCTCATGGGCATCACCAGCAGTGGAATGCCCGCCGCCAACCCCTGCGCCGCCGTGCCCATGCCGCCGTGGAAAACCAACGCCGCCGCCTGGGGCAGCACCTGGCTGAAAGGTAAATAGGGGGTGTAACAAATGCTCTCTGGCAAATCGGCCGGAATATGCTCCGCATGAGCCGACACCAGCAAGCCGCGCCGTCCCAGCGCCCCACATGCTTCGACCGCTGCCTGAAAAAACTGTGCGCCATGCTGATGGGCTGAACCCGGCGTAAATACCAGGGGCGCCTCACCCTGCGCCAGAAATGCTTGCACATTTCCCGGCACACCCTGCTCACTGTCCCGCTCAAACTTGAGGAAACCGGTCAGCGTTACCTGCGGCGGCCAATCCGGCTGCCGGGGCGCATACCAGCCAGGCCACAGGCCAATAATTTTTTGCGGCGATTGCAGCCACTCTTTAAACACATGTTTCACGGGTGGCAGCCCTAATTCCTGCCGAAACTTGTTTAACTCCGGCAGCAAAATGGGGTCAATCACGCGGTTGTCCATGAAGCGGAACCAGTTTTGCTTGAGCGCCAAAGGCGTGCGCGCCGGCAGCGCCATGGGTCCCATCACTGGCGGTTCGTGCACGCTGCGGATCATCGTCGCTTGCAAATGGGCGGTGATGAGGGGCAGCCCCAGTTTTTCCTGAGCCAGTCGAGCGCCAAAGGCCAGTCCCGGCGCGATCACCACCGTTTCCGCCGGATTAAAGCCGCTCAAAAGGTGGTAGATCACCCGCATTTGCGGCAAAAGAAAATTGCGGGCGATGAACTCAAAGCCTTTGGTAGGATGCCAGAGCAGGGGGTTGGCCACGGCGCTCTGGTAGGCTTCAGCTGCTCCCGTTTCCATGAAATCCAGTCCCATCTGCCTGACCAGCGGACCAAAAAAGCCGTTGGTTAATACGGTCACGTTGTGCCCCCGTGTTTTGAGGGCCAGAGCCAGCCCAATAACGGGGTGAACGTCTCCGGCGCTGCCGATGGTTGGTAATAAATATCTTTTTGTCATGCAGGTTTTCTCGCTAAATAAACAGTTTATCATTCATGTTGTGTCGGTACCAAGAATATGGGCAACATCCTTAAAATATTTGAATTGGATTAGAACATAAGTTCTGTTTATGATATACTATTTGTCTTGTTGCAGTCAGCACCCTATTTTGTTCGTTTATTTATTGTAACTATACACGTAGGTTCCCTGAGCTTGTCGAAGGGAACCGGGCTTCGACAAGCTCAGCCCTCGACAGCGCTGTATAGTTACTATTTATTTTGAGTCTAAGGAGTGAAAACAAATGCAGATTGTGAAGAAATATCCAGATGGTATTTTTTGTTGGGTCGATTTAACGACAACTGACCAGGAAGGCGCGAAGGCGTTTTACAGCCGCTTATTTGGCTGGGAAATGGACGACCGGCCGATTGATGATATAGGTTCGATATATACCATGTGTCAGATTGAAGGGTACAACGCGGCAGGTATCGGCCAGATGCCGCCAGACATGCAGGCGCAGGGCATGCCCACGTTCTGGACGTCTTACGTGAAGCATGACGATGCGGATGCGGTGGCTGCCAGGGTTTCAGAGGCGGGTGGTAATTTGATGATGCCGCCGATGGATGTGATGCAAGAAGGACGCATGTTGATGGCGGTGGATCCCAGCGGCGCGCCATTTGGCGTCTGGCAGCCGAAGAACCACACTGGCGCGCAGATTGTGAACGCCCCGAATTCGCTGATCTGGAATGAACTGCAAACGCGGGATGTGGAGGCGGCCAAGTCTTTTTTTGCGCATGTGTTTGGTTGGACCTATACGACGGACGCCAGTGATTATGTGGTGGCGGCGCAAGACGGCCGTTCTCAGGCCGGCATGATGGCGATTCAAGAGTCGTGGGGGGATGTGCCGCCTAATTGGAGCGTGTATTTTATGGTGGAAGATGTGGAAACGGCCGTTGCCAAAGTAAACGAACTCGGCGGCAATGTGCTGGCGCCCACCATGTCCGCTGGTGAAATGGGTAAGTTTGCGGTGGTGCAGGATCCGCAGGGCGGCGTCTTTACCGTGATGCAGTTTGACGGCCCGGTTGATCCGCCGCCGGGGTATTAAGTCTCCTAGATTGGACCAATCTTTAATCTCCTGAAGCCGAGAAAACGGCCGTTCCCATGGCCCGGATGTTGGGTTGAAAAGCGGCCGTGAATGACAGCAGCGTTAGCAGCCCGCCAGAAATCAGCAACACCAGCGTCACATCCCTATCAATCAGCCATCCCAGAAAAGTGTTAGCCACAGGCGCCAGTCCCACGAAGGCAAACATCAGCAGCGCCATGATGCGTCCCATCAGAACTTCCGGCGCCCGCATTTGCAGCCAGGTGGTGAACTGGATGATTGCCCAGCCGTCGATAACGCCAATCAAGAGCATGATCAACGCTGCCAGCCAGAGCGAGTGCGCGTAAGCCAACCCCATCATCAAAAAACCAATGACGCCGACAGCGGCAAACAAGGTGCTGCCAAAGCGGGAAGCCGACGGCCTTGGTAAAACGCCGGAGCCAATAATGCCCATGAGCGAACCGGCGCCATAAGCCGACATGAGGACGCCGAAAGCGGCGGCGCCGTTGGTCATGCGCTCGTCGGAAATGACCGGCACGCCGACGTTGATGGGCGCAATGCTGAGGACGGAGATGGCGGCAATGATGAGGAAGACGGTGCGCAGGGTATTGTCTCGCCATACGTAGGCCAGTCCTTCATAGATGGCGGCCAACATGGTTTTGTCCTGGTTTTCGATGGCAAGAGATCTTTCCTGACGCATGAGTTTGAGGGTGAGGGTTGATGCCAGAAAGGTGACGGCGTCGAAAGCAAAAGCAATGCCAATCCCACGCAAATTGGGAACGGCCGTTTCCGGCCCCGCCCTGTTACCGGCAAACATGGCAATAATCAAGCCCGCCAGAACTGGTCC
>JAWOGU010000104.1:0-7013 GCA_046496595.1 Chloroflexota bacterium
CAAACTATTCAGTACAGCGACGGCATTACAGACATCACCATCACCGGCACCGATGTGGCCGATGATCCGCTCAAAGTGAGCACCAGTTGGCGCGTCGATGGCGGTACGTTTGTGGATGGCCTGCCGGCTGGGATAGACTTAAGTACAAATATCTGTCTCTTCAGCGGCAACGAACGCACCTGTTCCTGGACGCTCAGCGGCATCGCTGACGTTATTGCCGGACTGTACACCATCCGCGTCACCGTCGAAGACGATGACCTGGGTGTGACCAGCATCGACCAGACGATTGAAGTCCTGCCGGAAGATGCTGTCTTGAACTTCGACCCCGACAACCCTGTCGCGGTTCAGGTGAACGCCCCCGGCAGCAATGCCAGTGAACCTTTCTCGCTGGTTGTCACAGTTGAAGAACTGGAACCGGATCTGGCTGCTTACCTGGCGCCCGCCGGCAACATCAACCTGGCTCAGGTGTCAATCATATTGGAACCGGTAGGGCCTGGTGGTCCGGTGAGTGGGGTATGTACCCCCAACCCGGTCAATCCGGTCACCGGCTATGATGATGTGCTCACGGCGACCTGTTCCTTCATGGATGTGCCGGTGAACACCTACTCCGTGGCCTTTACCGTGGATGGCGGTTACTACACCGGTTACAGCGAAGACGTGGTGGTTATCTACGACCCCAGTCTGGGCTTCACCACCGGCGGCGGCTGGTTCTACTGGCCCGGCAGCGAAGACCTGGGCACCGGCTACCCTGGTGACAGGACCAACTTTGGCTACACCATGAAGTACAACAAGCCGCTCACAAATATCCAGGGTAACCTGCTGCTCATCCGCCATCTGCCAGACGGCAGCATCTACCGCTTCAAATCAAACGCGATAGAAGGGTTGTCTCTGGGTGACGTTGGCGCGTTTGGCTGGGCTTCCTTCACCGGTAAGGGCACTTATCTGGAACCCGGCTGGCCCGACCCCATCGGCAACCACCAGTTCATCTTCTATGTGGAAGACCATGATGAACCGGGCAATGGTATCGATAGAGTCTGGGTCGAGACGCGTGACAAGGACGATCTCGTCATTCCGGTCATGTCCATGCCCCGGCCTGGGTCAGCCAATGCGGTTGAGATCAGCGGTGGTAACATCGTCGTGCCCCACACCGGCGGTACGTACAACCAGCCACCCACGGCAGATTTCAGCTTTGCGGTCGATGGCCTGACGGTCAACTTCACCGACCAAAGCAGCGATCAAGGTGGGCAGGTTGTTAGTTGGCAGTGGGATTTCGGCGATGGCAGCAGTGACACAACCCAGAATCCGACACACAGCTACGCGACGGCTGGCACCTATGATGTCACCCTGACGGTGACGGACAACGATGGTGGGACGGATACCGTGACGTACCAGGTCACAGTCAGCAGTGGCAGCGCCGCGACCGAGATGTACATTGCCGACCTGACCAGCGCCTCTGCGTCAAGCGGCAACAAGTGGGACGCGAGCGTCACCATTCAGGTGTTGGATGATTTGGGTAACCCGGTTGCGAACGCCCAGGTTTCTGGCAGTTGGAGCAACGGCGCATCTGGCTCCGGCAGCTGCGTGACGAATGCGTCGGGTATTTGCACGATAACAAAAACAAATATCAATGGCAACCAAAATAGCGTCACCTTCACCGTAGACGATGTGACCCACGCCACTCTGACTTATGACGCCTCACTCAATGCGGAAAGTTCAATTGTGATACCTAAACCCTAGGGCAATTAGTATACCTAGACTCGATCGTTGGCCGAAACCGATAAAAAGCCATAGGGTTCGCTCGATAATAAGTTTGGACTTTTGGAGACCGGAGACTAGAGATTGGAGACTGGTAATCTCTAGTCTCCAGTCTCTAGTACCGCGATTTTGTAAAATCGCGGGGTCGATTTGCAAAATCGACCTACAATTTGTGGCAGCGCACTCCGCAAATTCAGAAATTTGATGTGCTAGTGCAGTTCGGCGCAAATACGCCGACAGATTGAAAAATTCGGGATAACAGAGTAAGCTCCTGGCCCATTAAAGTATCTATTCAGGTGTAAAACCTGTGGTATAAATAACGCTCATGGATGAAGTACAACGACTGCGTGAAGAGGTCAAACGCATGAAGGAAATACCCTGGCCTTCAATCCTGAGTCTGATGTTATCGAAACACATCGTCCGCCCCCTGTAAACAGTGTCAGTCACCATTGGCCGACGATATTATCGCCAGTGGAATCGCCAAGCGCCAGGTAGTGGACCTGCCGCCCTTACGCTTCGTGACCATTGAACACCAGTGCGAAACGGCGCTATGTCCCTGTTGTGGGGCAGCGACGACCGGCGAATTCCCACCGGATGTGACCAATCCCGTACAATATGGTTCACAGGTAAAACGGCTGGCTGTTTATCTGCGCCATGAACAGTTTATCCCCTATGAACGAGAACGGCAGATGTTGGCGGACCTGTTCGAACTGCCGATCTCAGCCGGCGCCTTGCACAATTTTGTGGCGACAGGGGCCGAACAAGTTGAGCCTGCGCGACTTACTTCAAGTACCAATTGCTGCTGCATGCCCTCTGTAATGCCCACCACTTGCGCGACCTGACCGCCATTGTCGGCAGCAATGGGCGGCGCTGATGATCGCCTGCCTGTTAGCAGCTAAACAACTGGTTGCTGACGCACACCAGGCGGGTCCCATTTCTATTGACACATTCCGACCTTGCACTCACACTTCCGACTTTGTGGCTAATTCAATTGTTAAAGAGGCTCTGACAATTTTTCGCCAGTGTCGAGTTAGGAATCAAGATTATTTAGAGTGATTCTGAAATTGATGGCCGTCGCAAGCCGCCCAACGGGCCAAGCGGACCTTAACATCAAGGGGGGCGCTTGCAGCATCACTTCCCGCTGGCTCATTCCCGGTAGACGCGGGCAATGCCGGGCTGCATGCGCAGCCGCTCCAGCAGCTCCGGACAGACCAGGGTTTGCTGGTTGGGCAGGTGGATGTGTTGCGGCTGGCCGCTGACCTTCAGCGTCAGCGCGTCCGGCCCGGCAAACTCCCCCGCCAGCCGCACCGATTCCCGGAAGATGGCGCGCCAGTTGCTCACCGGGCGCACCTCCACCACCACCGTTTGCCGCTGCGGCGGCGGCGGAACGGCCGCTGGCGCAGTGACCGCTGGTGCGGCAGGTGCTGCTTTGGCGGTTTGTGGGGCAGGGGGTGTGGGGTCGGGCGCCGTTTTCGCGGCAGCGGCCGTTTTCACAGCAGCGGCCGTTTTCGCGCCGGCCGCCTGCGGCGCGGCGGTGGTGACGGCCAGCATCTCCTCGTCGAAGTTGGGCGGCGGCGGCGGCCCCTCACTTTGTGCCTGTACGGGCGAATCGTCCGCCGGGGCGGGGGGGACGGCGTGACCGTTGGCCGGCCTGGGCTGGCCGTTTCCGTTGGTGGGGGAACGGCCGTTGCTCACCGCGGGCGGCGGCGGGGCGGGGGGCGTGCGCGGGGCGTCGGCGTCGCGGGCCAGCTCCAGGTTGGTTTCCACCCGGTCCACAATGATGTTTACATCTTCCCCTTTCAGCTGCACCTTGCCCGTGACCAGCATCACCTGGTCAACGGCCGTTTGCTTTTGCAGTCTTTTTAGGGGCGCAGGGCTGGGGATGGGAAACGCTTGACTGGTTTACCGCGAGTTTTGCCAGTTGAAAAGCCGAATCGTCGCGTTCACCGAACAAAATGTCCGACGTTCATAAAAATGTGCTTCACTACAGCTTCTTCGGAAGAAATGGATCAATTCTTCCGAAGAAATCCTTCCGAAGAAACGTATTAATTCTTTGGGAGAAATTCTTAGCACTCATTGAGGTTATGGTGAGCGGCACATTTTCTAAAAATGAGACAAACTGAGGTAAAGTGGTGACTTCATCAGACATTATTGGAAATAAAAATCGGTAAGCTTGATGGATTCAATAGGCGAGCGATGAGCCACCCGTAGGTTGTGTAAGCCACAGGCGAGCACCATGATGAGATCATCGAAATCCGTTTTCCAATTTCGTAGGACATCTTTAACAATCCGACAACGCTTGATACCGGCAATCACGTTTTCAACAATGATACGACCGGAAGAAATACAGCGATTGATGAATTTCTCACCAATAGAAAGCGTTTTCCCACGCGGCTTTTTCTTGGGTTGCAAGACAATGACTTGCTCTGGGTCAAAGCCTTGGAACCCTGTGTCCTGCTCCAGTGTCGCCCGGTCTGGAAAACGTAAATCAGCATCATCGGCCAACTTTTTATCGTGCTTTTTGCCAGGGGCTGTCGCACTCAGATAACAGACACGGTGGCTCTCTGGCTGGACGACCAAATGGTTCTTAACGGTATGGGCTTTTTTCTTGCCGCTGTAATAGGCTTTTTGCTGTTCGTTGTCTTTAGGTCGCTGTCGTCGTCGTTCACTGCCATCCTGAGCAAAGGCGAGCGTCTCGTTTTCACGCAGAACGGTTGCCAGACGGTGGCCTTCTCGTTCTGGCAGGTGGCCCAGGTCATTGAGCGCCTGTTTCAGTATTTTTGCCAGGCGATGTATCCATTCATTGGCTTGTCCTTGGCTCATACCAAACAGAAAGGCCTGTACCTCTTGAATGGGATAGGTTTTAAGGTAGAACAGGATGAATAGCAGTCGGTCGGCCATTGAACGGGTACGGTATCCAGAGCGGAATCCAACATTTTTATTTGTTCGTCATAGGTCAAGAACTTGTCACGATTAGGTAACATTGCTCCAAAAAATGGAAGAACCCAGTTTGTAATCCAGCGTGCTTGCATAGGGAAAAACGCCTCAATACCATGAAGCGTGACAGGCACAATGCATAGAATGAGCCCGATATTTGAAAGTAGAGTTAGAGTTTCATTGTTCATTTTTATATCCTTTAATTGATTAATCTCGCTTGTTGATTTAGGTTTAATTGTTGATTTAGGTTTAATTTTATTACTGGATATTGGCGTTTTTTGGATTTCTCTCTGGTAGGGGCGTTTCGCGAAACGCCCCTACACTCGACTGAAATTTAATTTTCGCCAGACTCCAGTTTATTAGAATCCGAACATTCCGTTATTGTGTGCCAGACCTTCGGTAGGTATTTCCTGAATCACATCCCAATGCTCTACAATTTTGCCATCCTTCATGCGGAATAAATCGTAAAACACTTGTGATTTACCGCTCCATTCACCTTCACTTACTGTAAGTACGAAGTTTCCTTCACCCAATACTTTGTGGATTTTAGTGTACTTAAACATGTTGTTTTGTGAAGTGAGGTACTGTACGGCTTCTACAATGCCACTCAATCCATCTTTTATTTGTGGGTTGTGCTGGTCGTATTGTTCGGCACTGATGTATTCGGTAATGTTACCTGGGTTTTTACCCATCAGCATATCTTCAATTAGAGCAACAGCTAATGCTTTATTCGCATCGGTTTTGTCCAGGTCTTCAACTGCGGCAGGCCCATCGGTTTGTGTTCTTCCGCTGGCGGTTTCTTTCACAAGGGGCGTCATAGCATCCCAATGTTCGGCAACTTTTCCATTTTCATCGACACGAATAATGTCAAATGACACCATTTCATCAGCCCCAAAAGGCTTTGCATTTAACCAGATGTTGTGCATGAACACATAATCACCATCCACAAACATGCGGACATTCTGGGCTGTAGTTCCGTGTTCTTGCAAAACAGGAAGCATCTGGATAAAGGGTTCAAGTCCTGTGGGAATAAATGGATTGTGCTGGATGTAATCAGCATTGGCCAAGTCCCTCATTCTGTTTGCGTCTTGTTGGGAGGCGACACCTAAAAAAGCACCTACGGTTTGTTTCTTGTTCATTGGTTTAACTCCTTTTGATTTTGAGATTTTAGATTGATTCTCATTTCAAATAATGCTGGTTACTTGCGTTTTGCAAGTACCAGATTAGTCTACACTATTAACTTGCGTTTTGCAAGTACCGGATTGGTCTACAGTTTCAACTTGCTCTTTGCAAGTGGATAATGTAAATTGGAAAGCATGACAATAACAACCAAACGTTCATTTTGTCCTGTTAGCTCAGCCCTTGACCTTCTTGGCGATAAATGGTCTCTCATCATCGTGAGAGATATTGCCTTGCTGGGTAAAAATACCTTTAAGCAGTTTCTTGAATCTGATGAGAAAATTGCCACCAATATCTTGTCTGATAGACTTTCCAGACTAGAGGCTCAAGGAATTGTGAGCAAGAATGATCATCCGCATAACAAAGTTATGAAGGTATACCGCCTAACACAGAAAGGGATTGACCTCTTGCCAATTCTGTTTGATGTTGTTTTATGGAGTGATAAGTATTTAGAAATAGCTGACGAGGGACGTGTTCTTGCCGAGGAGATTCGCAAAGATCGTCAGGGGCTTCTTGAACGACTGACAAAAGAACTTTCACAAAGTTCGGCCTAACTCGTTTTTCAGCCGCCGTTTTACCCCCTAAAGAGCTATGGGCGGTTACCGCCTAACACCGGCATCCTCGCTTCTCAACCAATTCCGCGAGCTGATGCAAAACGACGACGGGCGTGAATTCTATACATGGTCAACCTGCTCAAATTCCGCCAGAAGGCGCTTTATCCGGCAGGAAGCCCTTTTGACAATGACCCACTGGCCGCCAACGGCCGTTACAGCCGGGCAATCCTGCCGCTGCTGCTAAAACATGGCGGACATCCGGTTTTCCTCGGTCCGGTTCAAGGGCGCTTCCTGCACCCGAGCGGGGCCGACGATTGGGATCAGGTCGGCATCGTGCGCTGCCGCAGCCGGCGGGATATGCTCAAGATGGCAATTGAAGTTGCCGAGTTGGGAGTGGACATCCACAAGTGGGCGGCGCTGGAGAAAACGCAGGTTTTCCCGGTAAAACCTGTATTGCACCTGGCATTTATCCGAGCGGCTGCTGGGGCTTTGCTGCTGGCAATTGGGGTAATGTTGGCATAAGAATGAGAATTAATTTAAAAGTTTCTTTTTTTAATGATTTCATGGAATTAAAGGTGTCACCGTTGG
>JAWOGU010000317.1:0-6050 GCA_046496595.1 Chloroflexota bacterium
CAGGGCGGTTTGGGGATGCAGGTGGTTTGGGGGCGCAGGGGTTGGCAGAGAACGGCCGTTTCCTGCAATTCCGCCATGAGCCGCTGCCACTCTTCCCGTCCCGTGCGCTCATTTGCCAGCCAAAACCACAGACTCACCCGTTCGTCCAGCGGCAGCGCCTGGTCAAAACCCAGGTAGAGCGTGGGCGCGACAGCAGCGTCCGGATTGACGCCCCACAGAGCAAACGGCAGCCCATCCCGCCACAGGCGTGTCTTGTCCGTAAACGCCGCGCCGTCATACACCTGCACCGCTTGTAAAGCGGCGGCTACCACCGTTAATGGCTCCACCAGACGGAAAGGCAGGCCAACGGCCGTTGCCAGCGCCAATCCAGCCGGTAACTGCTGCATAACCGCCCCGACCAGCGTGAACGTCAGAGGAATTTCGGCAGGCTGTGGTGGTTGGGGCGAGAAACCCGCCAGCGCCAAAAATTTAAGCCGGTGCCGTTCCGGGACGCGATTGACCTGGTAAATGTCCTGCTCCACCAGCCAGGCAAGCAGCTCCATCAGCGTCACACCCGGATCATGCACGTTATGATCCGTCCAGGCGGGCGCGTAACGCGGCAGGAGCGCCCGCCCTTCTTCTACCATGTCCGCCCAGCGGCGGGTATCGAGATCAGGTAATGGTAATGGCATCTTTCATTTTTCCCATTTCACCGCAGAGAGCGCGGAGAACGCGGAGTTTTTTGGGTTTTATCTCCGCTCCTCCGCGTTCTTCGCGGTTATTTTCCAAATCAGGTAATGGCATCTTTCATTTTTTCCATTTCACCGCGGAGGTGCGGAGAACGCAGAGTTTCTTTTGAACTCCGCTCCTCCGCGTTCTCCGCGGTTATCTTTATGCCAGCATAATCTTTAACTGCCCGGCCACCACAATGCGATCCGGCGGCACTTCCAGGCGCTCGCCGCTTGGCGACCCTTTCCACAGCAGATTGAGCGTGCTCACGTAATCCACGCCGCGCACCGCTTCCAGCACCGCCGCCACATCAGACAAATACACATCGCGGCCAAACGCCCAACCTGCGCCTTCCGGACCACCGGTTAACGGATGTAAAAAGTTTTTCAACGCCGCAATCACGGCATCCCGCACCACACCCGCCTCGCCTGCATTTAGCGGCGTCACCACTGCCTGCACGCCCACCGGCAGATAAGTTGGGCCGGTGACGGTGATTTGCGCGGCAACCGCCGCCGGAACCCGCGCCGCCAGAAACGCCTGCACCTGCCGCCGCAAACCAAACGAGGGCTGTGGTCGCGGTTCCTGGCTGTGCGGCATGATGATGATTTTGACCCAGCCCGGTGTTTCCCGACCGCTGCTGTGCGTGGTGGGCAGCGCCCGGGCTACGGCGACGGCGGGTGACGCTTCCCGCGCCAGCGCTTCATAATCGCTCAAGGAAATGGCCTGATATTGGTGGCGTACCACCTGTGGTCCGCGATGCTGCACATTGACGACCGGCTCGGTGTCCGCGCCGCCTTCCGCCGCCACCGGATTACTGACGCCAGCAGCAGGCACGCCGCTCAATAGTTGGGTAATGCCGGCGGCCGCCACATTGCCCGCCGCACCGCCGCCCGAACGGTATTGGCGTAGGCGGATATTGTCTCTAGCGGCTGTGGGAATACGGCCGTTTTGGTCATCGCCAAAAATAAGGCGGCCCCGGCTGCGCTCAATCACGTAATGGCGGTCGTCGGGTCGGGAGAAGAAGAGGTGCGGTTTTTCCTGCCAGCGCACCCACACCTCGCTGATTTTGCCGCTGCGCGGATCCGTCACGGTGGTAATCACCTCGTCGCCCAAACCTTGCTCCGCCAATTCCTGCTGTAAAATCGCCAGTTCCACCGGCGCTCTGGCCCCGGACAGCTCTTTCACTTCCAGCAGTTCGCCCGCCAAAACCGGCGAGCGGCGGCTAAAGAAGACCTGCCCGGCCTGCCCGTTGCTGCTGCCCAAGACTTCGTTCTCGATTGTTTGAATTTGAGCCGCCCACACGGCGTTGAAGTGCAGACTGTTGACCTGGGTCAGCAGCGGATCGCCGCCGGTTTGCAGACGGGCGCGCAGCCAGGTGCGCGGTTTGCCAAAGCGGGGCAGCGCCGCCAACGAGACGGGCACGCGCTGGTATTCCTGGCTTAAATTGGCCGTTAGGGTCAGTTTGGCGTCGGCGGCGCTCTGTACGGTCATCAATTCAGGCGGATCTTCGTCGCCAATGGCGATTAGATCGCCGGCGCGGAAACGGGCGGCCTGGCGGGCGTTGGCAAGCTGCACCTGATTGCCGCTGCCAGCCACTACTTCACCGCTGGGCAGAGGAGAGACGCCGGGGTAAACGGCCGTTACCATGCCCGGCAGCGCCAGATTATTCGTCTCATCACTCACCGTCAGGCTGCGCCAACTGCCGCCGTCGTCGTATTCCCAGGTCAGCAGCGGGCCGCTGTTTTGCCCGGCTACTTCAGCCACATCCAGATAGAGGCTGAGCTGGTCGGCGGGCAGAGTACGGTCAAAACCAAGGTAGAGGGTCGGCGTGCGGTCGGCTACCAGGCTGAACGGTTCAAACGCAGCGCCGCGCCAGCGCACACTCTCCGTCTGATCGGCCCATTGAAAATCGCTGTAGGTGAGGCAGTAAGTGGGCTGTGCCTGCGGCGAGCGGTAGAGATAGCCCATTTGCACCGCGCCCAGCACGGGCGGGCGAATTTCCGTCACAACCACCGTGTTGCCATCAAAAGTCAGGGTACGCTTGATACCGTAGCCGCCGCCTTTCAGGCGGGCGCGAATCCAGAACCCCTCTTCGTTGTTCACTTTGGTCAGGGTCATGTCCGCCGGCACGGTGAAGGTGAGACTGCCTGTCGCCTCAAATCTCCCCACCACAGCCGTTTCCGGCACAGTGGCAAGAGCAGACCAGGAACGGCCGTTCCAATATTCCCACGTCACCACCGGTGTGGCTAACGGGGTGGTATTGCTCGAACCATCCGATTCCGGAGCCACGTAAGTTAAATACAGCGTCACCTCCGCACCTGCTTTGGCAAACGCTTCTGCGCTGGTGAGATAAAAGGCGCTGCCCGGCTGCGGCTGCTGCCCAAACGGGTAAATCGCCTTGCTCACGTCCAATTCCAGGGTGTTGGCAAACGCCTTGTCCGGCGGGAAACCGGCGTTTTCCGGCATGGTCTCCGTTTCCGGCAGTTGCCGGTCAATCACGGTGCGGATGGTCAGCCGATCCAGTTGGGCCAATACCAGACCCGGCTCCGGCGGCAGCGGCTTTGTCAGCCGCCCGCGCAGCCAGGAGGAGGTGCGCCCCTGAATGGTGGTCTGCTCTGTCTCCGAGCAGTCGGCTGCCAGGCGAATGACGCCGCTTTTGGACAGGCCGTCTGTGCCGTCCACGCTGTCATCTTCCCCAGCTTCCGCTGCCGTCTTGAAGGTCTTAAAGCCGCGCCACACCTCCCCATCCCAATATTCCCACACCACGTCCAACACCTGACTGCCGGAAATGGCACATTCACATTGCAGCTCCACAATCGCTTTGCCGGACAGGGTGAAATGGGTGTCGTGGGCCAGATAAAATTCGTGCGGGGTGTTTTTTAAGGCGCTGAAGAGGGTGAAGGGTTGGCTGCCCATAACGGCCGTTGAGTGATCCGCATAGCCATCTTTGCCCGGCCACAAGGAAAATACCTCCACCAGATTGGCCGCCGCCAGGGCGATGCTGGCCTCCGTTTCAAAGATGAGCTTTTCACCTGTCGCCGGATCATCGGCGCCGACCTGGGTGCGCACGGGCACCCGACCGTCGCCGATGTGGGGGATGGGCGCAAAAACGACAGGTACGCGGGCGGCCTGGGCGGACAGCAGATTGACGCCCAGCAAGTCCAAAAAGGCCAGCTTGTTTTTATCCGGAGCCAGACCCACCCGCTCGGCCAGGGCGCGCAGGTAGCGGGCGTAAATCTGGATCAAGGCCCAACTGGGGCCATTCTCAACAGGCGTCCAACCGGGCGTGTAACCCGGCATACGGTCCAGCAGGTCGGCTACCATAGCCTGTATCTGACGGTCGTCGAGGGTGGGGGTAACGGCCGTTTTGCCGTTGATCTGGTTGCTCATGATTCGCGGCCCTCCATGAGATAGAAGGGATAAACCAGGTTATAAAAGGTATTGGTGAGCCGGACACGATAACTGGCTTCGATGAGTAAACGGCCGTTATCCGCATCGGCCGTTACCTTCACCACAATATTGTCGATACGGGGTTCCCAGATAATCAGCGCCTCTTCCACGCGATGCTTCGCCAAAGCCATCGTCGTCGTGCTGATCGGTTCAAAAACCAGCGCTCCCAGCCCTGCGCCAAAATCAGGACGCATCACCCGCTCTCCCGGATTCGTGCCCAGGATAATCAGAATCGCCTGGCGCACATCCTCCTCATGGACAGACAGGGCCACATCGCCGCCGCCGTTCAAGCCAATTGGGAATGACCAACCTTGTCCTAAAAATTCCTTGTTCATAATTTAATCCCATGCCGTAGGGGCGAATAATTATTCGCCCCTACGCCCCTACCCACCAATCAACACCGTAAAAGCCCCGGCCACAATCGGCGCGCCGCAGCCTGACATGTCGCCCACCCGCAGCGCCGGCCGCCCGCCAATCAACACCGTCATGCTGCCCATCATAAAAGGCGACGGCGGGTGCGGCCCGGCCGTCGGCGGCATGGCGCAGGTATGCAGATCACCGACTACGGCTGCCGGTAAGCCACCGATCAACACGGTCGGCACACCTGGGCCGCTGACCATGCCGGGATGAGCTGTGGGGTCTAAAATGCGGGCTGCTGGTTTCATGGCATTCTCCTACACCTGTTCGTAGCCGTAGGGGTGAATAATTATTCGCCCCTACTACAAACCAAATCGTTCTTGTAGGAGAGTGGGACGCCCACGTTCCACTCTCCTCGGGTTAGTTAATCTTCACCAACGGCGCCTGCACATTACACATGCCGCCAGACTGTACGTTGGTCGCCGCTGCCCCGTTAATGGTGATATTGGGCGCGGTGATGTTAATCGCGGCCGAAGCCGCCAAATTAAGATTGGGCGTGCCGGTAATCGTGACGCCATCGGGCGTCATGTTGATCACATTAGCCCCGGTGGTAATCTGGATGCCCGCCGGCGACATCAGAATCGTCTGCCCTTGCGGGGTCATGATGGTGATGGTGGGCGGCGCTTCCGTAAACATGATCTGGTTGCCCAACGGCGTGCGTATCAGCCGGATTTGCGGGATGGGCGAGGGCAGCGGCGGCGGCGACATGGCATTCCACAAGCCGCCGATGATATACGGGGCGCTCGGATCGCCATGTTCAAACGCTACCAGCACTTCCGTGCCAATGTCGGGAATAAAATAGGTGCCATACGTCGGTCCGGCCATCAGCACGGCCACCCGCGCCCAGGGACTGAGGTCCAGGCTGTCAATGGATGGGAGCTGCACCTGCACGCGACCCAAAGCCATCGGGTCCAGGTTGTTAATGACGCGGCCAACCATCACACCGTCGAATTTTTGCTGGATGTCCTCAATGGAATCGGTGACTTGATCAAAATAAGTTTCCATCAGGGGATAATCTCCTTATGCACTTGAAAGTTGGTGCGGTAGCCGCCAGAGCCAATGGTGTGGGTGGCGCTGGTGACACGGTAATTGCCGCTGAAATCGGGACCAAGCCCTTCCAGGGTAATGACAGCTCCGGCGCGAATGCGCGGGTCGCCGACGGCCGAGCCGGAGCCG
Source organism: Chloroflexota bacterium (assembly GCA_046496595.1). GTDB lineage: Bacteria > Chloroflexota > Anaerolineae > Promineifilales > Promineifilaceae. The sequence continues at coordinate 5,752 of JAWOGU010000317.1, forward strand.
GTGAGGCGGGAATTCAGCTTTTGCCGCAGTTGGCGAATAATTTGCGGGGCGCTGTTGGCAATGTCCGCCGGGCTGCTGATGGGTTGATCTACGATGGTGATCGCCGGACCGCCCGCCGCTTTGGCAAAGGAAGCGGCATCACCGGGAACCACACTCACCGCCAGGCTTTCGCGGTCAAAATCCCACCCGGCAGAAACGAGAAAACTCAAAGGTAGTTCACGCATGGTAAACTTCATGGCGACGCTGGCGACCTGTCCTACGGTGCTGATCTTGGGCGAAAATTCCAGCAGCGATTCGCC
>JAWOGU010000149.1:0-7954 GCA_046496595.1 Chloroflexota bacterium
TCATTGCCCAACGATTATCAAGAAGTTCTCACCTGGCGGGTGACGGGCAAACCCGCCCGGGTGATCACCATACAAATCCTGGCCTTAATCTCCCTTGTCATCTTTGGCTTCATTTTTTTCAGGTTGGCTGTCAGCCTGGGAAAGCTGCCGGCACAGATTTCATTCGGTTTGGGCGAAATTGGGGCGGTTCTCCTCGGAATTTTGCTGGCAATGGGTTTACATGAGCTAACCCACGGTTTAACCATGCGGATGTTTGGGGCAAAACCCAAGTACGGCATCCTATGGAAAGGGTTGATGTTGTACGCCACGTCTCCCGAGTATGCTTATCCCCGAAATAACTATATCGTCATCGCCCTGGCGCCATTCGTTGTCATCAGCGCCTTAGTTATTGTTGGCATGTGGTTATTGCAGGGCACATTATGGGTACCCTTATTAGCGTTATGCGGCATCTTCAACGCCAGCGGCGCAATCGGTGATATGTGGATGACAATGATCGTGCTTCGTTACCCAGCCACAGCCTATGTCATGGATGAGCGAGATGGGTTACGGCTCTTTTTGCCGACCCCATTTTTACAACCGGCAGGCTAAAGGTGAGGCATATGGGTCATTTTCGTTTTGTAAAGAGTATGGGGACCAGTTGGTTGTTGAGGCTGGCTAAACGGCCGTTTCCCCTCCCTCCCATCATCATTTATCCCCCATCTGGCGGAGCTAAATCTTCCCTGACCAACCGATGTGGGCGGAGAGTTTTAGTCGTAATAATCTCATTAATTGAAGGAGTACAACCATGAACAATCACCAACCTTGGGAATTTACCTGTAAAACATGTGGCGCTCATCAATTAACCGTTACGCGAGTCTGGCACATTCTCGCCGGGCCTGATAGTGAAACCTGGCAGGAATGGGGGCCGCTCGAAGCGAATCATCTCTGGCGCTTTGAATTCAAGGAAAAGATAACAAAAGCCGAAAATGATGAAGTTAATCGATTGGACTACCGAGGTGATTTCTCTGAATATGCAAACGATAACGCGATTTCCAAACCGGAAGATTTTGAAATACACGAGTCACAAGACAACCCGGGAAACGACATGTTTTATGTGAATTGCGCCGGCTGTGATCGTGAGATTGAGTTTGGCTGGGCACAACCGGATCGGGTTGGGGGCATATTCCCCGCTGAATGCTCTGACTTCAACCCAAAAGAAATCTGGCCGGAACCCAGATATTTGAATTCCTGGCATGAAAAGCATTGGCTTAGAACAGAAACCGACTAACCACACTCCATAACCCCATGCGCTGTAAGATCTCCCCCATCTGGCGGAGCTAAATCTCCCCTGACCAGCCGATGCCCCCAGAGATGATTCACTGTACTATGTTTATGATGGGTCAGATCAGATCCCTGATCACAAAATGGTCAGTCGGTTTCTGTGGCTTTCCTGAACGGCGTTTCTGAAGCGCCGTGGCACAGTTAAACTCACACCCAGGCCACATCATTATTAAGGAGAAAAAATGACAGCCAAAAAGCATTTTACAACTGAAGAAGCCCGCGACATTGGTGACAAGCTCAGCATTAACTGGAGCCGCTTCGACTTGGAGCAGTTCCGCATGGGTTTGGATGTTGAGTTGGAACATGGCCTGAACGACCCGGCAACGGATGTGACAGGCAACGACCCCATTCTCACAGGCAAAATCGCGCTAGCACACCTCAACGAGTTTGGCGATTATTACACCCGTCTCGATAAGATGGAGCGGGAAGCCAAAGAGGAACACAGCCAGAAGCTCAAATGAGAAATGAAGTAACCATTGAGAATAAACGGGACATTTCAATTTCCGTGCTGCGCGCCAACATTGTGGCGTTATTTATTGGAATTCCTGTGGCAATTTTGCAATTAACGCTTTTTAGCAGATTGCATGATACAGAAAAAACTGAATTCACCTCCGGGAGCGTCCTGCTTTTCTTCGTCCTTGTGGGCGCAGGCGTTGTTGCTCATGAACTCATCCACGGACTTACCTGGGTAGTATTGGGGGGTAAGTCATTCTCCATGGTCAAATTTGGTGTTCAATGGAAAACCCTGACGCCATATGTCCATTTGCAGGAACCGATTGAAGTAAACGTATACCGGATCGGAGGGTTTATGCCGGGATTTGTTTTGGGCATCATTCCCTACATTCGACCCTGTCGTTTTGGAGCCGTTGTGAAGGAGCAGTATGCTTGATCGAATTCTTGTACCGCTAGAGGGATCTACCCTGGCCGAGTGTGTGCTGCCTCATGCCAAAGCCATCGCTCAGTCTGTAGGGGCGCATCTCATGTTTCTCCACGTGTTAGAGCAAGAGATAAGCGGCAAAACTAACCAGGTGGATCCCCTAAACTGGTATTTACGCAAAGTAGAAGCCCAATCTTATATGGACCAGGTAAGCCAACAATGGCAGCAAAGCGGCTTGCCCATTACGAACGTGCTCTTGGAGGGTCCGGCAGCCGAACGGGTGGTGGAATATGCCCATGACCATAACGTAGATTTGGTGGTGCTCAGTAACCAGAGCCAAAGCGGGGTAGCCCAAAAAGTTATCTGGCAAGTGTACAAATCCATCATGCTAGTACGGGCGGAATGGCCTGCCGAGAATTCGCCGGATTCATCATTAGATGAAATGCGTTACGGCCGTATCCTCATCCCCCTGGATGGCTCATTACGCGCCGAAAGCGTTTTACCGATTGCCACACGTCTGGCACAGAGTCATCAGGCTGAATTGCTGCTGGTGCATGTGACCACCCGACCAGAAATGGTTCAACCCCACGCGCTCACACCCGAAGACAGTGCCCTCCTTGAACAGATCACTCAGCGCAATCTATCCGCTGCTACCAATTACCTGGAACATCTCCAACTACGCCTGCCGCCAGAAGCTCAAACCCGTTTATTGGTGAGTGACAACGTCATCGCTTCTTTACATAACCTGGTGGAACAAGAAAAAGCGGATTTGGTGATCATGAGCGCGCACGGGCATTCCGGCGGCAGTCAACGGCCGTATGGCAACGTAGTCACCAACTTTATTACCTACGGCTCTGTGCCCCTGCTCATCATTCAGGATATGCCATCCCCCAGAACCGGCTCGCTTTCCCTGGGAAATGCCAACCGGTCATTTAGCGATATTTTAGAAGGACAACCCTTTGCTAGCGCCAACTATGCCCATTGAAACACCTACCCCTCTGCCAGGCACAGCCACCGTGACGGAACTTCTCAGCCCGCTCGCGCAAACCGCCCGCCGCCTGGCTGCCAGCCATCAAGCCATCACGTCTACCCCTAAAGGACAACAGTTGCTGGAAAGGCTGCCGCAACAAGCCAGCCTTCTGCAAAAGGGATACCAAACTTTCCGCACTACTACCACTGAAACGATGGCCTTCTCCTATGCTGCCGAATGGCTGTTGGACAATTACTATGTGGTGCAACAGAGCCTGAACCAGATTAAAGAGGATTTGTCTCCCGCCTTTTACCGGCACCTACCCAGACTTGATTCGGGTGATCCCTTACAGGATTATCCGCGTGTTTATGACCTGGCCCGCCAGTTTTTGATCACTGAAGTATGCCAACTCGACCTGGAACATGTACACCAATTTGTGTGGGCATACCAGGCAGTGACGCCCCTGACAATGGGCGAATTGTGGGCGCTGCCCATTATGTTACGCCTGGTGCTGTTGGAAAGCATGACACAGGCTATCGGCCGCTTAACCCACTTGCCCCCTGAGCCGCTGCCCCCGGCCTTGCAATGCAACCACAATTGCAGCGATACAGACGTAGTGGCGAACTGTATCCCCAGCTTGCGCCTGTTAGCAGGTGAGGATTGGTTACTCTTTTTTGAGCGTATCAGTCAGGTAGAACAAATATTGCAGCAAGACCCGGTGGCGGTTTATGCCCAGATGGATTTTGAGACCCGCGACCGGTATCGCAATGTGGTCGAACGGGTGGCGCGGGCGACAAACCAGGATGAGGCGGTGGTGGCGCAAACGGCCGTTTCGCTGGCCCAACTCGCTCAATCCGACAACGGCGACAGTTCCCAGGCCGTCTCTCCCACCCATCACGTCGGCTATTACCTGCTGGCCGATGGGCTGTCCCAATTGGAAAGCGCAGCCGGCTATCAGCCACAGGGCATCACTCGCTGGCTGCGCAAACTGGCTCCCTACACCACTCCCCTTTATCTGGGCAGCGTCGCCTTATTGACCCTCATCATTGTTTTGCCATTCATGGGGTACGCGCTCTGGAGCGGTAATGGTTGGTTGGCGATAACGGCCGTTTTCTTCACCTTCATCCCCGCCATTTCCACTGCTGTCACCCTGGTCCACTGGTTCGTCACCCACCTCATGCCGCCCCGTGTCTTGCCCAAATTAGATTTTATGGAAAATGGCATCCCCGCCGAATGCCGCACCATGGTCGTCATCCCCACCCTGCTCACCCATCCCGCCGAAGCAGACTCTTTGCTCAAACAATTAGAGCTGCACTACCTGCGCAACCCCGACCCCCATCTTTCCTTTGCCCTGCTCACCGATTTTGCAGATACGGCCACAGACGAAGCGCCCACCGACGGTTCGGCCGACACGCTCCTGCTCAGCCAAACCAAAAGCGGCATCGAGGCTTTGAACAAACGGTACGCCAGCCAACCCTTTTACTTCTTCCACCGTCAACACCAATGGAATCCCAGCGAAAACAGTTGGATGGGCTGGGAGCGGAAACGGGGTAAACTGCACGAATTCAATCAATTACTGCGTGGTCACAGCGACACATCCTACACCGTGCAGGTAGGCAACCTGCTTATCCTGCCTGATATTCAATACATCATCACCTTGGACGCCGATACCATTATGCCCCGCGAAGGGGCCAACCGGCTGATCAGCACTCTGTCCCATCCCCTGAACCGCGCTCAATTCGATCCGCACAGCGGCAAAGTGACCACCGGCTACACCATCCTCCAGCCGCGCACCCAAATCCAGCCCACCAGCGCCAACCGCTCTTTCTTCACCCGCATTTTTGCCGGGGATACAGGCTTAGACCTGTACACGTTGGCCGTTTCCGATGTGTATCAGGATTTATTTGGCGAAGGCAGCTATATTGGCAAAGGCATTTATCACATCGATGCCTTTGAGCGCAGTCTGGCAGGGCGCATACCGGAAAACACCTTGCTCAGCCACGATCTGTTTGAAGGGATTTATGGGCGGGCCGGGCTGGTAACCGATATTGTGCTGTACGAAGAGTATCCGTCCCACTACGCCAACAGCGTACGCCGCGCCCAACGGTGGGTGCGGGGAGATTGGCAGCTGCTGCCCTGGCTGCTGCCCTGGATGCCCCAGGTTGTGGCCGCCAACCAGACTGGCAAACGATCTGTGCGCAACGATTTGTCTACCATAGGGCGCTGGAAAATTGCGGACAATTTGCGCCGCAGTTTATTGGCCCCCATGCTCGTTATGCTCTTTATAGCTGGTTGGATCTGGCTGCCCGGCTCGCCGCTGGTCTGGACCTTATTAGGCGTGTTAACCCCGGCTGTACCGCTCCTGACCACCCTTGTCACTACTGTTTGGCGAGCCATCGGTGGCGCTTCGTGGGCGGAACTGAAACGGCCGTTACGCGAGAGCACGATCCGCTGGTTACTATTTCTAACCTTCCTGCCCTACGAAAGTTTTCTAACTGCTGCCGCAATTGGCGCGACTCTGTGGCGCCTACTCGTCTCGCGGCGCAATTTATTGCAGTGGACCACAGCCGCTTCCACCGATCGCTTATTTGATCGGGGCACCGGGGAAACGGCCGTTTACCGCCAATTGATCCTTTCTTCCCTGCTTGCCTTCACGCTCACCGGATTGGTTTACTGGAACAATCCGGCAGCGCTGATAACGGCCGTGCCCCTCCTGTTCCTGTGGGCTATCGGCCCCAAAATTGCCCAATGGATCAGCCAGCCAGCCAGCCGTATTTCCACCCCACTCCTGCCCGACCAACAACAGCAGCTTCACACCCTGGCTCGCCGCACCTGGCTCTTTTTTGAAGAGTTTGTCGGCCCCGACGATAACTGGCTGCCGCCCGACCACTTCCAGGAATCCCCGCGCGGCGTGGTCGCCCACCGCACTTCCCCCACCAACATTGGGCTTTACCTCTTGTCCGTTTTAGGCGCTTACGATCTGGGTTATCTAGGCGCCATGACGCTCACCCTCCGCCTGCGTTCCACTTTTGATACCCTGGAAAGGCTAGACCGGTATCGCGGCCATTTTCTGAACTGGATAGACACCCGCAACCTGGCCCCGCTGCCGCCCAGCTATGTCTCTACCGTAGACAGCGGCAATCTGGCGGGTTGTTTATTAACTCTCAAACAAGGCTGCCTGACCTTGCCCCAACAGCCTGCCTGGCGCTGGCAGCGCTGGCAGGGGTTCTTGGACACGCTGGCCGTTTTAAGCGAAGCCATAGACGGGGAGCCAGAAACGGCTTGCCAACAACATCTCGTCCAGATGCGCCAACAGGTCATGGCCGTGCAGCACCAGCCGGAACAATGGGGCAGCCTGTTACTGCATCTGCTGACCCACGAACAACCTGCCCTGTCCGCTCACCTCATGGCTCTGGTCGAGGCTGGCGACACTATCGAGGCCCGCAAAATCCACACCTGGCGCGTTTATGCCGAGCGCATCCACCATCATTTACAGGCGATGCAGCGCGAGTTGGACACATTACTCCCCTGGGTACTGCCCTTCAGCCAGCCACCCGCCTTGTTCACGCAAGCCACCGACCCCGCTGTCCAGACGGCCTGGCAAACGCTTCTCGCCACCTTGCCCCTCACCCCTCGCCTCGACGAGATTGCCGCTCTGTGTACGGCCGGGCAAACCGCCCTGGCCCAGTTACACCACCTGCTCCCTGCCGACGCAGACGCCAACGCAGACGATTGGTGCCGCCAACTGGCCGACGCCCTGCAATCCACCCACTTGCTGATTACGCCGCTCCTGATGAGTTACGAAGCGCTGGCCCACCAGGCCAATGCCTTCGTCACCGAGATGGACTTTGGCTTTCTATTTAACAGCCAGCGCCAAATCTTCCACATCGGTTACAGTCTGGCCACAGGCCGCCTGGACCTCAATTACTACGATTTGTTAGCCTCTGAATCACGCATTGCCAGTCTGATCGCCATTGCCCAAAACCAGGTTCCGGCAAGCCATTGGCTGCATTTAGGCCGCCCCCTCACCGAGGTCAAAGAGGGGTTGGCCTTGCTCTCCTGGAGCGGTACCATGTTTGAATATTTGATGCCGCCTTTGCTGATGCGCAGTTATGAAGGCACATTTCTTAACCAAAGTTACTACCACATCGTCGCCCACCAAATAGCCTACGGCCTAGCTTATCAAGTGCCCTGGGGCATTTCTGAATCGGGCTTTTATACGTTTGATGCCAGTTTGAACTATCAGTATCGGGCGTTTGGTGCGCCGGGGCTGGGCTTCAAGCGAGGATTGGCGGACGATTTGGTCATCACTCCATACGCCTCGATCCTGGCCTTGCCTTTTCAACCGCAAGCCGTCAGCCTCAACCTGGCGCATCTAACCAGTCTGGGCATGATGGGGCGCTATGGCCTGTATGAAGCGCTCGATTTTTCTCCTATCCGGCTGGAATTGGGACAAACGTCCGCTATTGTGTGCTCTTATATGGCTCACCATCAGGGCATGATTCTGCTCTCGCTGGTTAATTATCTGCACAACGACCTGATGGTGGCCCGTTTTCATGCTGATCCGCACATTCAAAGTGTGGAACTGCTGCTGCAAGAACAGGTACCGGTACAGTTAACCGACGAGCGCCCGCCGCAGCCCGAAGAGGGTGAAGGCGGGATGATACAAACGGCCGTTACCTATCCCCCCTGGCTCGTCCCCACCGACACTCCCATGCCATTGGTGCATTATTTGTCAAACGGCCGTTTCCACACCCTCATCACTAACGCCGGCAGCGGCTACAGCC
>JAWOGU010000154.1:0-6429 GCA_046496595.1 Chloroflexota bacterium
CCGTGGATTGTCAGCACACCTTTTTCCAGCATAATGTCCAGACTTTTCTCATCAACGCCGGGCAGATCCGCCAATACTAAAATACCGTCGGATTTTTCGTAAATGTCCACACGCGGCACATAGGTGCGGCCTGGTCTGGTGCTTTCTACGCCTTCCGGGGCGGCTAATTCTTCTTTTGTGGTTTCAAATTCCTTCACTTGCTCGGTCATTTTCACAACTCCCTTGAAAATGCAGCGCGATTTGTCAAATCGGCGATTTGCCACACTTATGGTGAGCGTAGCCGAACTATCGCGTTACAGGTTTTCACTATTTACGCGGCATGAACCGCAATCTTTTTTGGTTTTTCTTCTTCGGCGCGGGGCAGGGTAATGGTCAAAACGCCGTTCTTAAAGGTCGCTTCGATCTGATCGGCCTCAATGCGATAGGGCAGCATCAAGGTGCGGTTAAAATCGCCGCTGCCTCGTTCTTGCCGGTGCGCTTTCACCGCGTCGCCCAGTCCTTCCGGCTGGCGCGAACCACGCAGCGTCAGGGTCTTATCCACGATGGCGATGTCGAGGGCCTCCGGCGCCACGCCGGGAACCTCAGCCGTCACCAACACGCCCTCGGCATTGGTCCAAACATTCAGCGCCGGAAACGCAGGCGCGCGGCGCACCATAAATCCATCCGACATGCGGTCTAAATCACGGCGCATCTTTTCCATTTCTTGCCAGACAGAACGTCCATTATAGGTTCGTCTTAACATTGTCTTTTACCTCCTAGACACTATTCATAAAATGTATTTTATAGTTTGATTTAGCTTCTCTTACCTTCAACTGCCGGTAGTTTCTTAACTTCCGGGGAGTTTTAACTCGAAAATATCTTAAAAATGGTGTGTTAGATTTTTGTTAGAGGAACGTAATTTATTGATATGATTTTGCTTAATTTTGGGGAAGCATGGTAGCATCCTGGCAACTCTCAAACAGGCGGTTGTGATGGTCGAACAAGACGAATATGCTCCCTATCCTGATGTAAGCACAGATGATCCGCAGATGGAAAACGGCCGTTTCGCTCCGCCCCCATCTCCCCTTCCCCCTGAAACCCTGTCCACACCCGAACCGCCGCCCAAAAAACGCAGCGGCTGCTGGATGGGCATCATCGCTGCCCTGGTCATCCTCAGCCTGCTGGCCTTTGCTCTGATCAGCGTATTCCAGTTTGGGCAGAACGCCATGAGCAGTTGGACGCCGCCCTGGGCCACCGCCACCCCTGCCCTGGCTGAGGCGGGCCGCATCGCCTATATCGGTCCTGGAGGACAGGTGTACACCGCGCAGCCCAACGGCGAAAACCGGCGCCAACTCACCGCTGACGAGTTTCCCTACCAGTTCCCCGCCTGGGCAAGGCAGAGTAATCAACTAGCGGCCCTCGGCGGCGGCGGCATCGTCAGCCTGACAGACGCCGACGATCCGGCGCAAACAGTTATTTACCAGGGAGACGGGCAAAGCCCTTTTTACCTGTACTGGTCACCTGACGGCAGCCAGATCAGCTTTCTATCCAATTCGCAGCGCGGCATCGCTCTGAGCGTGGCAGCCGCCGACGGCAGCAGCGAAGCGGAAATACGCAGCTTCGGCACGCCGTTTTACTGGGACTGGCTGGGTGACAGCCGCCAGATGTTGGTCCATACCGGCGCGGTGGGGGAAGACGCCCGCCTGGGTTTGCTGCAAGCCGATGGCAGTGTGGAACAGATCGCGCCACCGGGAGCTTTTCAGGCGCCGGGCATTTCGGCCAACGGCCGTTATTGGGCCTATGCGGAAGATGTCGGCGCGGGGCAAAGCTGGCTGGTGATCAGCGACACGGAAACGGGTGAGCAGTGGACCGAACGCCATACAGGCGTCGTCGCCATGAGTTGGAGTCCGGCGGCGGATAAACTGGCTTTCATCAGCGGCCTGCAAAACAAAAACTCCTTCTGGGGTCCGCTGCGCCTGTTTGATATCGAAACCGGCGACGTGACCCTGTTGAGCGACAATTTTGTGCTGGCTTTTTTCTGGTCTCCCGACGGCCGTTATCTGGCTACCATTAACACCGGCGACATCGACCGCGACACGGGCGTCAACGTGGCCCAATGGACGAAACCGGCGCGAGGAATAGAGATGAAAACGGCCGTTCAGCCCACCCCTCACCAGTTCAACCTGGCTGTCATCGACGTAGAAAACGGCACAGAAGAACAGGTGGCGAGCTTTTTCCCAACCGGGGTTTTCATCGCCCAGTTCCTGCCATTTTTTGACCAGTACGCTTTGAGCCATAATATCTGGTCGCCCAACAGCGACGCCGTGGTGCTGCCCATGCGCCAGGAAGGCGAAAGCCGGGTCAAAGTGGTGCGCATAGACGGCAGTGAGGTGCTTGATTTGGGGCAGGGTGATATGCCGTTCTGGAGCCGGTAGAATGGATTTTCAACGCAAAGGCGCAAAGATGCTAAGGCGCAAAGTGCTTTTCTTTGTCTCTTTCACCTCTTTCATCCTTTGCGTTTTTGTTTTTCTGTTTGCGGGGTGCGCGCCTGGTGGGGGAACGTCTATATTGCCGACGCTGGCGGCCACGGCCGTTGTGGGGCCGCCGGAAAATGCAAACCAGCTCAACGTGATGCTGCCGGTAACGTACACGCCGGTCAGCGCCGGCTTCGGGGTGCAGCCGGTGACAGCCACGCCCTCGCCGCCTGCCCCGCCCCTGGCTGCCACGCCCCTGGCGACCACGCCCACCATCGGTCCCAGCCCGACCTATTACGCCTATGCCGGCCTGACGATTGACGAACTACGGGAACGGCCGTTTGGCGGCGGCGTTCTGCAAACCCACGAAGTCATGACTACCGGTCCCAACTTTGCCCGCCACCTCATCAGCTATCCCAGCGACGGCCTGACCATTTACGGCTTCATAAACACCCCACCCGACCCCGGACCGCTGCCGGTGGTGCTGGTGCTGCACGGCTTTGTGGAACCGGACGACTATACCGTGACGGCTTATACCACGCCCTACGCCGATGAACTGGCTAAAGACGGCTTCCTGGTCATCCACCCCAACTACCGCAACCACCCCCCTTCCGACAACGGCGACAACCTGTTCCGCGTCGGTTACGCTGTTGACGTGCTCAATCTCATCAGCATTATCCGGGCGCAGGCCGGACAGCCGGGGCCGCTGCAAAACGCCGATCCCAGCCGGATTTACCTCTTCGGCCACAGCATGGGCGGCGGTATTGCCCTGCGCGTGCTCACTGTCAGCCCCCACATCCGGGCGGCGGCGCTCTACGGCTCCATGAGCGGCGACGAGCAGCGCAATTTTGAAAAGATAGCCCTCTGGTCCAACGGGAGATCGGGCGCTGAGGAACGGCAGGCAGCGGCGGCGGATTTGCAGCGCATTTCACCCGGCTATTATTTGCGGAATATCACCGCGCCGCTCAGCATCCATCACGGCACAGCCGACGCCATGACGCCGCCGGAATGGTCATCTCAGCTATGCGAACAACTGCAAACTTTGGGGAACGAAGTCAACTGCTACCGCTATCCCGGCGAACCGCATAATTTCACGGCAGCCGGTCAGCGGCTGCTCATGAACCGCGTTTCGGCGTTTTTTACCGAAACAGGGGAAGATGTAGAGGTGAGTAGGTGAGAAGATGTAGAGGTGTAGAGGTGATGGGGTGAAAAACCCTTTCACAAATACCACCATTCCGCTCCACACCCCATCACCTCTACATCCCCACCACACGCCAGGCGCAGAACAGCCACAGGGCCAGGGAGGTGAGGTCGCCGCCGAGGTCGGGTTGTTTGGTGAGGTAGATCCAGCGGGGCGGACCAAAGAGCAGCGCCAGGAGACCAAAGATGATCAGCCCCAGGAACCAGTCACCGGTCATGCCTGCCAACTGCACCCAGACCGCCAACTGCGCCGTCATGACAATAAGCATGAGGTTGATGAAGAGCAGCGCCAGGGAAGCCAGCCAGGGATAACGGCCGTTCTCCACCCCAATGGTCGGCGTTACCTTAAGCGCCAGAAAAATGACGTAGACGAAGGCTAGCGCCAGCCAGGCTCCCGGCGCAAAGACAAACAACGCCGAGGCTTCGCCTTCACCTAGAGTCAGGGTATCAGCCTCAAAAATCGCGTTGAAGTAGCCGAATTGGGAAGCCAGCATCGTCACGAAAAGCAGGGCAAAGGCCACCGCCGATAGCAGATGGAGCCGGGGATCCTGAAAGAGCAGCGGCACGGTCAGCCTGCCGCCGCCCGGGCGCGCTTCCAGCTTGCGCACCAGGAAAACCCCGGCGCACATCAGCAGGAAAACGGCCGTTAACAGCGCCGCATTGGTCCCGGAAATCACACTCAACCGGGAAACGGCCGTTGGCAGTTGCCACAGCAAAACCAGAATCGTCAGCCCATCCACGACAACAGGCATAAAAGGAAGAAGTTTGTTTTGATTCAATAGATGCCCTCGCTTACCTAATTTTCCGCTAAATTTTCACGTTAAAACCCACAAATCGTAATGGGTTCTGTTATACTATAAACTGCTTGTATGTTATAAACCTGAGTGATGTGTAATCTCTGCGCTCTGCCTGTTTGCGCCGAGGTCTAACTTTTTAAACAGGGGTGGTGTCATGTCATTAGATGGGGACAAGGGCTTTACAGGGAAAGCCAGCGAAACAAATATTCAGACGGCCTGGCCTTATAAACCATCTCGTTTTTCACGCTTGAGCAAAGCCGCCTTGGATTACGTTATTATCTTGCCGGCTATGGTGTTTTTCTCCCCGATTTTTGTACTGATCGCGCTCGTGATCAAGACAACCTCGACGGGACCAATTTTCAGCCGCCACCGCTATTTAAGCAAACATGGCCGGGAGTTTGAGCTGCTGTCGTTTCGCACAGTGTATCTGGAAAATGGGGAGGAAACGGCCGTTTTCACTCCTGTTGGCCGCCTTTTATACCAGTACCGGCTCGACGTCGTGCCTCAATTTTTACACGTGCTCATCCGGGACATATCCCTGGTAGGTCCGGCTCCCCTGACGCCAGAAGAACTGGGGCAGTGCCACCACTGCGGCAACACCATTTTGTGCGTCCTGCCCGGATTAACAGGCTTATGGCAGCTCAAAAGCGATCAGACAGCCGCCTTTTCAGAACGCAGCGAAGCGGATCTGGCCTACATCACCCGATACTCGCTCTGGCAAGACGTTAAAATTTTGCTGTCCACTATTCCGGCAGCACTGCAATAAACGGCTCCTGCCGGATCACCAAAATAGCGCACGGCGCTCCCTTCATCACTTTTTCGGCCACGCTGCCAAACATCCAGGCGTCGAAGCCGCTGTCGCCCCGGCTTGATAATACAATCAAATCCACCTTCTCCGTTTCCGCAAAGTCTACAATCACGTCTGTGGCCGGCCCTTTTAACACATGACACGACATCGGGACATGGGGCAAGTTGATCCTGGCTTTTACCGTTTCCAGATAAACTTGCGCCTCTTGGATTTCCCGCTCCATGCTCTCCTCATCATGACCAAAACCATAAAAAGCGCTGCGTTCAACCACACGCAGCAGCAGCAGTTCCACAGCCAGATGTTCCGCCATCAAGATGGCCGGGTCCACTGTGCGCTCAGCCAGCGCCGAACCATCCAGAGGCAGCAAAATTCTTCTAAATTTCTCTGGTTTTATTTCTTTATCACTGCGCAAAATCACGGTAGGGCATGGCGAACGACGCAGCACCTTATCGGCGACGCGGCCAAAAGACCAACGAGTAAGCCCGGAACGGCCGTGGGTGGACATGATGATCAGCTCGATGGCGTTTTCCCGGGCAAAGGCAATGATGGCGTTTTCAGGCTTACCAGTGACAACGGCCGTTTCCACAGGCGCCAGCGTCGGCATAAAACGCTTCTGCACAGCCCGCAAATACAAACCCGCCTCATAAGAACCGCTTTGAATCGCTTTCGCCATCAAGTCAGGATCATTGCCCGGCTTCCGGGTCACAACCGTGAGCAGCGTCACGGAACCACCCATCGCTTCCGCCAACGCCAACGCCGGCTGCACCACCCGCTCTGCTAAATCTGAACCATCCAGGGGAACTAAAATTTTTTGATACGGCATCGCCACCTTCCTGCCCCCAGTGTACCACGACCCAACCGCTAAAAATAGGTAACTATCCAGCGAAGCTTCGCCTCAAACCGACAAGTTGAAGTCTTCGCGATAGCGGGTAGTATTGCTTCTTGAGGTGATTGACATGCCAACTGCACAAGAAATACTGCCCGGAAAAATCTCGTTAGACATTGAATGTGTTGACCGCGTTTACCTGAATGGGTACGTCAAAGAGCTGCAAATGGCCGGGGGCGTCGTCAACTTCATTCGGCAACAATTCAACTGGTCCATTCCTTCGCCGAAAGCCATGTATGAACTGACCGAGAAGTTCAAAACAGCGGTCGAAACCTTTGCCCAGGA
>JAWOGU010000174.1:0-12929 GCA_046496595.1 Chloroflexota bacterium
ACGCAAAATGAGCACATTGTGACCCCGTTCATACAGCATCTGCCCAAAATCCACCCATTGGAATGGCGAATTGGTCCAGCCATGAATCAGCACATAGACCTTTTCCGTAGGCACACCATGCGTCAGCAAGACTGAGCTGGATTTGGGACTCATGAGGATGCCTTGCTCGGCGGAAACGGCCGTTTCAAACCGTGCTATCGCCTCTTCATAACTGGCAGCCGGTTCTGGCGACGACGGCAGTTCAGGCACAGAAACAGGAATCAACCCCAATAACAGGACAACCCCCAATAACCCCAACAGCACGATCCCGACCATTTTCAACACCTTCTTAGCCATGATGATCCTCACCCTTTTGCTAGATGCACCTAAAAAATTTGACGCCGGATTTTAACAATATCCTTCCGCACTACGGGCCAACAAACACCAACAACTTTTTGCCGATGTTGCGCATCAATGCCTGACTGCCGCAACCCGGTGGCGTCCGCTAATTATCAAATTATTTTTCATAACACGCAATATTCGTGTTATGTTAACAAGCTTCAGCCTGTTTCCTGTTCGTAACTGCCGGGTTGCAGCCAGCAGCGGCGAGTGTGCGCTTGCCCTCCTTGATGACAAAAAAGGGGTTTCGGTCTATTATCGGATTCATTGTTCTCAACCAAATGCTGAGGCGCACCCACGCTGAGGCAAACACCTCACGAACCTCTTCGACACATGATTGAAATACTGGAAGCCAACCCTTTATTACTCCTTTTCCTGGTCATCGCCATCGGCTTTTGGGTCGGGCGCATTCGTTTCCGGGGCAGCAGCATGGGCGTCGCCGCCGTTCTCTTCGTCGGCCTGGCCTTCGGCGCGCTTGACCCCGATCTCTACATCCCGCAAATCATCCTGGACATGGGCCTGGTGCTGTTTGTCTACACCATCGGTCTGGCGAACGGTCCTGGCTTTTTTCGCAAGTTCCGGCGCGATGGCTTGCGCGAAGTGCTGTTCATCGTAGGCATCATGCTGCTGCCGGCCGTGCTCCTGCTCGTTGTCCACGTGGCATTTAGCCTGACACCCGCCACCACCGCCGGTATCTTCACCGGCATGTCCAACAACACCCCCGCCCTGGCGAGTGTACTCGACCTGATCAACAACAGCAGCCCAGACCCCGCCACTGCCGCCTCGGAAGCAGTGGTTGGCTTTTCCGTGGTTTACCCTCTAGGTGTGTTCGCCCGGATGCTGGTACTGGCAGCCATTTTGCGTTTCTGGCAAGTCGATTTCGCCGGAGAAGCTTACAGCCTGCGCAAGCAGTACCCCATCGCCCAGGATTTGCAGTATCGCACCATCGAAGTCACTCAGGCAGCCATCACCCAACAGCCCATGCGCCAGTTACAGCGTGAGTACGAGTGGGATGTGCTTTTCGGCCGTCTTTACCGCGGCGACGACATCAGCCTCATCAATAACGACACCCGTTTTCAACTGGAAGACAAAATCGTTATCGCCGGTACAGTGGAAGAAATGGATAAGGTGGAGGCAGATTTTGGCAAACGGTCCGGGGAAGATTTGCTGCACGATCATGCCGTCTATGCCAGCCGCCGTCTCTTTGTGTCCAACCCCGACATTGCCGGCAGACCCCTCTCTTCGCTGAATCTCAGGGATGAGTACGGGGCGATTGTGTCCCACGTGCGCCGCGGTGATATTGAACTGCTGGCCCGCGGCGATACGGTGCTGGAATGGGGCGACCGCATTCGAGTCCTGGCTCCCCGCGACGAAATTCCACAACTAACGGAGCTTTTTGGCGATTCTTACGCCGAATTGAGCCATGTCAACTTGATGACGATAGGCTTAGGCGTCGCCCTCGGGCTGCTCATCGGCCTGATCCCCATTCCCCTGCCGGGCGGCGTCACCTTTCGCCTGGGGCTGGCAGGCGGGCCGCTGCTGGTGGCGCTGGTGCTGGGCGCGCTGCGCCGTACCGGTCCCATCCTGTGGACCATGCCCTACAGCGCCAACCTGACCCTGCGCCAGTTTGGCCTGATTTTACTGCTGGCGACAGTGGGCGTGCGCTCCGGGTACGCCTTCCTGGAGTCGTTTGCCACCGGTTCCGGTTGGCTTATCTTCGGCATCGGCTTCGCCCTGATCCTGGTAACAACTTTGACAGCGATTCTCGCCGGTTACAAGCTGCTGCATATTCCCTACAGTTTGCTCATCGGCATGATTTCGCCGCAGCCGGCCGTGTTAAGTTTTGCTGAAGGTCAAGCCAAAAATCCGCTGCCGGGCATTGGCTACACGCTGATGTTTCCCCTGTCGATCATTATCAACGTGATCCTGGCGCAGGTGCTGCTGATTACACTCCAGAATCTTGGCTTTTAAGGACCTTTGTGTACCATCTCAATAAATCGCGGCGGAGTTGGTTGAGCCTGTCGAAACCAACGGCATTGGCAGAACCAACGGCCTTCGACAGGCTCAGGCCTCGTCTTTTATGCCGGATTTACTTCAAAACGTACAGTCTGAGCGACCTCTATTTCCAACCGCCAGACATCGGAACGATACACACCAGCCGCCGACAAATTGACTTTTTCCGCCAACTGCACTGCCAATTCCAGGTTGCCTAAAATTTCGATTTTGCCTGCCAGGAACAGCATTTCAGGGGTGGCGTCTCCGTTGAGCAAGGCCAGCCAGTCATCGGCGCCGGCGCGAATGGTGAGGGCGGGATTTTCATAACGGCCGTTCACCACCCTCACCGTCTGATCCGCCCGGCGCTCGAAGTAGGCGGTACGGCCGTTTTCACCCGTTATCTCAAACTGCACCACCATGCCTGTCTGCAAGGCGGATAAACGGCGCACCTGCTCAACAAACGAATCAAACCAGGCCGCCACCGTCATCTTGCCGGCAGCCAGCTGCGTCCCCTCGTGGAAGCTCAACGTTTCTTCGCCGATGGTGAGGACGCCAAATTTGGGTAACGGGCCGCGCCGGTTCTCGGAACGGCCGTTTAAGCCCAACGCCGCCAGTTTAAACACCACATCCTGCCTCTCCTGGTTGTTCCATAGCAGCAGCGCCTCATCCTGACTGCGGCGCGTGCTGCTGCGCTGCCAGCCCGCCCCGGTGATCACTTCGGCCAATGCCCGCATTTGAGAAGCCGTCAATTTTAGTTCGTACTGCGCCAGTTCCGCCGGATTTTCGAGGAGGGTTGGCAGTTCGTCGAAAAGCGTTTGTTTGACCCTTGTCTCTATACGAAAAGCGGCGACTAACTTCTGGCAGGTTTCCAGGATGCAATTTTGCGGGGCCAGGAGGCTGCCCTCCGGGTTTGAAAGCGTCACGGTGAATAGGCTGTTTAGCGGTTGGGCAACGGCCGTTACCCGCAGCGTATGGCTCTGATCGTCATAGTCGGTTGTAATCGGTATGTTGGCGGAAACGGATGCTTCCGCCGCCGCCCCTCTGAAACAGACCACCCAGGTGCGCTGTTCCGGCAGATGCGCCGTCTCGCCTTCGGCCGGGCCAATCGTCAGAGACCATGTTTCGTTATTCCAGGTTTGGTGGCACGGCGTCAGGCTGTATGCCGCCAGGCCGTCATCCTCGTACAGATGGAAGACGTTGTCCGCGCCGGGGAAAACGTGGACCAGCACTTTCTCAGGATTGTGCAGGCCATCCGCCGCCGCCAGGGGCACAATCGCCCCGGCTTTGGCAAACACAGGCACGTCATCCAGACCACCGTAAACGGCGTACCAGCCGTCGCCTGCATACCGCAGCCCGCTGAAGAAATCGAACCAGTCACCGGTCGGCAGCCACACCACCTGCCTGCTCAAGCGCACGTCAGGGTCCAGCGGCGTGCTGAAAGGAGCCGCCAGCAGTTCGCTGCCGAACAGGTACTGGTCAGGGCAGCGGTAGGCCGGTTCTTGCGCCGGGTAGTCGTGGTACAGGGGACGCACCAAAGGCGTGTGGCGCGTGTGGTTGCGCCACACCATCGTATAAAGATAGGGTATGAACTGGTGGCGCAGGCGCATGGCATTGGCGGTGAGCCGTTCCGTTTCGGCGTCCCAGCCCCAGGGGCGGCGTTCGTGGAAGCGGTTGTTGGTGCAGTGCAGGCGGAAAATGGGGCTGAACACGCCAAACTGCACCCAGCGCACAAACAGTTCCGCCTCCTCCACGCCGCCCATATGCCCGCCGATGTCGTGGCTCCACCAGCCGTAGTTGACGTTGGCGGCCGTGGCGGTGAAGTAGGGCTGAAAGGCCAGCGAATCCCAGGTGACGTGGGTGTCGCCGGAGAAACCGATGGGATACCGGTGATTGCCCAGCCCACCCCAGCGCGAAAAGATAAACGGCCGTTTCTCCCCATCCCGTCCTATATCGTAAAAATGCAGATGGTTGAGCCACCACAATGGGTCCAGCCCTGCCACTTTGGAGCGAGTGCCCTGCTGCCAGTCCATCCACCAAAAATCAATACCGTCAGCTTCCTGTGGATGGTGGAGCCGTTCAAAATAAACACGGGTAAAGTCAGGATTGGCGATGTCAAACGATACCGGCTGATCACTCGCCGGATCGACGCCCAGTTCAGCCGCCATTTGCGCATACATTTCCTCGTGAGGATAGACGCCGTCGGCGGGATGCAGATTGAGCGCCGTTTTCAAGCCGCGCTCGTGCAAGGCGGCGATAAATTTTGGCGGATCCGGGAATAAGTCGCGGTTCCAGGTGTAGCCGGTCCAGCCGCTGGCGACGCTGCCGGTTTGGGTGAGGTGCCAGTCCATGTCCACAATGCACACGGAAAGAGGCACGTCGTTGGCTTTAAACTCGTCCATCAGGCCCAATAATTCGGCGTCTGAGTAAGCCCAATAGCGGCTCCACCAGTTGCCCAGCGCCCAACGTGGAATGAGAGGCGCAGGCCCAGCGACGCGGGCAAATTCTTGCAGGCAGCCGGCTGCATCCTGCCCATAGCCGAAGAAATAGAGATCCTGATAACCGGCGGGCGTCTGACGCGGCTTCAGCCAACCGCTCTCATCGAACACCAGGCGGGAGGTATCGTCGTAAACGGCGTACCCGCTGCGGGAGAGCAGTCCTTCTTCCAACGTCAGGGCGCCATCTACGTCATCGAGGGTGCGGGCCGTACCCAACAGGTTGAGGGCATCATGTTCGCCAAAATGCCAGACTGCGCCGCTTTCTTTGAGGGTAACGGTGAGGGTTTCCGGAGTGAAACCGTCATCTGTGTCCGTGTAATCGAGCCGGAGATGGCTGGTGGTGAGGCTATAGCGGTCTGCGCTGCGCTTGCCAAAGTCACCGTTTTCCACCACACAGTGATACTCCGGCACAGGCTGCCTGCGATACCAGAACGCCTGGCTGGGCCGGTCTTCAAATTCGCCGGTCGGGCTGTATTCCAGGCGCAGCAGCCGCGAGGTCAGCACCGTAAAACGCACATTTGGCCCCGTCACCACAGCGTCGGGATCGGCAAGCGGTTCAAATTGAATGGGAAAGGATTGGGTGTAGATCATTTTTACCTCTTTTCGCTTACTTGACCAATTTTGTAAAAGATGGCATGATGTATCCCATACGAGATACAATTCAAATGGAGATCAATCATGGCAAAAACCTCAGTGATTAGAGCTAGAATCGAACCGGATCTAAAAGACGAGGTCGAAACTATATTTCACGAACTGGGCTTATCGACAACAGAAGCCGTTACCCTCTTTTACCGCCAGGTAAAGTTGAGAAACGGCCTGCCGTTCGAGGTTGCCGTGCCCAATGAAGTCACTATCAAGACCTTCCAGGAGACTGATGCCGGGGAAAATCTTGTAGCGTGCCAGGATAAAGAAGATCTGTTTGAAAAACTGGAACTTTGATGCGCACCCCGAGCTTTACCCGGCAATTCAAAAAAGACCTTGAACGCATGAAAAAGCGTGGCAAAAACTCAGGTAAATTAAAAGCCATCATGTCCTCGTTGATTGATGAAGAGGCACTTCCAGAAAGACACCGCGATCATGCTCTTGTCGGAAACTTTCAGGGACGTCGAGAATGTCACATTGAACCAGATTGGCTTCTCATCTACAAATTGGAAGATAACGACATCATTTTTGAGCGCACTGGCTCTCATTCCGACCTCTTCAAATAAGCTGCGGATTAGCTGCGGATTGAAATCCCGCAGCTAAAAGCCGGAAGTGCGCTAAAACGCACTCTGCCACTCTGCCACTCTGCCACTCTGCCACTCTGCCACTTTGCCACTTTGCCACTTTGCCACTCTTATAAAAAACATTGCCCATCCCCGCGGTAGGTCGTCACCTCGTCCAGCAAACGGCCGTTTCTGAGCAGGAGCAGCGCATTAAACCGTTCGCACAATTCACCGGCTTTGGCGTGGCGCATAAAAATGGGGTCGCCCAGAGCCAGTTTTTCCGGGCCGGTGTAGTGGATGGGCGTTTGCACTTCACCCGCGCCTTCGTTGCCGTCCAGCCTGGCCCCAACCGGCAGATAGGGCTGCGGCGACTTGTCCGGGCCGGTCTGGCCGGAGGCGGGATAGCCGCCGCCCAGGCAGGTGTAGAGGCCGGGTTTGGGCTGGCGCACAATCTGGATGGCGTAACCGGCGGCAGGCTGAAAGCGGAAATCGTGATAGTGGTCAAAGAGCAGCGGCGCAAAAAAGGCAGAACCGGCGGTCACTTCGGTAACGGCCGTTTCCCGCGAGGTGGTGTGCAAACTGCCGGTGCCGCCGCCGTTGACAAAACGCAAGGTCAGGCCAGCCGCCGCCAGTTCAGCCAGGATGCCTGCCCGCCGCCGCGCCACCTGAGGGATGGAGCGCCCTTTGAGCAGGCGGATGAGGCGGCTCATAACCTTTTGCTCAGGATTGGCGTCGCCCAGCCCGGCGATTTGCGCTTCGTAACCCATCACGCCGTCCAGTTTCAAGTGCGGGGATTGGGCGATAAGGTGCGCCAGGGAAACGGCCGTTTCCCCCATCCGCACTCCCGACCGCCACACGCCAAAATGGATGGGGCCATAGTCGGACGACATGTCCAGGTCCAGGCAAAGGGGAACCACCACGCCTTCCTGTTGAGCGATGGCTTCGATGTGGCGGATGTGGGCTTCGCTGTCTACCATCAGGGTGATGTGGCTGCCCTGCCGGATGGCCTGGCAAACGGCCGTGATGTGGCGCGGTTCCCACGCCGGATAGGCCGTCAGCAGATCGTCGAACCCCTGCGCCGCCAGCCAGACGGCTTCCGGGGCGGTGAAGCACATTAACCCCTGAAAACGGGCATCGCTGGCTAAGATATGGCGCAAAACCGCCACGCTGCGCACCGACTTGGAAGCCACGCGCACCCGCTTGCCGTCGCTGCGGGCCAATACCTGCGCGATGTTTTCGTCCAGCAGATCCATGTCCACAAAAGGTAAGGGGAGAGGGATGCGGGAAACGCCCGTTTTGTATTGCTGATAACGCTGCTTCATGTGCTTGCCCTTTGAAGGAGATTAAAGATTGAGTCTACCGAAAAAAGCTTTTTTTACCGCGGAGGCGCGGAGAACGCAGAGTTTTTCTCTGGTTTTTTGTTCTCCGCTCCTCCGCGTCCTCTGCGGTTAGTTTTTTCAGCAGATTGAAGATTAAAGATTGAAAGCGATGCAATCTTCAATCTTCATTCTTCAATCTTCCCCCCTTTCACAATTCCCTGGCCCGGTCGGCCATTTGCGCCCGCTGTTTTTCAGAATCGTGGGGATAGGTGAAATAGAATAAAGTGAAAATGGCAGCGCACAGAATCCAGGGCAGCGGCACGGTGTAGACCATCGCCTGCGTCAGTCCAACCTGATCCGCCAACCGGCCGGCCGCGTAAGCCACCAGGGCGGCAAAACCGCTTTCCACAAAGGTGACAATGGCAAACGCCGAGGCGCGGAGTTCAGGCGGGGTCACGGCCTGCATCATCGGCTCTTTGGCCCCCTTCCCCGGCCAACTTATGAGCAAAGCGGTGCCAAAACAGAGCAGGACCACTGCCCAAAAAGGCCAATCTTCCGTACCCGTTAACAAGAGATAAGTCAGGGGAATGCCAAAGATAACTGAAATCTGACCAATGAAGGGACGGCCGTATTTGGGGCTGCGTTTGTCGGCCCAGTCGCCTAAAAAGCCGCCGATGACGTTGCTGGCGGCCGTGCCCATGACAATACCGGCAAAGGCAACGGTCGCCTGCTGTTCACCCAGACCGCGATCATTTACCAGCCAGGTAATGAAGTACAGGCCCATCACTACCCAGGGCATGGATCCTGCCAGCCCCTGGGCAATCGCCACCAAAATGGTGGGAATCGAAAGAATTTTGGGCACATCGGACAGTTTGACGCTGTATTGAGAAGCGGTCTCCTCGGTGATTTTGCCTGCCAGTTCCGGTTCCGCCGCCCCACGCACCGGTTCTTCCACCCAAAACCAGACAACCAGACCGGAAACGATGCTGAAACCGCCCAGCACGAAGAAACCCCAGCGCCACAAATCGGGCGTCGCCAGCAAACCCAGGCCCAAAGTGCTCACGACAATGCCCAGGATGCCAATGCCCTCCAGGATGCCCAAAGCGCGTCCGCGTTCGTGGGGCCGAAAGGTGTCGGCGATGAGCGAAAAGGTGGCGGGCATCAGGCAGCCCAGGCCAATGCCTGAAATCGCCCGCAAAATCAGAAGCTGCCCAAAATCCTGGCTGAAGCCAATGAGCAAAGTCCAGATTCCCCAGACGCCCGTGCCAATGATGATCACCTTTTTGCGCGAGAAGCGATCGGCGGCGTAGCCCCAAAACGGGGCGGAAATAGCCTGGAAAAGGCTGCGAATGGTGCCGACAGCGCCTAACTGCGTGTAAGACAGGCCCCATAGCTGCTGCAAGGTGGGAAAAAACACAGACATGGTCTGCCCTTCTCCCTGGTCAATAAAGTAGCCAAAGGCAAGGGCGACTAAAGTCCGTCTACGGCTTTTCTGGCTGGTGGGCAAAGGTGATGCGACTGATTCGGTCATGGCATTTCCTCCTTGAGTTCACTAATGAGATCCAAAAAGAGTGTGGGCATCTGCCATAAATCCCAGGACAGCGCCAGACCATCCAAGTTTCACTGACGTAATCTTACCATATCTCGTTTGATTTGGGCGGGTGATATGTGCCGGGGATTGGATTGACCGGGCACACTTGTCACACTGTTTGCATAAGCAGTTGACCAATGCGCTCGATTTGAATGTGTATAAAATCAGGTGGGGATCGTTATTATTGCCAACCTGTTGGCGGTTGAGAGCGTACTCAGGCAGGGGAGCCGGTTTGAGATTCTCATGCCTATCACTTGAGCGGTGGATTTTGCCGCCAGCGCGCCCGCAACATGTGGGCGGCCATTTTGGGACGGCGATCGCGGGTGAAAACGCCTTTGTAATTAAAGCCGCCGACCCGCGTGATGCCTTGTGACGTTTTAAAATCACACATGTTCCAGACATGTTCACCCACCACGTAAGGCTTTTGACGCAAAACGTCGAGGTACTGCGTTAGAAATTCGACCTGATATTCTTCGCTGAACATTTCCGGCGGCTGGGCATGTTGGCCGGGAATGGTATCCGCGCCGAATTCCGTGAGGATGATGGGTTTGCCGTATTTTTGATGGATGGCGTCCAGTTCGTCAGACAGCAGCGCGGCGCTTTCGGCGATGCGTCCCGGCAGGGCATACCAGCCCAGATAGCGATTGAGGCAGACCACATCCAGAAAGGCAAACGACTCTTCCGCCTCGCCTAAAAAGCTGACCAGGGTCACGGGGCGGGTGGCGTCCAGGATGCGCGTGAGCGCCGCCAGGCCTTGGAAAAATGGGGCGGCCTGCGGATGCAAACTGTGCGGTTCATTGGCAATGCTCCACATGATGACGCTGGGATGGTTTTTATCGCGGGCGACGAGTTCGCGGATTTGCTGCCGGCACAATGCCTGCCGCCGCGCCAGTCCATCCTCCCGAAAACAGAGACCGACTGCCGGAATTTCGTCGATGATGAGATAGCCGAGCCGGTCGGCCAGCGCCATCATTTCGTCGGAGTAGGGGTAATGGGTGGTGCGGAAGCTGTTGGCCCCAATCCACTCCAGGAGGGCGTAATCTTTGATAAGAACGGCCGTTACCAACCCTCGGCCGTTTACCGGAAAATCTTCATGGCGGCCAAAGCCGGTCAGGTACACAGGTTCGCCGTTGAGCAAAAGCTGGCTGCCCTGCACGGCAATGGTGCGAATGCCAACCGGCAGGCTGTAGCGATCAATCGCCGCCCCGGCGCCCAGCAGCGTGACTGTGAGCGTATACAAGTGGGGCGCGTTTGGCGACCAAAGGCGGGCGTCTGGCACGGTCAGGCTTGTTTCACCCGATTCACCCGTCAGAGATATGGTTTCTTGCGCTGAAAAATCGAAGCCTTCAAGCAGGATAACGGCCGTTTGCCCCTGCTCTGCCGCAGACACTTCCAGCGCCACGTGTACCAGTCCGGCAATACCCTCAATCGTCGTGGTAACGGTGAGGTCGGTGAGGCATTGGGCGGGAACGGCCGTTAACAACACAGGCCGGTGGATGCCGCAGAAGGGGAAAAAGTCGAACTGCGCCTGCGGAAAGTTGCCGCTGTGACTGGGAAAAAAGTCGCGGTCTGTGCCCGTGACGTTGCCCGGCGGCACCCGGTCGAAGGCAAGCTGCCCATCCACCCGCACCACCAGCACGTTGTCCTCCTCCCGCACGGTGTCCGACACGTCAAAGGCAAACGGCAGGTGTCCCCCTTCATGCTGGCCCAGGTAACGGCCGTTTAGCCACACATCCGCCAGATAATTCACCGAGCCAAAACGCAGCGCCAATTGTTTGTCCCCATAACCCCAGGGCAGGGCAAAGCGCGTCTGATACCAGCCCGGACCCAGATGGTCGCGGTCTTCGGCAAACTGATCATTCCAACTGGCGGGCACGGCAATCGGACGGCCGTTGGCAAAGCCGTTTTCACGCCCTGCTTCCGCGGCGTCAAAACAAAAATCCCAGATACCGGACAGGTCTACAAAGTGACGATGAGGATTAGCTTGCGGATAAAGCATAAGTTTAATCGGCTGCTGATAAAATCTTATCAGCGTTCACCCGTATCAGTGTCTTAAATCTCTACGCTGCTCAAAACGTTTTCAAACCCCACCAGCGCCCGCTCAATCACGTCATCCGTGTCGGCCAGGCTGGTGTACATGCGGCTGCCGGCCAGCGTGATCAACCCTTCCGCCATGTAAGCTGCGCCCATCTCTTCCATCATAAACTTGCGCGTCTTGGCTTCCGGCAGGGCCTGCGGATCCATAATGTTAAGCAGCATCACGCCCGACGTTTCCAGATGCACAATGGACCCCTGGTTATAGGCCACAAAAGGCAGTTCGTATTTTTCGATGATGGCCTGCAAACCGGCCGTCAACTTGTCGCCCGCCTGCCCGGCAATCACCGGCGCGTTGGTGCGCTCCATCTCCAAAATGGAGTAGTAGCCCGCCGCGCTGCTCAACGGATTGGCCGACAGGGTGCCGCCCACGTAAGCCCGTTCCTTACCCGATTCCAAACCGGCCGCCAGCGTCGCCATCACTTCGCGGCGGCCGCCCAAACCGCCCGCCGCCGGATACCCGCCTGCCACACATTTGCCAAACACCGTCAGGTCCGGCGTGACGCCAAAGTAACCCTGCGCTCCGCCCAAACCCAGGCGGAATCCGGTGACGACCTCGTCAAAAATGAGCAGTGTCTCAAATTCGTCGCACAGTTCGCGCACTTTCTGGTTAAAGTCAAAATGGATGGGGCGCGTGCCGCTTTCCGGACCCACCGGTTCCACGATAACGGCCGCCGTGCCGCCGCGCTCGTGGTTCTTCTCCAGCATTTTACGCAGTTCATCCAGGTCGTTGGGGAA
The DNA here is from genome assembly GCA_046496595.1 of Chloroflexota bacterium. GTDB lineage: Bacteria > Chloroflexota > Anaerolineae > Promineifilales > Promineifilaceae. The sequence continues at coordinate 11,816 of JAWOGU010000174.1, forward strand.
GAATTCCAGCGTTTCCTTGAGCGCCCCGCCCGGAATGCCAAACGCTTCCATGGCGCCGGTTCCCGGAATGTGCAGGCCGTAGACCATCTGATCGCTCCAGCCGTGATAGGCGCCGCCTACTTTGATGACCTTGCGCTTGCCGGTAAACACCCGCGCCGCCCGGATCGCGCCCATGACGCCTTCCGTGCCGCTGCCCAACATGCGGAACATCTCCACGGCAGGCATGTGGCGGTTGATCAGTTCGGCCAGTTTGTATTCGTATTCGTGAAAGAGGCCCGTCACCGGACCGCATTCCCGGATGAGGTCAATCACCCTTTCCTGCACCGGTTTGTAATTGCTGCCCAACACCGTGGGACCGCCCGCCTGCAAGAAATCGATGTAGACATTGCCGTCCACGTCCCACATGTAAGCGCCGTCCGCCTTTTCGATGGCGATGGGGAACGGGTAGTTGAAGGCCAGGTTATGCTGCACGCCGCCGGGGATGAGCGTTTTGGCTTTCTCGGTCATCTCTTTGGAACGGATGCAGCGCTGGTGAAAGTAAGCCAGGTACTCGCTCATTTTGTCCCGGCGAATGGGACGCATGGGCTGCGCCACCAGCGCCGCCAACTGCGCCAGCACCTTGTCGGTATCGTGCCATTGGGAAATGGCGTATTGTTGTGTTTTTGGGGGAGAGGTTATCATCGTTTGCTCCGAAAATGGAAGGATGAAATAAAGGATGAATGTGACTATACAGGTGTAGCCTGAGCTTGTCGAAGGCGAAACCGGGCTTCGACAGGCTCAGCCCTCGTCTGGCTGTATAGTTACGGATGAATTATGAATGCTAAATGATGAATAATGGGTCTCGTTCATCGTTCATCCTTCATCCTTCATCCTTTCTAATATTCGATTTCTTCAGCGACAATCTCAATGAGGGTTTGCACTTTGACGGCGTCGGGCAGTTCGCCGGTGACTTTGAGCGCACCGGACATGTAGGCGGCTTTGGCGTCTTTGTCGCCGGCAAAAACCTGGGCCGCGTCGAGGGCGGAAATGGTCAGGATGACGTTGGCGTCGTCCAACGCGCCCGCGCCCGTGCTGAACTGCCCCTCTTCGACGATGAGCCAATGTTTGCCCAGGC
>JAWOGU010000525.1:0-5951 GCA_046496595.1 Chloroflexota bacterium
GAATGTAACCCGCTGGATCAGTGACGTTGGCGTAGGGAGTGAGGACCAGCCAGACGCCGCTGCTGTTTTGCCAGAGAGGGGAGAGGAAGGAAACGGCCGTTTCCCCATCCACTGCCCACAAATGCGGCACACCCGTCCACGGCCGGTCGGCGTGGTAATCAAAAATCGGCCAGTCCCGGTCGGAGTGCAGCACCACGGCGTCCCCTGGTTGAGCATAGGCCGCCAGCGTATTGGCCAGCGACTTGTAATCGTCCATGAGAATGCGCCCGCTGTAATAACCCTGCATTCCGACCCAGGAGACGTAGAACACCACGCTGCTTAGCGCCGCCGCCAACGGCCAGCGCCGCCCGGCGCCCAGGCGCAAAATGCCCCAGGCCAGCAGCAGACTGTAGTAGCCGGTAAAAATGACGAGGTAGCGCGGATCAAACGGCGGCGCGTAGCTGCCCGCTTTGGGGATGGTGACGTAGACCACGACCGCCAGCGGAATGAGCAGCCCGCTGAGAAGCAGGGTCACGTCCCGCGCCATGCGCCAGTGCCGGCGGGACTGGAGGATGAGGGTGAAAACGGCCGTTACAAACACCACCAGCACCGGCAGTGTATACCGCGCATACGCCTCCACGTTCAAAGGAATACCCGTCACCAGCACCGTCCAGTAAATCTTGAGGAAATCCCACACGCCAATGGGCGTCGCCGAGGAGGTGGACAAGAAACCTTGCAGGGCATACGAGAGCCACAGCCCCATCACCACCAGAATCGCCGCCTGCGCCGCGCCCCAGGTAAAGAGCGCTCGCTGCCTGTTCTGGGAGCGCCACAGCACCCACAACCAGGCGATGTTGATCGCCAGTGGGATCGGAAAAAAGAGGTACAGCGTCAGCAGCCCGGCCGTCATACAGAGAATGTAAAGCGCGTAGTCAACCGGTTTGCCCCGCTCCCACACGCGCCTCGCCGCCCAGGCGCCCAGCAGCGCCAGCAGTCCCGCCAGGGCATACATGCGCATCTCCTGCGACCAGATGATGTGAAAGCGAGAAACGGTGAGAAACAGCGCCGCCAGAAAACCGGTCGGCGCATTGGCGACTGTGCGCCCCAGCAGGTAAACGGCGGCAATCGCCAGCGTGCCCAACGCCCCGGAAAAGGCGCGCAGGGCGAATTCGGTGTCACCGGTTCCCTCCTGCCACAGGTGCAGCAGCCAGAAATAGACCGGCGGATGCACGTCGTGGCCCGTCTGGAAGGCGATGTCGCTTAAGGACTGCCGCGCCACCCACACCGACCAGCCTTCGTCCCACCACACGGCGCGGTCGCCGGTGCGGTGCAGGCGCAGGCCAAAGGCCAGCAAGAGCAGGGCGACCATGAGCCAGCGCCACAGTTGGGCGGTGTTGCGTGTTGGTGCGGCGTTCATAACGTGGATTAAACAATGATTGCCGGGGTTCGTCAATTGAAGTTCGGTTATACTGTTGGTTGTGGAGGAAACGGCCGTTTTCGTTTCTTCTCCTCAAAAATCCGGATAAAAAAGAGTGGTAACTATACAGCGCTGTCGAGGGCTGAGCTTGTCGAAGCCCGGTTCCCTTCGATAGGCTCAGAAAACCTACCTGTATAGTTCAAAGAGTGAATATATGAAAGCAGACGACAATCAGTTTGATGTGGACGGACAGTTGAGAAATGGGGAGTACCGGGAATATTTTAAGGATGACTCCCTGTCCTGTGAAGGTGTGTACCTGAATGGAGAGAAAACCGGCGAGTGGCGTTATTATTTCGCTTAGTTTTTTACATCGGCCAGAACAGCATAATCAGGGGAATACCGACCACCACAATCACCACTTCCAGCAGCAGCCCCATTCGCCAATAATCACCAAAATGGTAGGCGCCCGGTCCCATCACCAACGTATTCGATTGGTGACCGATGGGCGTCAGGAAGGCGCAGGATGCGCCGATGGCGACCGCCATCAGAAAGGGGTCAGTCGATGCGCCCATCCCGGCAGCTACAGAAATAGCAATCGGGGCCATCAAAACGGCCGCCGCCGCGTTGTTCACCAAATCAGACAGGAACATGGTGCCCACCAGGACGATGATCAGGCTGATTACAGGCGGCATTTGGTCGGAAACGGCCAGCGTCGCACTGGCGATCAGGTTTGCGCCGCCGCTGATTTCTAGCGCCTGCCCCACCGGTATCATCGCGCCTAACAAGATGATAATAGGCCAATCAATGCTCTCATACGCTTCATGCACGGAAATAATCCTGGTTAGGATCATGGCGATGGCTGCCCCAACGAAGGCTACCTGGATGGGCAGCAGGCCGGCAGCCGCCAGGAGCAGCGCCGCGCCAAAGATGCCGAGACCCAGCCCCACGCGGCGCGGTTGCCCCAGGTTGAGGCCGCGGCCGGCCAGGGGCAGGCAGCCTAAAGTGGAGAGTGTAGCCGGGAGAGACCCTGTTGGCCCTTGCAGCAGCAGCACGTCGCCTGTCTGAAAGCGAATGTCGCGCAGGCGAAGATGGATGCGTGATCCCATGCGGGCCACGCCGAGCAGATTAACGCCGTAGCGCCAGCGCAGGTTGAGGCTGCGAGCCGTCTGCCCGATGAGCGGCGAGTCGACTGTGACGACGGCTTCCATCAGGCTGCCGCCATCCAGCGCGTCTTCGCCCAGTTTACGGCTTCCGCTCAGGGTCAGACCGGCGGCGTCCACCAGTTCGCGCAAATCTTCGGAATCGGCCTCGACGACGAGGATATCTTCGGTGCGCAGCACCTCGAAACTGGTGGGGTTGTTCAGGCGGCGTTTGCCGCGCACCAGCGCAATAACGATGACTTCGGCGTCGCTGAGTGTTCCCAGATCGCGCAGCCGTTTGCCAACCAAACCGGAATCGGCCGGGACAATGACTTCTGTCACGTAGTCGCCAATCTCAAACATCTCTTCGCGGGAAGCGGCCCCTTTGCGTTGGGGGACAAGCCGCCAACCGATCAGCGTGACGAAGAGCAGGCCAGCCAAGGCTACGCCCAGTCCGACGGGGGCGAAATCGAACATGCGGAAGGGTTCGGCCCCGGTCTCGGTGCGGAAGGTGGCGATGATGATGTTGGGCGGCGTGCCGATGAGGGTGATGAGGCCGCCAAGCAGGGAGCCAAAGGCGAGGGGCATGAGGAGGAGGGAGGGAGAACGGCCGTTTTTCCGCGCCAGGCGAATGGCTACCGGCATCAGCAAAGCCAGGGCGCCCACGTTGTTCATGAAGGCGGACAGAGTGGCGACCATTGAGCTTAAGGCGCCAATCTGGACCGACGGCCGTTCACCAATGCGAAACAGCGGTTTTGCCAGCAGGTCCACCACACCGGAATTACGCAGCCCACGACTGACCACCAAAACGGCCGCTACCGTAATCACGGCCGGATGACCAAACCCGGCGAACGCCACTTCGCCTGGGATGATGCCGGTGATGGTGACGGCTAACAGAGCCAGCATCGCGACAACGTCATAGCGCCAACGTCCCCACACAAACAGGACGAGTGTCAGTGCCAGCACAATGAAGACGATTATTTCTTGCAGCATAGACGATTCCTCAAAGCCATTGTAAACCAAAGTGGTAGAGAGACAAAAATGGATGGAAGCCCAAAGTTTCAATGTTAACAAGCGAGGCATCCTAACATGGGGTCAGTTTGTATGGTGCAAGATTGGGAGACAGAACGGCGGGGACCCAGAGGTCCGGCGAAATCATTGCTGCGCATTGCAGAACAGCTAATTTTATGTGAATATATGTCCAAGTCGCACCGGTCTGTGGTTAAAGTCTCATGATTTTAGAGGCCGGTTGACATTTTATATTTATCTTGGTGTCCGGGGGGATAAGGCTTATAAATCTGTCTGCACTCCTGGATACCACAAGCCAGTAAAAAGGAGTCGTATACATGTCCGTAAAATACAATGTTGTACCCAAGAAAAACCCACAAAAACCAGAAGACCCGCCTCGTTATTACCCTGTTGTAAAGAGCAGCGGCCGCACCAGCCAGCGTGGTCTGGCGCAAAAGGGATCCCAAATTTCTACCCTCAGCTCTGTCGACCTTGCTGCTGCCCTGGAAACTTTGCTCACACTTATCCCGCAAGAACTCATGGAAGGTAATATCGTCGAGTTGGGTGATTTTGGCAGCTTCCGCCTCAGCGTAAAGGCTGATGGCTCAGATAAGGAAGTGGATGTGAGAGCCAATAACATTAAGAACGTCAATGTCCGCTTTACGCCAGGAAAGGAGTTCAAACTGGCGTTGAGCCGGATTATATTTGAAAAGCTGTAGTCGAGACACAAAAAAGATACGTATCCTTTAATCGAAAGATACGCATCTTTTAACCAAGAGATACGTATCTTTGTGCAAAAGAGATGCGTACTGGATTGACACAGAGAGTAAAATAGAATTTGTGACAATGGAAATCGAAGACATCAAAGACCACGTTCGTGCTGACCAATACCTCTACAGCCTCCACGCTGAAATAGAAAGGAAGGCAGACGAGTTGACGTTTACGCAAGTCGAGGAAGCGCTGCTAACTGGCGAGATTTTAGAGCAGTATCCCGATACGGGTCGTGGTGGTAGTTGTCTAATAGTCGGTTTTGCCGGAGAAATACCAGTCCATGTGGTCTGCGGCTGGCGTGGAGAAAAAATTGCCCTGATAACAGTTTACGTCCCTGCTCCACCCAAGTTTATTGATCCCTGGACACGAGGAAATGCAAACGATGAATGAAAAAACCAAGAAAGTAAAATGCAACTTTTGCGGTAGTGAACAGTATGAAGAACGGCGAGTTGAATATCTCTACAGTCACAAAGGGAAGTATCTGCTTGTGCCCAATACACCTGTTGAAGTGTGTGTCAATTGTGGCATGATTTATTATGAGGCGGCCGTTCTCAAAGAGATTGAAAGACGCTTTTTTGCGATTCAAGAAAATACCGAGAAACCAGACCGATATATTCAGATGCCAACAGCCGCTTATACCTGATTTTGAGCCAACGGGCGGGCCGGGTTTTTGTGTGAAGGCTCTTTTGCGCGCCCTTTGTTTATGCAAATATTAACGGCCGTTCCCCTCTACCCCCTATCTCCCCCCGCTAATCTCCGCTCTCCCCGTCATGCCCGGCCGTAAATCCAAATCCACTTCAGCCAACTGCACGATCACCGGGAACGTGGCGGCGTCGCCCATCAGCCCCGCCGCCTGCAGCCCAATGCGCAGCACCGTGCCCGTCAGCGGCGCGTCCGGGTAAGCTTTCAGCACAATGCTCACCGGCTGTCCCGGCTCAATCTGCGCCAGGTCACGTTCGCTCAGGTTCGAGGTGTGGAATTCCAGGTTGGCCGTGTCCAGCAGCCGCACAAAGGGGGTGCCCGCGCCCACCATCGCGCCTGGCGCGGGATAGGCGTTGAACGCCAGCACCTCGCCGGCAATGGGCGCAAACAACTGCGCCTCCCCCAACTGCCGCTCGATGTCGGCGATGGCGAGCTGCGCCCGCTCAACCTCCAGCGCCAGCAGCGGACTGACGCCCCGCTGCAATTTGGCGATGTTCTGCTCGGCAAGTTCCTGGTCAATTTGCAAACCCTGCGCCGTGTAGACGCTGCCGCTGTCGCCGTTGATGGCGTCATTGTACTGCGCCTCCGCCACCAGCAAATCCTCTTCCGCCATTTGCAGGAAACGAGCGTAGCTCTCCGCGATTTCCGGCGGCTCCCAGGTGCGGTCTACCGCTTTCTGGTATTCGTAGGCGGCGTCGGCCACGCGCTGCTGCGCCCGGTTCAGGTTGACGGAAGCGCTAATCAGCCCGGATTCGCTGCCCGCCGCGTAGGTTTGGTTGAGCTGCACCTGGATTCGTTCCAGGTTCAACTGCGCCTGCGCTAGGTTGTCTTCCACTTCTTGCGCCGCGTTCGCCAGTTGAATTTCCGCCGCGGTGAGATTGGTTTGTGCCTGGACAAGCTGCCGGTCCAACTCAGCGGTGTCCAGTTCGGCCAGC
>JAWOGU010000195.1:0-10901 GCA_046496595.1 Chloroflexota bacterium
TGGCGGCTCCGGAAGCATCGGCCGCTTTTTCCGCTGCTACCATTTCTGCCACGGTGAAGATTTTGAGCATAAGCACCTCTTTGATGTGGAGGTGATGGGGCGAAAAGATGTGGAGGTGATGGGGTGTAGAGGTGATGGGGTGAAAAACCCTTCCCTATTACTTCCGTATCGCTGCACACCCCATCACCCCATCACCTCCACATCTTTTCGCCCCATCACCTCCACATCAAAGAGGTGCTTATGCTCAAAATCTTCACCGTGGCGGAAATGGTAGCAGCGGAAAAAGCCGCCGATGCTTCCGGAGCCGCCAGTTACCCGCAGATGATGGAAACGGCCGGCAAAGCCGTGGCCGACGCCATTAGCGAGCGTTATCCGGTTAGCGGCATGAAAGTATTGGTGCTGGTAGGACCGGGCAACAACGGCGGTGACGGCCTGGTCGCTGGCCGCTATCTGGCGCAAGCCGGAGCCGACGTGGCCTTCTACCTCACCAAAGCCCGCCATCCCGCACAAGACGAAAACTACGCTAAAATCATGGCAATGGGACTGTTTGCCGTCGAGGCCGGTTTCGACCAGCGCTTTCGGGTGCTGCGGTCCCGTCTCGCCGTCACCGACCTGGTCATCGACGCCTTGTTGGGCACCGGCGCCGCCAGACCCATCCAGGGTGAACTGGCGCAGTTGATGGAGCAGGTGAGGCTGGGGGTAAACGGCCGTTCCGCCGCCCTCGCCTCCGCCCAAAAAACCAACTTAGTCAGCCTGAACCAATTTAACGCAGAGGGGCGGGGCCGCAGAAAAAAGCTCCCGGTTATCGTCGCCGTCGATTGTCCCAGCGGGCTGAACTGCGATACGGGCGCGCTGGACAAACTGGCCCTGCCCGCCAGGTTAACCGTGACCTTTGCCGGACCCAAACGCGGCCATTTCCTGTTTCCGGGAGCGGCGGCCTGCGGTGAACTGGTCGTCGCCGACATCGGCATTCCCACCGATCTGCCAGAGGTCGCCGGGGTGCAGGCGGCGGTGATGACGCCGGCGGAAGCCAAAACCATGCTGCCTGCCCGGCCCCTGGACGGCCACAAAGGCAGCTTTGGCGCGGCGCTGATCGCCGCCGGATCCCATCGTTATTGGGGGGCGCCGCTGCTGGCCGCCAAAGCCGCCTACCGCGTGGGCGCCGGTCTGGCGGCGCTGGCTGTGCCGGAAAGCATCCGCGCCGTGTGCGCCGGGCAAATCCCGGAGGCCACCTTCCCGCTGATCCCTGATACACAGATTTTCAACCCCGCCAGTCTGCCTGTTCTGCAAGAGATCCAGGCCAGCGTACTGCTGGTGGGACCGGGCCTGGATCAGGCCGACGCTTTCATGGCGGCGCTGCTGGCAGCCCAGGAAACGCTGCCGCCGCTGATCATCGACGCCGACGGCCTAAACCTGTTGGCGCAAATGGACGATTGGGCGGCGCGGCTGCCATCGCCCGACACCATTCTCACGCCCCATCCCGGCGAGATGGCGCGCTTAATGGGCATTCCCCTGACGGCGCTGCGCGAGATGGACCGGATCAGCGTGGCGCAGGCGCAGGCGCGGATCTGGAACTGTGTGCTGCTGCTGAAGGGGGCGTATACCGTCATTGCCGCCCCGGACGGACGGGTGACGATCAATCCGTTTGCCAATCCGGCGCTGGCGGTGGGTGGCAGTGGGGATGTGTTGAGCGGCATCATTGCCGGGCTGCGGGCGCAGGGGGTGGCGGCGTATGAAGCGGCCTGCCTGGGGGCCTATCTGCATGGGGCGGCGGCGGCCTGTTATCCTTATTCATCCGGGCTGCTGATGCGCGAGTTGTGTGATTGGGTACCGGAAGTGATGGCGCGGTTAGGCGCTGGTTAGGGGCAGGTCCAGGGTGAAGGTGGTACCTTTACCCACCACGCTTTCCACGTGAATGCGGCCCTGGTGTTCTTCCACAATTTTTTTGGTGATGGCTAAACCCAGTCCGCTGCCTTCGGCTTTGCCTTCGCTGCCGGGCACGCGGTAAAAGCGTTCAAACAGATGGCCGACGGCTTCAGGGGGAATGCCCTGACCGGTGTCGGCAACGGCCAGGTAGACGTGTTCTTTTTCGCGGCGGCCGACAATGGCTAAACGGCCGTTTTCCCGATTGTACTTGATGCCATTGCTCACCAGATTGAGCAGAACCTGCTGCAAACGGTCCCGATCTCCCAAGAGGTAGGGCATGTCGTTCTCGGTGGGCAAATCGTCGGCCATGTCCACCACCAGTTCCACAGCGCGGGCTTCCGCCTGCGCCAGTGACAGCCCAATGACATCCGTGACAACGGCCGTTATGTCAATTGGCGACCGTTGTAACTGCATCCGGCCGGACTCCAGGCGGGCAAAATCGACGAATTCTTTGGTCATGCGCGAGAGCCGCTGCGTTTCGCGCCGGATCATGACCACCACGTCATCTCGTTTGTGAACCGGCAGTTCGGGCCGGGCCAGCAGTTCGCTGGCGGTGGTAATCGCCATGAGCGGCGTTTTTAGCTCATGCATGATCTCGGCCAGCAGGTCTGACTGGTGAAAGAGGTGGGCGTTTAGGATGGCGACGGCGGCTTGCGAGGCCAGCGCTTCCATCAGGGCCACGTCCTGGCTGGTGTAGTGGCTGCCGTCGTTTTTGTTGAGCACTTCCAGGCAGCCAATGATGCCTTTGTTGGTAATCAGGGGCACCGCCAGCATGGTGCTGGTATGAAATTGCAGGTTGTGGTCCACGTGGGCATAAAAGCGGTCATCGGTTTGCACGTCGTCGAGGATGAGGGAACGGCCGTTACGCACCACCCACCCGGCAATACTGCCATCCAAAGGCACGGCAATGTTCTCCGGAATGTCTGGGCCTGACGCCGCCGCAAAATAAAGCTGACCTGTCTGCCTGTCCACCAGCAAAATGGAGGCCGCTTCCGTGTTGGTCAGATCCGTGGCTACGTCCATCACCATGTCGAGCAGGTGCTCCAGATGCAGGGTGGAACTGAGGCGCGTGCTGACCTCCAATAATTTTTCCAGGCTCTTGGGATTGATTTCAGCTAAAGACAGGCGTTCTTGGGGTTCGACAGCAGTAGACATACCAGTTCCTCGCGGTACTTCAGGAGTTTATGCGCCGGGTAGAAACCCGGCCGCCAGACGGGGCAGCACTTCTGTCACATCGGCATGGATGACGACATCGGCCAGATCGTCCAGATGCGTTTCAGCGTAATTAACGATGATCACTTTGGCGCCGGCAAACTTTGCCAGCATAGGCAAATCGCCGGCCGGAGCTACCTCTAAAGAGGAGCCGGCCACGATCATCACGTCACATTCCTGGGTCAGGCGTCTGGCGCGATTCAGGATGGTGATGGGCAATATTTCGCCAAAAAGAATGACGTTCGGTTTCAGGACGCCGCGGCAGGCAGGGCAGCGCGGTACGTCGCCGTTAAGCAAATACTTGTCGAGTACCAATTCTGTGGCATAGGTTTCCAGGCATTGCATACAGGTGGCTTCGCGCAAATGGCCGTGTACTTCGTATATGTTCTGCGAACCGGCTCTGGTATGGAGAACGTCGATGTTTTGGGTGATGATGCCTTTGAGTGGGCCATATTTTTCCAGATTAGCCAGCGCCCGGTGGGCAGCGTTCGGTTCTGCTCTGACAATGTGCTGCACCAACGGCCGTATCCAGTCGAAAAATGCCTGCGGGTTTCGCTTAAAGGCGGTGATGGTGGCAACGTCCATGGGATCCACATGATCCCACAAGCCAGATTCCGGGCTGCGAAAGTCCGGTATACCGGAGCGGGTACTGATGCCGGCGCCGGTGAGAGCCACAACGGACCTGGCATTCTTGAGAATGCCGACAGCTTGCTGGATTAATGCTTCGTGGGTTTCTGACATGTTGGTCAACCGGTTTTTTGCAGTTGTTGGGCTAATCGTTTAAAAGCATCTATGGCTGGCGTCTGTTCGCTTAGAAAGACCAGAGGGCTGGCTTTGTTAACAGAGTGGGCGATTTCTTTAGGTGAAATATGGATAGTGGCGGTGACGGGATACCCTAAAAAGCCTTCAACGGCCGTTTGCGGAAGCTGCACCCCACCGCTGCTAAAATCCAGCAGGATAAGGTTGATTACCGTTTGCGGGAACAACGTTTTGCGCAAGTGGTCCAACAACTGCCGGGCCGCCACCAAAGCGACGCGTTCGGGACGCAGACAGATAAAAACCTGGTCGGCCAGTTCCAGAGTGCTGCGGGTGATTTCGTTAAAATTGGAACCCAGGTCTACGATGGTAGTTTCTACCAGGTGCGCCAGGGAAATGAGCAAACTGCCTGCCTGCGGTCCGGATAAGATGGGATAACGGCCGTCTACGTTGGGGTGAGCCAGCATTAAGCGCAGTTTGGGGGCATAGGTCACCAAATGATCTGTGATTTGTTCCGCAACTTCTGTATCTGTCATGGTCGCCAGGGTATTGGCGCCGCCGGCCGTTTTCTGGTTAAGGTACAGGCCGATATGTCCATGCATCATGTCAAAATCAACCAGAGCGGTGGAACGGCCGGCCCTGGCTAACGTTGACGCCAGGTTAATGGCGGTGGTGGTGGTTCCTACTCCGCCGCGCACGCCCATAACAGCCACAATTTCTCGTGCTTCCTGTCCGGCGTCCGGCGCATCGTCGGCGGGGAAACCCGACATTGAAGGATTCAGCAGGGTGGCCCCGGATGTGGGTGGCGGTGGTCCAGAACCGTAACTGGTTTCCAATAAAATTCTGACCCGTTCAATCAGTTCAGAGGGTTCTGTGGGCTTGTTGAGATAATCATCCGCGCCAGCGTCAAAGGCCGTTAATTTTTGCTGGGGATCATCGACGGCTGTGAACATGATGATGGGCACTTTGTCGAAGGCGGTATTGGCGCGCAGGTGGCGCACCGCCTGCACGCCGTCCATGACGGGCATCATGTAGTCGCACAAGATGATGTGGGGCTGCTCCCGCTCTGCCGTATCCACGCCCAGCTTGCCATTTTCGGCATTCACCACCACATAACCCTGTTGTTTAAGAACGTGGCCAATGATACTGCGTGTTTCGGGATGATCGTCAATGATGAGGATTTTATATGCCATGGGTTTTGTTTGTGTCTTCTAAGATTTTTGACTGAGTTTTGCGCCTATCCCTTTAATGGGACACGAGCCAGCAGGGATTTATTTCACGTATTATACAGGAGGCCAGGGATAATGCCTGCCCGGTCCGGGCTGCGGAAAGAGACCGGTTTGCAGCAGGTCTCTTAGACGGTACAGGAGCGTTGTTACCTCTTGTACACTCAGCAGTTCGATTAACTGGGTGCGTAAACGGCCGTTATCAACCGCCATGTCTTCCTGAAATCGCTGCAAATCGGCCAGCAGGTCCGGCGGCGCCGGCTGCCCGGCAAATTCCCAGATGACGGTGCGCAGCTTGGGATCTGTGTGAAAACAGACGCCATGATCAATCGCCCATAAATGATCCGGCTCACCATCTTTTTGCTCCAGCAAGACGTGCCCACCTTTCCTGTCTGCATTGTTGATGAGGATGTCGAATAACACGATTTGTTGCAGTTGGGCGGCGTAGTCGGGCTGCCCTTCAAAGGTGAAATAGTGGCGTTCGGGGTCGTGTTCAATAAACAACTGCACGGAACCCAGGCCATGCGGACCATCGCGCAGCACAGTCGGCGGCGTCAAAGCCCAGCCCAGGGCGGCGCTGACGACAAAGGCTGCCCGTTCCCGCACACACAACGTGCCCTGGGGAAAATCCCATAACGGCCGTTCGCCCCGGCGCGGTTTATACACGGCTGGCAGTTCCCCGTCTTCGCCGCACACCTGTACCAGAAAGGTGTAGTTGGAACTCCACGGCAGCAGACCTTCAATTTCTAAACGGCCGTTTTGTAAAAGGTGCAAAATATCGGCTTCAGCCATCACATCCTCGGTGGCGCCGCCTAATGAATATGTCCATTACGATTCGGGCAGAAATGTCCATCTTTGTCAATAGGTAACCCGCAGTTACCACAAACAGGACGGCCTGATCTCACGACCTCGGTAATATGCCGGATGAGAAGTTTGGCCTGCGCCCGCACCAGCCAAAAACTGACAACGCTTGGCTCTTCCCCTTCTTCTACCAGTTCATAAGCCACCAGCACAATCTGGTCCGTCTCTTCGTTATAGCCCAAACCCATGTGCCCCACCCGAAACAGAACATCCAGGGGTTCACGCAGGCGCAGGTCGGTCCACACCGGCTCCTCTGCCTCACGCGTTCCCTGGGGGTGCTGCTTGTTCAGTTCTTCCAACAACGCTTCGAAACTGGAAGCCAGCATCGCCGCCTGTTCTTTTTCAATGGTCAGTGAAATAACCCGCGAACCCTGGCTGCCTTGCAGGAAAAAGACCCGCTGCCCCGGTTCGCCAACCGTGCCCACGGTGAGGTGGTAAACTGGATTGAGTTCGATATGCTGGGCCATACTTGTGCCTCTCAGTTTTTGCTGTGCGCTGGTGTCGTTGGTGTTTTCATTTTTCAGGATCAGCTTTAGTGGTTTCGGCCGGCGGTTGCAGCGGTCCAGTGTCATTGATGCGGACGACCTGGACAGAGCCGTTGGGCTGCAAGGCCAGCACGCTGACCGACGCCGGTGAGATCACGATTCGCTGGAACAAGTCTATATGGACGCCAAGGTAATGGGCTAAAACCAACTTTATCAAGTCCGCGTGGGAAACGACGGCGATCATCTCTTGTCCATGTCTGGCGCTTAAGGTTTCCAACGCCTGTATGGCGCGAAACTGTACCTCACGCAGGGCCTCACCCTCTGGAAATTGAAAGCGGCTGGGAAAGTGCTGTACAGCGTGCCATTCCGGTTTGGCGGCCAGTTTTTTGATCTTTTTGCCTTCCCACTTCCCGTAACGCACTTCGCCCACGTCTTCCAGCTCCCCAATTTTTAGCTTTTGGGATTTGGCGATGTACTCGGCGGTTTCCAGACAGCGGGTAACGGGGCTGCTGTAGAGCGCGGTGATGGGCAGTTTAGACAGGCGTTTGGCGGCGTCTTTGGCTTGAGAACGGCCGTTTTCGTTCAAGTGAACACCCTCAATCCAGCCTGCCAGCCGATTCTTCTTTACCCAATCATTTTCTCCATGCCGAACGAGGATGACAGTTGCCATGCACCCAATAATAACACAATTGACAGGGCTAACGAAACGGCTCAAAATCCATCCTTAAATTTTCCGGGATCAGGCCGCAGATGTGATATACTCACCTCTGCGGGGCAATACAACAATTGAACCCACTCTTGCTCTCGCTCTGGCTAAACCATGACCGATCACCAACCCTTTGTCCATCTCCATGTCCACAGCGAGTATTCCTTGCTCGACGGCCTGAGCCGCATCAACGACCTGGTGCAGCGCGCCGTTGAACTGAACCAGCCCGCCGTCGCCCTCACCGATCACGGCGCCATGTACGGTACCATGCCCTTCTACCGCGCCGCCAAAGCGGCCGGTATCAAGCCCATCATCGGCATCGAAACCTACCTCGCCATGCGCACCATGCAAGATCGCGACCCCCAGTTGGACAAAAACCGCTTCCACATGCTGCTGCTGGCCCAAAACCAAACCGGCTACCTCAACCTGCTGCAAATCGCCAGTTCCGCCCAGCTAGACGGCTACTACTACAAACCACGCATCGACCGCCAGTTCATGGCGGCCCACAGCGACGGCATCATCGCCACCACCGGCTGCATGGCGGCCGAAATTCCGCGGGCGCTGGGCGACGGCAACGAGAAGCTGGCCGACCGGCTCCTGGGCGAATACCTGGACATCTTCGGCAAGGATCGCCTCTATATCGAACTGCAAGAGCACCACATTCCCGAACTGACCGCCATCAACAAAAAGCTCCTCGAAATGGCTCCCCGCTTTGGTCTGGAGAACAACTTTCTGGCGACCAACGACGTGCATTACACCCTCGCCGCAGACGCCAATCCGCATGAAACGCTGCTCTGCATCCAGACCGGTTCCACCATGCAAAAACCCAAGCTCACTTTCTCCGACAAGGAGTATTACCTTAAATCCTACGCCGAAATGGCCCACCTGTTCGGCGACATTCCCGGCGCGCTGAGCAACAGTCTGCTCGTCGCCGAAATGTGCGACGTGAACCTGGACAGCGACGGCTACCATCTGCCGGAGTTTGAGGTACCGGTCGGTTACACGGCCCACACCTACATGCGCCGCCTGTGCGAAAAAGGGCTGATCTGGCGTTACGGCGCTGAACGCGCCCAAAATGATGAGGCTTTGCGCGCCCGTCTTGACCATGAGATGGGCATCATCAACCGCATGGGTTTCGATACTTATTTCCTCATCGTCTGGGATTTGTGCGAATGGGCGGCGCGCAGCGACGAATGGTACGCCATGCATCAGGATCCATTCCCCTACGAAAGCTACCAGGAATGGAAAGACAACGACATCTGGTGGAACGTGCGCGGTTCGGGCGCCGGTTCGGTGGTGGCCTACACGCTGGGCATCACCAGTATCGATCCGTTAGTCAACGGCCTCATCTTTGAGCGTTTTCTTAATCCGGGGCGCGTGTCGATGCCCGACATTGACCTGGATTACCCTGACGATTTGCGCGGCATGATGGTGGGCTACACCAAACGGCGTTACGGCGCGGAAAAAGTGGCGCAGATCATCACGTTTGGCACCTTGGGCGCGCGGGCGGCTATCCGCGACGTGGGGCGGGCGATGGATATGCCGCTGCCGGAGGTGGACGGTATTGCCCGCCTGGTACCGGCCGTGCCCGGTAAACCGGTCAAAATCAAGGATGTGTTGACCCCAAACCACGAGTTTTACTCGGCGGAATTGGAGGAACTGTATAAACGCGAAACGGCCGTTCGCACCCTCCTCGACACCGCACAAAATTTGGAAGGAGTCGCCCGCCACGCCTCCAGCCACGCCGCCGGCGTCATCGTCTCCGACAAACCCCTGCACGAATATGTACCCCTGAACCGCCCCACCAGCGGCGAGGAAGGACTGGGCGGCGTGGACCGCGTCACCCAATGGCCGATGGAAGTGGTGGAATCCATCGGTCTGCTGAAAGTGGACTTCCTGGGGCTGAGTACGCTGACGGTGATGCGCCGGGCAGCGCGGCTCATCGAGGAACGCTACGGCGCCGTCTACACCATGGACAACATCCCCTACGACCAGGGGCATGTGGGGCCAGACCCCACGAAAGAACCGGACGCTCTATTCGACATGCTGGGGCGTGGGGAGGTGGCAGGCGTGTTCCAGGTGGAAGGGGCCGGTATGCGCCGCCTGATGATGGAAATGAAACCGCGCCGTTTCGACCACATCATCGCCGCCATTTCGCTCTATCGCCCCGGACCGATGGAAAACATTCCGGAATACATCCGGCGGATGCACGCCGAAATCTACGAGCACAAAGACATCGTGGAATACCACACGCCCGCCCTGGAACCCATCCTCAAAGACACCTACGGAATTTTGGTCTATCAGGAACAGATCATACGCATTGCTTCTGATTTAGCAGGCTACGACCCCGGCGACGCCGATATGATCCGCAAAGCCGTGGCCAAGAAGAAAAAGAAGTTGATGGAAGAGCACCAGATGAAATTCACGGACGGCGCCATGGCGCGCGGTTTCAGCCGTGAGGTGTGCAACGCCATCTGGGGCGACATTGAGTTCTTCGCGCGATACGGGTTTAACAAAGCCCACGCCGCTGACTACGCCAAAGTAACCTGCCAGACCGCATTTCTGAAGGCCCATTATCCGGTGGAGTATCTCACCGCCATGCTCTCGGTGGAACGGGATAACACGGATAAGGTGCGCCGCTATTTTGCGGAAGCTAAAAATTTGGGCATTGACGTAGCGCCGCCGGACGTCAACAAGTCCGGGCTGGATTTCACGATTGAGGATGCCGGGGAACGGCCGTTAATCCGCTTTGGTCTGGGGGCCATCAAAAACGCGGGGGCGGCGGCTCTGAGCCTGATCATCGACGAACGGCAAGCGAACGGCGAATTCAAAGACTTGCTGGCGCTGTGTGATCGCGTTGATATGCGCCGGGTGGGCAAACGAGCGCTGGAGTTTATGATCAAAGGCCACGTCTTTGATGCCTGGGGCACGCCTGCCCAGTTTATGGACGCCCTGGATCGCATTGTCACCTACAGCGGCAGCGCCCACGATACCGCTGCGCTGGGTCAGATGAGTCTGTTTGGCGGCATTAGCAGTGTGTCCACTATGACCATGGATGTCGATTTGCTGCATCCGCCGGACAAGGTGAAAAAAGTTGACCACAAAGATTTATTAGAGTGGGAAAAAGAAGCATTGGGGGTACATGTGTCAGAACATCCTTTGGAACGGCCGTTAGCCAGTCTTCAACCTCACGCCAACACCACTATCGGCGAAATTCAAGCCACCGACGCCGGTAAAATCATCAAAGTGGCAGGCATGATCAGCCAACTGCGCGCCCTCACCACCAAAAAGGGCGACCCCATGGCCTTTGCCACGCTGGAAGACCTGGACGGCAAGATCGACGTGGTCTTTTTCCCGCGTACCTGGAAAGAGTGCCGCGACATGGTGCAGGTGGACCAGGTGATGCTACTCTGGGGCAAAGTGCAGGCGAAGGAAGACGGCGTCAACATCATCGCCGACCGCGTGCAGATCACAGTGGAAAACGGGACTCCGGCGGAAGATGACAAGCGTTCCCCGGTCGGCAACGGCCATATAAACGGATATGGAAATGGGAAAGGGAATGGCAACGGCCGGTCTACTCCCGCGCCATCACCCGCCTACAAATCGCAGCCGATCAGAACCGAGGTGGTCAAAGAAACGGGCAGCTTCATGCCCCCCCCCGCCGCCCAATTTTGACGAAGAAGCGGAAGCGCTGCCGGTGAACAGTGGACAGTTGGCAGTGAACAGTGG
>JAWOGU010000206.1:0-3330 GCA_046496595.1 Chloroflexota bacterium
TGACAATCCGGTATTTCGCATTTTCCACGCGAATCTTTCTCGCGCTGCGTTCACGGGTCACCTTCTCAACCGGGCCTTGGTCCAGGGTCGCATCGGATGGCGCCACGGCTTGGCGCGCTTCAATGTTTTCAGGTTCCTGCGACGTTGGCGGTACAACAAGATGACGGCCAGCATGACGCCCACCACCAACAGAATCGTCAACAGCAGCGCCACCCGGCCGGACATGCCTTTCTGCTTTAGTTTGGTAGGCAGGGGCAGTACGGCAATGGTGATAATCACCGCCAGCAAAATAGGGTTGATGATAACGGCCGTTGCCTTGACGCCAAACATGATGATAAACAGGCAGGCGCCACCTATCAGCAGATTAATGGGGCGGATCGATTGAGTGGTCATAGCTTATTCCTGGCTGCCATACTCAGCCAGATACGCATCCACCGCGTCCTGCACGGTGAGATAATAATGCTCCGGCGGAATGGCAGCATACAATGGGCTGCGCTGGATGACGGCCATGACGCTTGTTTTCATGCGGGCCAGGCGCATTTCCGTGCCCGCGCGGGCTAATTCTGCCTGAAACTCTTTGAGCACGATCACGGCCGTGGCGTCAATATCATTCATGCTTTCCCCATCAATCAGAAAAACTTTAGGCGGGGGATCGGCGGCGGCCACTGCCTGCCGCACTGCCGAGATGAAGTCGGGCGTGTTGGCATAAAACAAGGTGCCGTCAAAGCGTAAAATGAGTAGGCCGGGGTAGGTTTCGCCTTCCGGGAAGTTGTCCAGGCTGCGGTACATGGTTGTGTCCGGCACTTTGCCTAACACGGAAGTATTGCGCCGCTTGGCGCCAAACAACAGCGCCGCCAGACCGAGAAAGGCCGCCAGCAGCAGCCCTTGCAGCAGTCCCAGCAGCAAGACGCCAACCAGCGCCGTCACCGATGTGACAAAATCCAGCGTCGTAATTTGGCGATATTGGCCTACTTTGCGCAGATTGATGGAATGCCAGACGGCATGAATGACAATCGCGCCCAGGGTGGCTTCCGGTAAGTTGTAGAAGAGGGGGGTGAGGGCAACGGCCGTTATCAAAACCGCCACCGCCGCCACCATAGACACCATTTGCGACTGCGCCCCGGATTCCACAGAAGCGGCCGTTTTAGACATGCTGCCATCCACCACAAAGCCGCCGCTAAAGCCGGCGCCCAGATTGGCCGCCCCCAGCGCCAATAATTCCTGGTCTGCTCGCACTTCATAGCCAAAGCGCGTCCCCATCGAGCGGGCAATTGCCACCGATTCGGCAAAAGCCACCAGGGCTATGCCCACCGCGCCCGATGCCACCTGCAGCATCTGCTGCACCGAAAAGCCTTCCGGCAGGCCAAATGGCGGCAGCGAAGCCGGTATTTCTCCGACAATGTGAATCCCCATCGCTTCAAAATCCAGCAAACTGGAAACGATAATAGACAAAAACAACACCACCAGGGCCGCCGGAATTTTCGGCGCATATTTATGCAGGGCAAACAGCAGCGCCAAACTAACGACACCCACCACAAATGTCGGCCAATGAATCAGGGCAATATCGCGGATAAACAACAACGATTCCGGTATAAAGTCATACGTAGCGACCGGCTGGAACCCCACAATCTTATCGAATTGTCCCACAGCGATGGAGATGGCTACCCCCACCACAAACCCATCCAACACCGGCCGCGACAAAAAATCGGCCATCACGCCCAGGCGCAAAAAGCTGGCGGCAATCAGCAGCAGGCCGGTGACAAGAGCCAGCGCAATAGACAACAATATAAACTCGCTGGAGCCAGCCACGGCCAACCCGGCCACTACCGTAAATGAAAGCGCGGCAACGGTGGAACTGGGACCCACGTTAAGGTGGCGCGACGTACCGAAAATAGCATACGCGATCAATGCCAACGGCGCCGTGTACAGACCGGTTTGCGGCGGCATACCGGCAATACCGGCATAGGCCATGGCTTCCGGTACCAGCAGCGCCCACACCGTCAGCGCCGCAATGATGTCGCCGCGCAGCAGCTTGGACTGGTAGGCTGGCAGCCAACTTAGAATAGGAAAAAATGATTTCATAAAATAAAGGTAACTGTACAGGTCGTTGCCTGAGCCTGTCGCAGGCAACCGGGCTTCGACAAGCTCAGTCCTCGAGAGGCTGTATAGTCACAAATAAAGAATATGAGGTGAAGACAGGCTGGCATCTTCACCTCAAAAAAAGCAAATCCTGGCGCCCAATCAGGAGGACGCCGTTTTTAAACTGTAAATCGTATGATCTCAATAAATCGCGGCGGAGTTGGTTGAGCGTTCGACTGAGATCACGCCGAAGTCCTGTCGAAACCAACGGTCTCTGATCGAACCAACGGCCTTCGACAAGCTCAGGCCTCGTCTCCCCTGAATATTGAGAAGATACTGTAAATCCCTTACATACCGAGCAAAATCGCTTTCTGCGCCGCGAACTCTTCTTCAGTGAGAATCCCCTGAGCGTAAAGAGCGCCCAGGCGTTCCAACTGCGTAATGACATCCGTATCCTGTGCGGGCGGCGGGGCATATTCCTGTGGCGGCGGGGCTTGCTGTGCCATGGCCTCTGAATAGGCGGCGACATTCTTATCGGCCTGACGGCGGTTTACGGCGTTACGGGTGGCAGTGGCGGTACCGACTACGGCCGCCGTGCGGGCCATCCCTCTGACTAATCCTGGCATGATAATCTCCTTTTATTGTTCTTCTGCGAGCAAGGCAAAAGCCTCGTCTACGATAAACGCGGGTACGCGGAAGTTCAAGGCCACTTCAGCCCCTGCATCCACGATAGCGTTCACCAGGGCCACTGCCCAGGCGTGTTCGATAGCGAGGGCGATGACGGCCGAGTCGGGCACCATGCCTTCGTACAGGGTGTCGGCGTCGTCCGAGTCAAAAAGACCGCGCGTGCCTGTTTCAATAAAGCCGACTTTGGCTTTCTGATCCGGCGGCAAATCTTCCAGATCGAGACGCAAGCACTCTCCACTATCTGACTTAAACAATACCATGGCGTCCAGCACCCGAATTGTGCCGGAAGCAGCCTGACGTTCAAGTTCCGTCAGGATGCTGCCGTCAAAACGCGGCTCGCCAAGCGCCAAAACAACTACATCAACCGGTCCATGTTTTATCATTTTCTCTATCTCCTATAAGTGATGAGCGATTATTTGTTTCTGAGTTTCGCTCTACGAAAGTTATGGCATAACGGCCGTTCCCATCGGTCTGCACATCATTCTTTTTATGCTTTTTATCCCTGTTAAGCCTCCTTTCATGACAAATAAAAACATCAACCCAGCAGCAAACCCTCTACCGCAC
>JAWOGU010000271.1:0-5569 GCA_046496595.1 Chloroflexota bacterium
GGCATCAAAATTACCAGGAAGCTGTCGTCTGGTATCAAAAAGCCATCAATCAGGGAGACGCGCCCGTCTGGTTGTGGTGGAACTGTGCCGCTGCCTGGGCCAATTTGGGCAGCCAGGCCCAAACCTTTTCTTGCCTGAACCATCTGCTGGACGCCGGTTTTGATGACAGGGCGCAGCTAGAAAACTCGGACCATTTTCGCCCCTATCGCCGCACGAAAGAGTGGTCTGGCTTGTTGGCACGATTTTCTCGTTAAGGAATGGGAATTGTAACTATTCAGATGTAGCCTGAGCTTCGACAGGCTCAACCTGCGGTGGCGTGAACGGTTACCTTCAATCTTTCGCCCGTTGTTCTGTTCTCATTTCCGACTGCGCTGAAAAAACCACCGATTTCGCAGAACTTGTCCTGAGCTTGTCGAAGGATGGCGCAGATTTTTCTCTCGAGTAACTTTGCGTCTTTACGCCTTTGCGTGAGCTTTTTTCGGTAGAGTCATTCCTAAGCTTTTGAATAGGTAACATAATGACAAAAGACGAAATGTTGGCATTGTATGATGAGGAACAGCGCCGCGAACCGCTTTTTCCAGGTGTGCGTCGGGAAGCGGTGGGATCGGTGGTGCGTTATGTGGACGAACTACTATCCGGCGAAGCGAACTTTGTTTTATATAGCCGTCTTACCGCTGACAATGCCGACGCCGTGATTCAGGAGCAGATAGACTACTTTGAGGGAAACGGCCGTTCCTTTGAATGGAAGCTCTACGACCACGACACCCCGGCTGACTTACGCCAACGATTGCTCACACATGGCTTCAGCCCTGGCGAAGAGGAAGCCATCATGGTTCTGGACCTGGCGCAAACGCCTGAAGCCCTGCTCGAGCCGGTAAGCGCCGACGTGCGCCGCCTGACCGATCCGGCTCAGGTGACGCACGTGATAGCGATTGAAGAAGCGGTGTGGGGCGGCGACCGCAGCGCCTGGGGCGAACGGTTGGCAGAAGAAATGCGGACTGCCCCCGATTATTTAAACATTTACGTGGCCTATGCCGCTGGCATTCCGGCCTGCGCCGGCTGGATCAACTTTCCGCCCGACAGCCAGTTTGCCAGCCTGTGGGGCGGTTCCACCCGCGCGGAATATCGCAAACAAGGCATGTACACGGCCGTTCTCGCCGCCAGAGTGCAAGAAGCCAAAACGCGCGGTTACCGCTTCCTCACCATCGACGCCAGCCCTATGAGCCGTCCCATCGTTGCCAGACATGGCTTTCAGGTGTTGACGCTGGCCTATGCCTGTGTCTGGCCTGGTGAGGACCAGGCATAAAGGATTATGAGGCCACGGATTAACACAGATTTTGTCACTTTGCTTCCAGATGCTATTCGGGTTTTCCGCGTTTATTCGTATCCCATTTTTGTGAAGAACACGTCTATTCTTCTTCATCACTGGCGACTGTGTGCAGGTGCTCCAGCATATCTTCCACAGCTTCGATGACTTCCTGCTCCACTTCCGTGTGGTCACAGCTTTCGCAGACCCAGGTGGGCACTTCTTCCAGTCTAAGTTCCTCACCGTCTACATCGACGATATAGTCGAGCAGTTCTTCGATCATGGGGGCATGGCAGTAGGGACATTTCATGTATTTTCACCTGAATCTTCAAGTTTGGTCTATCAAGATTGGTCCAATCTTCAAGTTTGGGCCAGTCTGATTATATCCGTATCTCTCCCGAGTTCACGCAGCGAAACTGGCTTCCCGGCTTGAGTGGTGGCAAAATACATCCCTATGATGAACGAACAATGGCAGTTAGATGACGGTGTGCTATTCGAGCCGGACCGCGATGTGCTGGTTGATGGTTGGCTGCATAAATTGATGGTGCTTTTCCATGTTCCGGTTTCGTGGACGGCGTGGTGGGTGGCGCTGGTGTTATTGACGGGCATTGGCGCGGTGAGCGTGGTATGGGGGCTGGCAGCGGGCAGCAGCGCAGCGGCGCTGGCTGTGTTCGCCCTGATGGCCACGTTTATCCTGGTTGATGCTTTTTGGTTAATCTCGCTGCCGCGCCGGGGAATTTCGTTTGGTCCCTGGCAGGCGCAGATATTTGTGTTTGCTGTGCCGCGTTTGCTGGCAGCTTTGTTTATCGGGCTGTTTGCGGGATGGTGGGGCTGGCAGGTGTGCTGGGGGTTAACGGCCGTTATCCAACTCATCGGCTCGCTCTTGCTGTGGTACGGAACGGCCGTTGAGCCGTTCAAGCTCTCCCTAACTCATCTGGAAGTCGCCACCGACCGCCTCGCGCCGGAATTCGAGCCAATCCGCCTGCTGCATATCACCGATTTGCATGTGGAATACCTCACAAAGCGTGAAGCGCAGGTGCTGGCCTTCGTGGAACAGTCAAAACCGGATTTGATCGTGATTTCGGGCGATTATGTCAATTTATCCTACAACCGCGATCCGCAAACACTGGCGCAGGTGCAAGATTTGTTGGCTCAGATACAAGCGCCATATGGCGTGTTTGCCACGTTGGGCAGCCCGCCGGTAGACCTGCGGGAAACGGTGCCGCCCTTATTTGCAGACCTGCCGGTGGTGTTGATGCGTGGGGAATGGCAAAGGGTGGGAGTGGGAAACGGCCGTTTCCTCACCATCATCGGTCTGGACTGCACCCACGACCTGCCCACAGATCGAGAAAGGCTGGCAAAATTAGTCGCCGCCGCCCCCAACGGCAGCCCGCAGCTCCTGCTCTATCACTCGCCGGAAATCATGCCCGAAGCCGTCGAACACGGCCTTGACCTGTATCTGTGCGGACACACCCACGGCGGACAGGTACGTCTGCCGCTCATCGGGCCGCTGCTCACCAGTTCCCAATTGGGCCGCCGTTTTGTCATGGGACTGTACAAAATAGAGCGCACCCACCTCTACATCAGCCGGGGCATTGGCCTCGAAGGCTTAAGCGCCCCCCGCGTGCGCTTCCTCTGCCCGCCGGAAATGACCCTGGTGACGATAAGTCCAGTGAACAGTGAACAGTGAACGGTGAACAGTCGCGTAACTGACTACTGTAAACTGTAAACTGTTCACTGAAAACTCTCTTCTACGCCAGGGCCGACCACACTTCCAGCTTCGACTTTACCCGCCGGATCACTTCATTTGTAAACTCATCCGTGCGGGCATTGCCGCCAATGTCGGCCGTTTTAATTCCGTCATACACCGTTTCCAGCGTGGCTTCATAAATGGCGCGGCTGGCTTGTTTGGCCTCCGCTTCTTTGAGGTAACTTAACAACCCGGCTCCCGCCAAAATCATCGCCATGGGATTGGCGGCGTTGCGCCCTTGCAGTTTAGGCGCGGTACCGTGCGGCGCTTCCGCCATCACGCAGTCCACCTCCCCCTCGTTATTCACCGAAATCACCATCGACTCGGAACCGGCGATAGAGCCAAACATTTGCAGCACCATGTCGGAAAGCAGGTCGCCG
This sequence comes from Chloroflexota bacterium, assembly GCA_046496595.1. Classification (GTDB taxonomy): domain Bacteria; phylum Chloroflexota; class Anaerolineae; order Promineifilales; family Promineifilaceae. Next base: position 3,437 of record JAWOGU010000271.1, read on the forward strand.
TCGCGGTTGAGGCTGGGGATGACCAGCGGCTCACCTGTCGTCGCCAGCAGCAGGGCGAAGGTGGCGTCGATCAACTGCGGTTCGTAGCGCACGTCCGGGTAACGGGCGGCGGCTTTGTCCAATTCTTCTTTGAACATGCCTTCATACATCGGGCTGACCGTGTATTTGGGGCCGCCAAATACCTTTGCGCCGTGCCGACGGGCGTGGGTAAAGGCATATTCGGCCACGTCGCGGCACACCCGGCGTGAAATTTTCTCAGTGCGATAGGCCCATTCGTTTGGGCTGCCCGCTTCGCCTTCACGCCACTCTTTCGCGCCGTAGGCGTCGTCGCGGGCCATGCGCACCACGCTGATGGGCGAATAGATGCCGCCCACGGGTCGCACGCCGGGCAGCCGCCTGCCGGTCCGTAAAATGACTTCTGCGTCAATCTCTTCGCGCAAAATGCGGTTGGGACTGCCCACGTCGCCATTGGTTTCCGGGGTGATGGTGGCCGCTTTGAGCGCTACCCGGTGCTGGCGCATCGCTTTGCCGGCCTCATGGACGATTTGATTTTGGGTAGCCCGCCGATTTTCCAGGCTTAAATCAAAGTGTAGAAATTCCATGTCAAAACGAATGACGCCGGGATCTAAAACCCGCAGCGCCTCGTTTAATAATTCTTGTCCTGTCTGGTCGCCATCAAGGACGACGATTGTTCTTGTCATTTCTCTCTCCTAATCAGTGAAATTGAGAAGTTTTTTACGCAAAAGTAGCAGGGTGGTTGCCACTCTGCTACTGTGCCACTGTGTCACTTTGCTTTAACTTTTTACGCTGCGGGATCGCAGGTAGTTGGTGTATCTAGGCAGGGCGTTGGTGTAGAGCCAGTACCAGAAGGGTTTGTTGACATAATCCCAGGCGCCGATGTGGCGCACCACCTGTCCGTTAAAACCTTGCTTGAAGCGCCACACGCCCCACAAGGGGTCGCTTTCTGCAAATTCAGTGGGCGCGCCCCACATGTCGTAGGTGTGGGCGCCTTGGGCTTTAGCCCAGCGGATGGCTTCCCATTGCAGCAGGTAAGTGGGCATGCGGCTGCGCTCTTCCTGGGTGGATGCGCCGTACATGTAGATGACGGTCTGGTCAAAGCGGATGAGGATAACGGCGGCAATGGGCTTGCCTTGATACTCGGCGATGAGCGGCTGGGCCATCTTGGCGTCGTAGAAAGAGTGCCAGGCGTCCAGGTAGTAGCCGGCGGGGCGGATGGTGAAGCCGTCACGTTGGGCTGTTTCTTGATACATTTGCATGATGAGGGGGAAATCAGCGGACGCGCCATGCCGGATCTGGATCTCTTTGCGCTCGGCGAGGCGAATGTTGTAGCGCGTTTTTTGTTTCATGGCAGCCAGGATTTCGTCTTCGGATTGGCGCAGGTCTATTTCTACGGTGTTGGGGAACTGGATTTGTTCGGCGGAATGCCGCCAGCCGCGTTGGGCCAGTTCTTTGCTAAATTTGCCGCCGATGGGCGACGGCCGTTCTGCTTCCAGTCCCCAGCTTTTGACTACGTTGGGATCGATCTTAAGGAAGATAGCCTTTTCCTGACGGGCAATGTTCTCCAGTTCGCTGAGCACGACGCGGCGCAGGGAGCCATCGTTGTAATCCAGAATGGGGCCTTTGGGCGCGTAGAGGATGGAATAAGGCAGCCGGGGTACGGGGCGTTTGAGAATCATGGCGGCGGCCAGCGGATTCCAACTGTTTTCGGCCACGGTGAGCAGGCAGGGAATGGCATCCCAGCCCCAGCGAGACTTGAACTGCGCCCAGGTCCAGCTTTGCAGTGGATGGGCGTTGGGCAAAGCGCCAAGCGCCTGTGCCCAGGCAGTAGGGGATGTTTCCACTTTGAAGGTGGAGGCGCGGTAGGGGGTGTTTGCTGTCAACTGTGTTTCGTGATGCGTGATGCGTGATGCGTGATTTATGAATCACGCATCACAGAGCGTGTGTTTCAATTGACTATTATCCGTTGTAGGGACAATATGATGCACTATCAGGGCATCATTTTCCACGACAATCTGTTCTATTAACAATCGAATAACTTCCTGACGGGTCTCCATATCTGTGGCTTGCAATGCTTCCTCAATCCGCGTGGTGAATTGTTCCAGTGATAATTCC
>JAWOGU010000278.1:0-7870 GCA_046496595.1 Chloroflexota bacterium
AACAATGATCTTCATCTCGAAGCTTTACATAAATCAATACAGAAGAGCTTTTTTCTCATCAATATTGATTTTTTGACAATGGATGCGATCAATTTATTGCTAAAAACTATGATTTTGCCATTTTCGCAATTTCCAATAACAACAAAATTGGTGCGGGGCATTACATTAGTTGGATCGAATGGCCTTGTGCCTGCCCAGTCCAGGGCGACCGCAAGGATCGCCCGTACAAACCTGATCCAAGTTTGAGCCGAGCTGTACTAGTACCGTAACTTTCTAAAAATGAGGAGTTCGCACGCCCACGTGCGAACGTGTGGCACGAGGGCGTACCACACTCAGCACCCCTCAAAATCACAAAGTTGAGGTACTAGAACCTGCGCCCAAATTGCCGCTTTCGGCGAGCGGCATCAAGTCTGGTAAACGGCCTAACTCTTGAATTTAGGTAACTATATAGGTGGTTGCCAAAATCTTGGAGTAGCGGCGGCTGAGCTTGTCGAAGCCAGAGCGGTGCGAGCGACCCGCCTCCGCCTTCGACAAGCTCAGGCTACGGCTACCTGAATAGTTACGAATTTAGAACTTGTCAGGAACCGGCTGGACAGGGTAAGCTAATGAAATGCCTGAACAAAAGGCCGCCGACTTGAAAAAGATATTGCACCAGCAAGAGAGCTTACGAGCGATTATTGAATCGATCAGCAGCGAGTTAGAGCTGCGGCCCTTACTCACCCGCATCGTGCAGCACGCCTGTGAACTCCTGGACGCCGACCGGGGCACGATTGGCCTGGTTGACGCCGAACAACAGCGCGTGCGCACCGAAGCTGTCTACAAAATGCCGCCCAATGAACTGGGAGCAGAAATGGCGCGTGGTGTGGGTCTGGCGGGCAAAGTACTGGTCTCCCAAGAACCATTCATCCTCAACCAATACGGCGAATTGGAAGACCCCCTGCATCCGGACCTGGCTGAAGACACCGTCATTGGCCTGCCGATTTTTTGGCGCGGCCGTATGATCGGTTTTTTTGGGATTGGGGCCAATCCACCCCGTCGATTTGCCAGCCAGGATGTGGAACTGCTTTCCCAATTGGCGCGTCACGCCGCTATCGCCATCGAAAACGCCCGCCTCTTTGCCGCCGAAAAGCGCCGCGCCGCCCGCCAACGCACCCTGGCTCGCATCGGCGAAATTATCAACAGCACTTTGGAACTGGATGAACTGCTGCAAACGGCCGTTACCGCCATCGACGAAGAGCTGTCCTACAGCAACACGGCCGTTTTGCTCATCGACCGCGAGGAACCCGACACCCTGGTCCTCACCGCCCGCAGCGGCATCTACGCCGATAACGTCAAAGGCCCCTACCGTCAGCCCATCGATAAAGGCATCATCGGCCAGGCCGCCCGCACCCGCCGCCCCGTTTTCATAACCGATGTGCGTCAAGACCCGTGCTACATCCCCATCCCCCATGCCGCCGACATTCGCTCCGAGCTGGCGCTGCCCATCATTGCCGGCAATCACCTGCTGGGCGTGCTGAACGTGGAATCGACCAGAACCATCGACTACGACGATGCCGCCGATCTGGAACTGGTAGCCGACCAACTGGGCGTTGCCATTACCAACGGCTACTATCTCGAGCAGATGCAGCGCAATCTGGCCGAAACGCAGCTTCTATACGAAACCAGCCGCCGCATGACCAATGCCTTTGACGTGGACGATGTTATAGAAACCTATTTACAGCACGTAGCGGTACGCGGCCGTTACGTGTGCACAGTGGCCTTGTATGAATTTGATGAGTTTGGGGAAAGAACGGCCGTTGAGGTGCGCGGCGTCTGGTCGCCGGATGAAGGACTGCGCCTGGTGCGCCGCCATTTGCCTTATAGCCGTGACGCCCTGGACCCGCTGCTGGATCAGGGGCAAACTGTGCTGATAGCCGATGTGGACACAGACCCCAGAGTCTCTTCCCATTTGCGCCGTTTGCAGGCTGAAACAGGCCGCCCGGCCCTGGCTTTCATTCCCCTCATTGTGCGCCGCCAGCGCCTCGGCATCGTTATCCTTACCTATGCCACCGTCTACCAATGGCGAGAGAGCGACTTGTGGCCCTATCAAGTCACAGCCGCTCAATTAGCCACGGCCATCGACACACGGCGGCAGCAGCTGTTGCTCATCCAAAGCAGCCAGGAAGTCGCCGTGCTGTATGAACGGCAGCGGCTGGCCCGCGACCTGCATGATTCGGTGACCCAGCTCATTTTTAGCATGACGCTGGTGTCTCAATCGGTGGCCCCGGCCTGGCAGCGTGATCCGGCTGAAGGGAAAAAGCGCGTCAACCGCTTGTTGGAACTCAGCCAAAACGCGCTGGCCGAAATGCGGGCGCTGTTATTTGAACTGCGTTCCTCAGAGCCGCCGCCGCTGCCCACGTCTTCCGGTGTGCCGCTGCCCGGCATCACCCGGCTGCGCCGCGAGGGGCTGGCGGCGGCGCTGACGAAACACGTCGAATCGCTAAAGCTGGATCGACCGTTCATTGTACTGGAAATCGGGCAGTATCGCCCGCAGCCGCTGGCGCTGGAAATCGCGCTGTTTCGCATCACCCAGGAGGCGCTCAACAACGTCATCAAACATGCGCAAGCTGCGCAGGTGAAAATCCACCTGGCCCTGGATGACACGGTAATTTGCCTGCAAATCGAAGATGACGGCGTCGGCTTTGAACTAAAGAAACAAGATAACGGCCGTTCCTCCCACAGCCTTGGTCTACAAACGATGCAGGAGCGGACAGAAACCTTAAACGGCCGTTTAGAAATTCGCTCCACACCAGGGCAAGGAACGGCCGTGAAAGCCTGCCTGCCCATAGAAATTGGAGAAACCTCATGACCACACCCGTCAAAGTGATGATTGTCGATGATCACGCCATCGTACGCGAAGGATTGACCATGCTGCTCAGCGAAGAAGCCGACATCGAAGTCGTCGGCGAAGCCCGCAACGGCGTGGACGCCCTCACCCGCATCAACCATTTGCAGCCCCATGTCGTGTTGATGGATCTGGTGATGCCGGAAATGGACGGCATTGCCGCCACCGCTCAAATCCGGCAAAAATATCCACACTGTCAGGTATTGGTCCTCACCAGTTTCGCCGAAGACCAGCGCGTGCCCGACGCCATTCAAGCCGGCGCCATCGGCTACCTGCTTAAAGATGTGCTCAGAGCGGATTTATTACAAGCCATCCATGCCGCCGCGCGCGGGCAGCCAACCCTGCATCCTGAAGCGCAGCGCCAGCTCATGCAGCAGGTCATCACGCCAATCCTGCCCAACCTGCTAGAAACCCTCACCGAGCGCGAAACCGACGTCCTGCGTCTTATTGCCCGGGGCCACAGCAATAAGGAAATCGCCGCCACCCTCCATTTAACCGAAGGCACCGTCAAAGGCTACGTCAGCGCCATCCTGGGCAAACTGCAAGTGGCCGACCGCACTCAGGCGGCGCTGTATGCTGTCAAACACGGCGTGGATTGACAGGAACAGGTTTTCGTCGTGGTAGACGCTCGCTGGGGCGCATCTACTACGACGCCAATATCCCAATATTAGTTTTTTCAGGATTTCAGGGGATTGACGCCATAGGTAGGGGCGGTTCGCGAACCGCCCCTACCCCACGGATTCCCAAAGAACCCCAATTTTCTAAACAAGCAGCATATCGGTGTTGTCGTCTACGCTGGTGGCATCCCACTGCCAGTCGGTTTGCGTAGCCAGCCGCCAGTGGCTTTCTGTCATCTTACTCAAACGCTTCTGAAAAGTTTGCGTCAAGCCATCCACATCGCCATTCGCGCGCCCTGGATGATTTTCCAGAACGTTGGCGAGCGCCCGGCAGGCCAGCAGCGCCAGCGTCATGCCTTGCGCATAAAGCGGATTTAGCGCATAAACCGCGTCACCGCTCACCAGAAACCCCTCCAGATTGTGCGGCAACCTGTCATAACGGCGCAGCCGGTTGTCGGCGCGGCGGAAGCCATGGATGCGGCTTAACGGCTCCGCATTCTTGATCGTTTCATACAGTTGAGGCACAGGCAGACTGCGGGCAAACGTCAGAAAATCCGCTTCGTTTGTCGGCGGGTAATCCCCACCCACACCGATCAAGGCCACGTGCCACCGATCATCTTCCATCGGCACAATGATGCCGCCGCGCGTGCCGTCCGGCGGTGTGGGGCGGATGTAGAGCATCTGCCACTCCTGGTCGAAATCATCAGGACGCCGGTATAGGCGTGACGCATAACCCACCAGGGCATCAATGTGCCACTCTTCCGGCGGTTGGAACCCTAACTCAGCCAGCCACTGCGGCGCCCGCGACCGGCGGCCGCTGGCATCCACAACCAGATCGCCATCCAGCATCATTTGTCCGCCGGGAGCGCCAGCACGAGAACGAAGGGATACGCCCCCTACCCTATCCCCGCCTTTTTGGGCATAGAGACCGGAAACCTCGTACCCGTGTAAAATCTCAATGCGGGGGTGGGCGCAAATCCGCTGGTAGATCGTTTGCTCTAACAGGCTGCGGCTGCAAGATACGGCGGCATGACGGCCGTTTGTGGGCGCTGTGTGCCAACTGCCTTCAAAATGAAAGGCCACGTCATCCGGTTCGCCTAACCGAACTGCCCGAGCCGCCACCAATTCTTCTGTCAGGCCGGGGAACAAGCGCTCCAAAATTTGCTGCCCCTGGGGTTGTAGATTGTGGGGATGGTGCGCCTGAGGCACACCGGTGCGATCTTTTACACTTTCCCCGTCGGGGCGGTAGTCGCGTTCAATAATTGTCACATTCGCCACATGGTCGGCCAGAACGCGCGCCATCGTCAGCCCGGCAATGCCGCTGCCTATGACGATGGCCTGATGAAACGCAAAGGAGTTATCGTTTTCTATTTCATGGTGTTGGTTTAGTGTGGTTTGCATATTTCCTCCGGCAGCGTCCTCCCCTAAACCGTGCCAAACTGTCGATTTTTGGTGTATGCCAGCTTAAGGCATGGGCAGCGTATTTAGCGGCTCGATTATCAGTTCCAGGCTGTACTCCGTGAAGGGTGCGTCAGCCGGCGCTGCGATTGTCAGTAAATAATCCTGGTTCAAGGGCAGTTGGCCGCTCCATAAACGCTGTTCGTCTTCCAGCCGCTTGTAAGGCTGGCCGTCATTGACGCCGCTAAGCATGAAGTTGACCCTGCCGTCCGTGGAATGGATCTCGATGACAGCCATTTGCCCGGCCATGGCACGAAACAGATACATGTCTCGCTGCGGCGGATGCAGGGCGCCATCCACGATGGCTGAAATGGCGCCCGGTTCAAACTGAATCCGTGTGGGCGTCGGCTCTGACGCCACGCAGCTGCCGATCAACTCCACGTCCGCGCCGTCAATCCAGCCAACCTGCCCCGGTCCGGTCAGAATTTGATGCCAGCCAATTTCGCTTGTCAGCACTTCGGCCCAGTTGCCCAGCCGGGCAGTCAGGGCAAATTGGCGACCAGGTCCCAGGTGAATGCCGGGGGGAGGGAACTGACCGGGACGTGAAACCAGGCACAGGTGATTTGGCGGTGCGCCGGGATTTTCCACCAGGGGTAGATCAGGACCGCTGCCGGGCGCGGAACAGCGTCCGGCGAACCCTACTTCTGTCTGGTGGACCCAACCTGTTATCCCGGCCATGTCTTGCACGCGGTACCAGCCGCTTTGCGCTTCGACAATGGCGGCCCAGCGATTGAAGCCCAGTTCAGCCACTGCTGGGAAGTTTTGCCCGGCGCCCTGGCGCAAAAGTGTCGGCCCAACGTCGTTGGGACCAGGCTGGACGACCACGCAGGTGTCGCCGCCGGGCGGCGAACCACTGTTACCCATCACAGGCAGCAAGGCAGGCGTCGGTGTCAGGGTCGGCGCAGCCAGAAAAGGGAGGCTGCCGACGTCGCCCTGCACGCTGACAACATCGGCTGAGACCCAGCCGTGTGGTCCAAAGCCATCGCCGGGTCCGGGCACGGCCCACCAGGTGCTGTTCAGGTTTTTGCCAAGAAGGGGCGCTTTGGTACCGGCGGGCAACACGTGCGAGACGCCGTAGGTGAGTCCCGGTCCCAGACGCACGTTGGTGCTGCCTTGCGTGATCAGGATGGGATTGGGGCTGTGGGAAACGGCCGTTACCGTCGGCGTACTGCTAGGTGCAGTAGTAGGCGTGGCGCTCGGTTCAATAACGGCCGTGGCTGTACTGACAGGAGCAGCGGCGCTTTCCTGGGTCGCCAGCGCCAGCGTGGGCGTGGCGACAATGGGCGCCGGTTCTGAAGCAGCCGGCACACAGGCCGCCAAGACCAGTACCAGTGTTAAGAGGAAGAGTAATTTTTGTTTCATGATGGTTTATCCTTGTTTTCTAAAGTCAGATCCCCAAAAAATTTTTCTCCTGACGTATTTGGTGTCTGTAAACAGGATAGGTGTAACCCTGGGCGATGGTCATCTGACGAAGGTTAGGAGTGGGGGGTGACATCAGAGGGTGACAAAAGTTAGTGTCCTGTTTCTATTTCAGTGGATGGCCGTTTTCCTATTCAACTGAGGCCAGCATACAAAACGGCCGTTCCCCCATCGCCCCCGCAGTCATCCCACTTCCGAGATGGGTGGGGGACGCTTTATGAGGCGATAGAGGGACGGCCGTTTTATATGCTCTGGTCAGGTAGGGCAAAAACAAGCAAAGCCAACCAGCCAGCCCTCAAATCAACAAGGAGATCAGATCATGTTGCAGCAAATAAGCAAACAAACCCATACCCACATCCACGCCCCCACCAGACAACAGTGGCAGGAATTAAGGGGACCATTAACCGTTTTAGCTGCGTTTGCGGCTGTCTATCTATTTTGGGGGTCAACTTTCCTGGCCATTCACTTTGCCATCGACTCGATTCCCCCTTTCCTGATGGCCGGTTCGCGTTTTGTGATTGCCGGCGCCATTCTTTATATCTGGGCGCGTTGGCGCGGTGCGCCACGGCCGCAGCGCCTGCACTGGCGCACCGCCTTCATTACCGGCGGGTTGATGCAGTTGGGCGGGAATGGCATCGTCGGCTGGGCTGAGCAGTACGTACCATCCAGTATGGCCGGCCTGCTGGTGGCTACTGTGCCGATGTGGGTGGTGGTGATTGGCGTCGTTCTAAATCGGGAACGGCCGTCTTGGGCGGTGATAGCCGCGTTAGGACTGGGCCTGCTGGGGGTTGGGCTGTTATTCAGGCCAGGCGGCCTTGCCAGCGGCGACAGCCGCGCCCTGACAGCCATGCTTATCCTGCTGGCGGCTTGTTTCTCCTGGGCGCTGGGCACCCATTATTCACGCACGGCAGCGCAGCCCACATCGCTCAACATGGCTACAGGCATGAATCTGCTGGCGGGTGGTTTCCTGTTGTTCGTTTTTAGCGGGATCAATGGGGAATATGCGGGTTTTGATATAACGGCCGTTACCTTCAAATCCGCTATGGCCGTGCTCTACCTGGTGGTCTTTGGCTCCATTATCGGCTTCAGCGCCTACATGTGGCTGGTCAAAACGACGACGCCGGCGCGGGCTTCCTCTAACTTCTACGTCAACCCGGTCGTCGCCGTCTTTCTCGGCTGGCTGCTGGTCGACGAACCCATCACCACCACGACCCTGGTCGCCGCCGCCGTTATCATCGGCGCCGTCATCATGATTGTGTCGCAGAAAAAACCGGCAAAGGCCAAATAACGCGATTTCCCACAACTTTACTTTCCGGTAACGGTTCGCCCTAAAGGGGCAAAACGAACAATCCAAAGCTCAGCTTTGGCTAAAAGAACTTTAACAATGTGGGTAAAAATAGCGCCAAATACCGTTTCAGGTGGCTGTTTGTCGTCGTTTCTTTCGCCGATGGGCTAGAATTCCTTTGGGTAAATGGGCCGTTACAGACTGCTT
>JAWOGU010000295.1:0-6414 GCA_046496595.1 Chloroflexota bacterium
TCTATGAGCGCGCCCTTGCCGCGCGATGGCTGGCAGACAGCAAAGGGTTAATCCGGGAGAGATGATCGTTTGCCGACAATGTGTGCGCCGAATGTGAACAGGCTGGCCTCTACCGCCATACGCCGGTGGCGCTGTGCTGGGGCGATCTTTTTTGGGGAGGGGGAATTTGCCGGATATGCCTTAAACGGCCGTGCCGGTTCCCCCTTTGCGCGCTGGCGGCAGGGACGCAACTGCCCAATATGTGGCGCGCCAGGCCACCACTTCAGTCGTCTGCCGTGGGACAAGAACACGCTTGTTCGTCAACCCGAACACTGCCCGGCATCAGGGAAGCAGTAGAAAGGTGGGAACAAAGCAAAACGAGACTTCGCATAGGACTGAGACAAGTCAAACGCCAGTGCGTCCAGGAGAGTTGGGGCGGTGAACAGAGACGGTTGATGATCACCGGCCGGCATCATCAACCAGTGGGACAATATCCGGTGCGCGGCTACAATCCAGGCCACTATGAACAACCTGCCCTCCATCCTCCACGACAGCGCCCTGGCCTGGGCCAAAGCCTATTACCAGACCGACCAGGTCGTCGTCGCCATCATCCTGGAAGAAGGCGACGAACCCGACCGCTACCTGGCCCTCATCGCCGCCGCCAACCAGACAGGCTGGCAGGCGGCCGAAGTGTGGCTGGAAGATGGCCACGTGGTGGCCATCAACGACCTGGGGGAGGGCATACCGCCCGATGACGCGGCCTGGCCCTGGTGAGGGATGCGCTGCGGGGCAGGGAGGAGTAGCAAGATATTCCAGTGCTGCAGCCAGCGATTTGCCATCATCTAAATTCCACAAACAGACTGCCTGGATTGGCTCCCCGCTTACCAAATTCCCCACCCCCGCCCTGAGCGTCACTTCTGCTACCCGAAGTACCACACAAGGCGCGGAGCATTTTGCCTTTAGCTGGCCTCAGGCCCCTGTTTGCAGCCGCCACAGGTTGCAAACAGGTCGAATTCAAAGCTGGCCACAGCAGCGCGATCGCGCTTGCCGCAGCGGGCGTCGCGAAAAGCCCAATAGAGTGTTGGCAAAGGTATGGATGTGCGGGTGGAGGTTTTTGTAGGTTTTCATCAACCTGTAACGATGGTTCGGTTATACTCCCCACAAGTTTTCCAAATCGTCAGGCGATTTTCCAAATCACCCTGCAAAATTTGACACGCTTCGTGCGGAGATGCTGGGGGCTTCGCCCCCAGACCTCGCAGAAGAAGAGCAGAAAAACCAGAAACCAGAAGACCAGAAATTCATTCCCCTGGGGCAGAGACGCACCGGAAGCTGATGACGTAGCGCTCGCCAGACGGGTAGTAGTAGTCCCGGTACGTGGCGCGCAGGTAGAGCCAACTGTCGACCCAACCGCCCCCGCGCAGCACCTTGTACGTGCCCGTCTGCGGCCCCGGTGGGTTGCTGTGGGGTGAACTACTGTAATAGCTGCTATTATTCCAATCATTCACCCATTCCAGCACATTGCCAGCCATATCCAGCGCCCCGTATTGGCTGGCCCCGGCCGGGTAGCTACCCACGGCGCTGGTGTCGCCAATGCAGTAGCTCCCGGTGGGGCTGTTATGACTATTCGCCAGGGTGCAGTTCGGGTTGCCATCCCCCCAAGGATAAGCGCGAATCGTCGTGCCCCGCGCCGCCTTCTCCCACTCCGCCTCCGTCGGCAGCCGCTTGCCCGCCCAGGTACAGTAATCCGTTGCCTTGTACCAATCAACGTAAATCACCGGGTAATCGGCATACGCCGGGTTATCGTAATAAGAAGCGCGGGTGTAGGATGAAAAGTTAGCGGGTAGGCTGCACGCCCCGGCGGCCACGCATTGGGCGTATTGGGCGTTGGTCACTTCCGTCCTGTCTATGTAGTAGGCGTCCATGAACACCGCGTGCAGCGGCAGAACATTTGACAAGCAGTTAAGCCCCCCGTTGTGGTCGGGGTGGCAGCCCATCTGGAACTCCCCGGCTGGTACGTAGACCATCTCGCCCAAGGTGGTGCGGGTAAAATCCTGGTTTGTCTGGCTGGGCGGCAGCGTGGCAATGCGCACCGCCGGGTTATAAACACCCCCGCCGGATATGGGACTTACCTCATAGCTTCCAGCGGGCAAACCACTCAGGGTGTAGTTGCCGTTGCTGTCCGTGGTCGCTGTGTAAACGGTCGTGAACATGGTCATAGGCGTCATGCCACTGGCTGCCAGTCCGGCCCGCCATCAAGTTACTGAAATTCCCCACTCCGCAATCAAAAACGGCGTTCCTCATCCTAATTTGTGCGTGGTGGTGGGGGGCAGAACGGCCGTTGCTTGTAACTTGGAGTACAGGACGCAAAAACGCTATACTATCTACAGTGGGCACATGGGGCAGAATGAGCAGCCCGAACAAGGATGGCACGTGATGAGTGAGATGCAGATATTAACCAATAACAACGTGGCGGCACAGTTACAGAAGTTAGCCAGTCTGTACGAGCAGCAGCAAGCCAGCGAAGTGATGACGCGCACTCTGGATAAACTGCTGCACTATGAAACAGAACTCAGCCAGGAACAGTTGAACCAGTTACATAAAGAAATGCGGCAGTTTGAGCAAACGTATCATCTCTCTTCTGAAGAATTCTACCAGCGGTTTCAGGCCGGAGAAACGGACGACCGCATGGATTACGTTGAGTGGGCGTCCATGGTGCAAATGGCGCGCAATTTGCAGGCAAGGCTTGATCTGTTGACGAACGACTGAGCATGCCCATGAGCATTGACGCCTATTTACGTACAGTCAAGGAGCGGCTGCTCACCGATCCGGTTGTTGCTTCTTTCCATGTTATGCGGGAACGGGCCACGATGGTGGACGGTTATATTAGGGCGCGTCTGGTTTTTACCGACGAGAGCTACCTGGAATTTTCTGAATATGTGCAGATGGCGGCGGACAATATTCAAGTCGTGACCTATAGTTACCAGTGGGCTACGGCCGAGAACCGCCTGATTAAACGGTGGGATAACACTCCTCATTTCCCCAATCTACCTAATTTTCCTCACCATATTCACGATGGCGCAGACGTGATACCTGGGCAGCCGGTAGACATTTTTGCGGTGCTTGACCAAATTATCCAGGCGGAGAATACAAGTTAGAGTGAATTGGGTGGGGTGGAACGGCCGTTCTCCCATCCCAATTTGTGCGTGGTTGTCCTGGTGGAGCAGAACGGCCGTAAACGAAAGCGGCGCAGAGTCTCACAGGACTTTGCGCCGCTTGCAATCTTAGCGCGAGCATACCGCCCGGTGCGTATCGCTTAATCGCCGCCAGGATTCATGGTAAACCCGACGGCGTGAGCGCCCGATACCGGCGTATTGCCATTACACAGGTAGGCATAGGTTGGCAAGAAGGGTGGCGGAATGGGGGTGAGATCTGACTTAGAGAGCAATCCATCCAGCTCGTCGTAGCCTTTTAGCTGGGCAATACCGCCCACCTTGCCCTCGTTAACCTGCATAGACCAGTGCCCAGACCAGTGACCTCCCGGGTAGGCGTAAGGGTAGATTTCTAGCGTACCCCAATAGTTGCCGTAGCCAGTTGTCAGGTCAATGTTGGCATTCGCCACCATACGCGTTGACCCTTTGTGATAGCCGCCATCAGAATCCACCGCGCCATCCATGACCCTGTCCCGGATGTGCATAATTGTTCCGTCCTGACTGTACCAAACGGTCTGTGACAGGATAACGCAGTTGACGTTGATGTTATCGAAGGGAATCCGCGTGGTCGCCGCTTCCGTCGGGTTGGCGCTCGCAAACGCCATGACCGCGACCAAAACGGCCACAAGGACCATAACCAATCGCCAGCGCAAAATAAAGCTTTTCATGTTCGACCTCCTTCGGATCGTAATTTGATTGTTTTTCACATTTTTCCGAATCTGCGTCTGAAACCCTGTCAATCTGGCGATATTCACCTCCTTTGCCTATTGTCTGTCCGGCAAATCCAGGCTCCAACCCACTCTGGCTGGTGTTACTGACATTTCTTCTACCTGCTGGTCAATTGGCTGACCAGCACCAGGCCTTTTCTCGCGCCCCCAAATGAGCCAGACAATCAAAATGCCGCTCCACGCCATCCCGAACAGGAACAGCACGGCCGTTACGACTCTGCGCGCCTGCAGCTTCCCCGAAACGGCCGTAGACAAACCGGTAAACTCCCACAAATTAGCCGCCATTAGTTCCGTCCCTCTTTGCTTGTTGTAAGCCGAATGAACGTCGAATGGAGGTACGCCCGTCACGATCATGATGCTGTCTCCTTGCCCACACTTTATAAAAATCCCATGGCGAAAGCGTGGAGAAAACATGGAGGGAAAACGGCCGTGACGATTGAGATACGCCAGGCCGTCTTGTATAATGTAACTGGTTGTCGTCATCACCATAGCTGCCACCAGAATCCAGGCAGACACAGCAAGCAAACACCAACCTTATCAGAGCCTGACTCTTTCTGGCGACAGACGAGGGTATTTGCTATGTCCCGTTTGTCCCTTTGGCTGCTTGGCCCCTTCCAGGCAGAACTGGACAGCGAGCCGCTGCGCGGCTTCCGTTCCGACAAAATTCGCGCGCTGCTTGTCTACCTGGCCGTCGAGTCCCAGCGCCCCTGGACGCGTACCACCCTGGCCGACCTGCTATGGCCGGATTTCCCGGAAAAAACCGCCCAAAGCAACCTGCGTAACGCCCTCTCCAACCTGCGCCATGTCCTGGCCGACCAGTTGGCCGATCAGCCCTGTTTGCACGTTACCCAGTCCACCGCCCAGTTCAACAACGCCGCTGACAACTGGCTCGACATCCGCGCTTTCCTGCATCTGCTGAACTTAGCCGGTCAGGATGAAAAGCAGGCGCTCAATGAAGGAGAAATCGGCCGTCTGGCGCAGGCGTTGGCGCTTTACCGGGGGGAATTTCTGGAAGGCTTTGCCCTTGACAGCGCGCCCTTTGAAGCGTGGCTGCGCGCCACGCGCGAGCAGCTCCACCGGCAAGCAGGGCGAACGGCGCGCCGGCTGGCGCTGGCGCAGAAGCAGGCGGGGGACTTGATGGCTGCCGCCACCTTCACGCAGCGCTGGCTGGAGCTGGAGCCGTGGGAAGAGGTCGCCCATCGCCTCCTGATGGAAATCCTGGCGCGGCGCGGCCAGCGCGGCGCGGCCCTGGCCCAGTTTGATATCTGCCGCCGGCAGTTGGCCCAGGAGCTTGGGGTTGAACCGGAGACGGAGACATGGCAGCTGCATGAGGAAATAAAAAACGGCCGTTTCACGCCCCTTCCGCACGCGCCAACTCCCACCTGGCCCGGCCAGATTCCCCAGGCGCTCGCCGAACCTGTCCTCTTTGTCACCCGCGACGCAGAGTTGGAAAGGCTGGACGTCGCCCTGGAGCGCGCCCACCATGGGCAGGGCGGCGTCTATTTTGTCACCGGCGAGCCGGGCAGCGGCAAGACGGCCTTGCTGGCGGAATTTACCCGCCGGGCGCTGGCGCAGGATGCCGAACTGCTGGCCGTTTGGGGACAGTGCAGCGCCTTCACCGGCCAGGGCGACCCCTACTATCCCTTCCTAAACGTCATCCGCATGGTGGTGGGCGAGGCGGAAGCGCCCGCCACGGCCGGAGTCAGCAGCAGCCAACTGGCGCAGCGGTTATGGCGGCGGCTGCCGGCCACCCTGGACGCTGTGCTGGATCATGGTCAAGAGCTGGTCGGCCGTTTCTTCTCCGGCCAGACGCTGCACGCTTTTGCCCAGCAGCACAGCGGCGTGGCCTCGGACCGGCTAAAGCAGTTGGAAACGCTGCTGTCCCAACTGGCGGCGCGCCCGCCCCACCAACGGGCGCCGCAAGCCGCCTTGTTTGAGCAGTTCACCCAAGTCTTGCGCACCCTGGCGCAAGACCGGCCGCTTTTGCTCATCCTCGACGACATGCAGTGGATCGATCCCGGCTCGGTTAGCCTGCTTTTTCACCTGGGGCGGCGGTTAGCCGGCAGCCGCATCCTGCTGCTCGGCGCCTACCGCCCGGAAGAGGTCGCGCCGCCGCGGGAGGGCGAAACGCATCCTCTGCCGGACGTACTGGGCGAATTACAGCGGGCCTATGGGGACGTGTGCATTGACCTGATGCGCAGCCCCGGAATCCCGTTTATCAATGCGTTGCTGGACAGCGAGCCGAATCAACTGAACCGAGAGTTCCGTGCTTCATTGCAGCGCCAGACCTCCAGCAATCCGCTGTTCACCATTGAGCTGCTGCGCGGCATGCAGTTGCGCGGTGAGATTCAGCGCAACAGCCAGGGACACTGGGTGGAGGGGCCGTATTTGAACTGGCGCGCACTGCCGGCGCGCATCGAAGCGGTGATTGCCCGGCGCATCAGCCATTTATCGCCGGCTTGCCGGGAAGCGCTCAGCGTGGCCAGCGTGGAAGGAGA
>JAWOGU010000318.1:0-3213 GCA_046496595.1 Chloroflexota bacterium
GACATCGAGGCCCGTCTTGCTGAATATGCCGCCTATTTTGGTCAAACAACGGCTACGACTACTACCACAGATCCAGAGCAAATCGAAGGTTTTATGACGTCCCTTGTTGCCTCAATTGGCAATGCTGTCGTCCAGGTCGGCATGACTTTGCTTATCTTTATTTTTATGATCAGCGCCGCCATCAGCAGAGCACCAAAAGCAGACGAGGGATTAGAAACGGCCGAACCCGTGATCAACCGCGTGAATGAATTTACCCGCGACGTGCGCAAATACCTGACGGTGACGACCGGCGTCAACATGATGGTTGGTTTGGGTGACACCATTTTTTTGCTCATCATGGGGGTAGACTTTGCTGTCTTGTGGGGCGTTTTGGCCTGGTTACTGGGCTATATCCCCACCATTGGCTTTTGGCTGGCGCTCATCCCGCCTACCATTCTGGCCTGGGCGGAATTTGGCGCACCCACTGCCTTTATTGTATTTATGGGCTTTGTTCTCATCAATGGTTCGGTGCAAAATTTTGTCCAACCAAAGTTGATGGGCGACAATTTAAACATCTCCCCGGTTATCGTCTTTCTGTCGTTGTTCATTTGGGGCTGGCTGCTGGGCGGCATTGGCGCCATACTGGCGGTGCCGCTGACCCTGCTCATCCTGGCCGTGTTGGAAAGTTTTGAGGTGACGCGCGGCATGGTGATGCTGGTAAGACCGGCCGCCGCCAGTGCTACCGAGGCGGATGAAGCCGAAAAACAGAAAGCCAAACAGTTGGTTGGCAGTTGGTGGGAGCGTGGCAAAACACTCATTCGTCCCGGTAATGCTTCAAAGGACGCTGAAGAATAAAAAAACGAAGACCCAGCCCAAAAAAACAAAAACTAACTCGGTAAAGGACGTAAATCGAAGAAACAGTATGCGCAAAATTGCCTATAACCGTGAAAATCTCAGTGCTGACCTAACGGCCGGTACAGCCTCCGCTTTTGTCACTATTCCCGATGGCCTGGCGTCCGCTATTCTGGCTGGCGTCAATCCCATGCAGGGGTTGTACGCCTTGATGGTAGGCACGCCCATTGCTGCCTTTACGGTCAGTTCCCAGTTTATGTACGTGGGCAATACCGGCGCGATGGCCGTAGCGACGGGGGACGCTCTGGCCGGCTTTTCCGGGGCTGAACTGCTGACTGCGCTGGGTGTGTTGACCTTGATGGTAGGCTTTATCCAGTTTCTGTTGGGGGTGCTGCGGCTGGGCGGCATTACCAAGTTTGTGTCAAACGCCGTCATGGTTGGCTTTATGACCGGCATTGCCCTGCTGATTATCCTGGGGCAGCTCAAAACGTTCACCGGTTACAGCAGCGCCTACAGCAATGATGTCCTGGCCGGTTTGGACACGATGCTGCATTTTCGGCAGTGGGATATGCAGACGTTTTTCATCGGCGCTCTGACCATTGGGCTGATTGTGGGGCTGGGCAAGACACGGCTGAAATCATTTAATATGGTGCTGGCGATTTTCTTGGGGTCGGCGGTAACGGCCGTTTTCAACCTGACCACCGTACAAACCATCGGCGGCATTGCCAACATCCCGCGCGGCTTCCCTCCCATTGTCATGCCTGACTTATCTCTAATCCCCATCTTGCTGCCTTCGGCGCTGGCCCTGGCCATCATCGGCCTGGTACAGGCGGTAGGCGTGAGCAAAACCGTGCCCAACGCCGACGGCAACTTCCCTGATGCGTCGCGCGATTTTGCCGGGCAGGGGTTAGCCAACATAGCCAGTGGTTTTGTGCAGGGACTGCCCATTGGCGGCACCATGGGGGAAACCTCGGTGAGCATCAGCGCTGGCGCCAAAACCCGTTTCGCCAACATCTTTTCCGGTTTCGTCATCATCGTTGTCGGGCTGCTATTGGGCAATCTGGTGGAATTTATCGCCATGCCCACCATCGCCGCCCTGCTGATTGTGGCCGGATATGAAGCCATCAAGATTACTGACATCGAAGACGTGCGCGACACCGGCGTCAGCCCGCGTGTCATCATGGGCATCACCTTCCTGGCGACGCTCTCCTGGCCGCTGCAATATGCGGTGCTGCTTGGCGTGGTCCTGTCTGTGCTGCAATACCTGGCGCAGTCAGCTTCGGATGTGCGCCTGGTGGCCCTGGAACCGCAGCCCGATGGGTATGTGACGGAAAAAGCGCCGCCCGACAAATTAACGCCGCACAGCGTTACTTTGCTGCGGGTGTATGGCAGCGTGTTTTATGCCGCCGCCGCGAAATTGGAAGATCTGCTGCCCGCGCCGCAGGGAGCCGAACGATCCGTAGTCATTTTGAATTTGCGCGGCGCGGACCGCGTGGGCAGCACGTTCATCAAGGTGATTGAGCGTTATGCACTCAAACTGCGGGCCACTGGCAGCAAGCTGGTGCTGACCGGCGTCCACGAACGGGTGCTGACCCAACTGGAAAAAACGGAAACAACGGAATTCATCGCCCGCGAAGATATTTTCCTGGCGGATGAACGGTTAATGTATGCCACCTGGCAGGCCTGGCAGGCAGCTCAGGATTGGGTGGCGGTTGACGCGAATAATGCACCGGAGACAGAATAATGTCTGCAAAAGTGACTGAACCCTCCCCTAAATCCCTGACTCGTTTTCTACCTATCCTATCATGGCTGCCCAGCTATGACCGTTCCTGGCTGCCTGTAGACGTCATTGCCGGGCTAACGCTGTGGGGGCTGGTCGTGCCGGAGGCAATGGCTTATGCGGGCATTGCCGGCCTGCCGCCCCAGGCAGGACTTTATACCCTGGTTGCATCTCTGCTGATCTATGCCTTGCTCGGCACATCGCTCCACCTGGTGGTGCAGGCTACGTCGGCAACGGCCGCTTTGCTGGCATCATCAGTGGGCGCGGCGCTCGTAGCCACGGCCGCCGCCACCGCAGCGGATCCCCAAGCCTACCAGACCTACGCCTCAGCCTTTGTACTGGTCACGGGCGTTGTCTTTCTGGCTGCTGGTTTGGCCCGGCTGGGTTTCGTCACCCAATTCCTGTCCAAGCCGGTGATGGATGGCTTTGTGATGGGCATCGCCATCTTTGTGGCGGTGGGACAGCTCAACAAGCTGTTCGGCGTGGCGAAACCGGAAGGCAACACGGTTGAGAAGCTGCTGGGCATCATTCAGCAGCTGCCGGAGGCTAACTGGGTAACTTTTGCGATCGGGGCGAGCGCCCTGGCTCTGCTCTTTTTGCTG
>JAWOGU010000389.1:0-2819 GCA_046496595.1 Chloroflexota bacterium
ATCAAGTATAGAGACCAGTTGGATTTATTGGCAAACACCCTCTTGGAAGAGGAAACTTTGGACGCCGAGCAATTTGTAGCTTTGCTGGAAGGACATAAACCGGTAACGGCCGTTTCCGCACCCCCGTCCCCATCCGCCAAAACCCGTCGCCTGAAAGAGCCGGAAGAAGCCGCCAATCCGGGTAATGACTCTCCCACCCGCAAAATGCCGCCGGCCCCTTCGCCCGCCTGACATTCCGAGGTACATCTTGTCCAGAATGGAGTCACAGCCACGGCTGCATTTACGCCCCGCATCCGAAGACGATTTTGCCCAATGCCTGGCCCTGGATCACAGCTACGAAACAGAGCGGGTCTGGCAGCTATCCGTCTCGGAAAAAGCAGACGCCAAACATATCAGTTTGCAGGTAGTGCGGCTGCCGCAGAAGAAACAGGTGCCGTATCCTTATGCCGGGGACGCCCTGGTGCAGCGGTGGTGCGCCTGTGAATGGTTTTGGGTGGCAGAGGAAAACGGCCGTTTACAAGCCTATATCACCGCCGCCATCGAAAAACTCACCGCCGCCGCCTGGATTTACGACATAGTGGTAGCGCCTGCCTACCGGCGTCAGGGATATGGCAGCCACCTGCTGGCTCTGGCTGCTGTCTGGGCCAGAGAACAGCAGGCACAACAACTCCTGGCAGCCGTCGCCACCAAAAATGATCCCGCCATGAACTTCTTCCGCCATAACGGTTTCAACTTTTGCGGATATAATGAAGCGTCATACCGCATCAAGGACATCTCGCTGTTTTTCAGCAGTAAACTATAACCATTATCATCATCCATGACTGAACAGATTATCGAAACATTAGCCCTCTTCAGCGACGTATTGCAAGCCATGATCGTCATCTTCGGCTTTGCCGTCGTTCTCTACAACCTGGGCCGCAGCCTGCGCATTCGGGTGATGAAAGCCTTTGTGGGGCTTGTCACCTTCGTCATCATCGTCTACCTCAGCGAATTAATGGTCAGCCGCATCATGATCAGCTACTCCCCCGAAATCTGGCTGCGCCTGGGCTGGGTGGGCATTGCCATGGTGCCAGCCGCCCAATATCACCTCTCCGACGCCTTATTAGAAAGCACGGGCCAACCCAAACACCGCTATCGCGTGGCTGCCGGTTATTTAAGCGGCATCCTGTTTCTGATACTGGTCTTGTTCACAAACTGGGTTGTGGGCAACCCCGTCGCCTCCAATCGACATGCACCCCATCTCACAGCCGGGCTGCTGTTTTCAGCATTCACCGTATACTTCTGGATCGTCACCGGCCTCAGTCTGGTGAATGTGTGGTGGGCGCGAGAACGCTGCCTCACGCGTACCACTCGCCACCGCATGACCATTACCCTGGCAGCCTTCGTCGCCGCCCCCCTGGCGGTATTCCCTTACCTGATCATCACCAACAACCCTGAAATCAGCAACTCCATTTTATTCTGGCTGATCGCCATCACCGGCAACCTGGTAGTGGGCGTGATGTTTGCCCTGCTAACGGCGCATCTCGTCTATTTCGGCGCCGTCTCGCCAGACCGCGTGGTGCGGGTACGCCTGTTCAAATTTATGGCGCGGGTACCGCTGGCAGGCACCATTGTGCTGTTGGTCTACATCATCGTCAGCCGGAGCAGCCCGGTATTGGGCCTGCCCACCGAAACGGCGCTGGGTTTTGCCCTGGTCGTCACGGTGATGCTGGTCGAGTGGGCCATTCATGCCTACAAACATCCACTCGAACGCTTCTTCCAACTCAACGACGATCCGGACGTGCGCCGCATTCAAGAACTAAGCGAACGCCTGCTTACCACCGCCGACCTGCACCAATTCCTGGAAAGCGTCTTAGCCGCCACCTGTGAAGCGCTGCGCACCCCCACCTCATTTGTCGCCGCCATCACCCAGGATGGACCCAATTTAGAAGCCATCGTCGGTCCGCTGGCAGAGCCGGAAGCGGAAATAATGTGGCAGCAGACAGACTGGCATGAACTGGCAAACCTGGAAAACGAAAGCAGCGCCAATACGCTCATCACCCTAGATGGTTTCATTATCTGGCAAAATTACTGGATTAAACCGCTGCACAATCAACAACAAGACATGGTCATCGGCATTTTGGGCATCCGCGCCCGCGCCAGCCAGCCAGACCTCAGCAGCAAGGAAGAGGAAGTTTTGAACCGGTTGGTACAGCAGGCGGAAGTGGCCTTGCAAGATCGCATTCTGCAAAAAGGGGTATTTGCCGCCGTTGAAGGACTGCTGCCTCAAGTAAAAGCGTTCCAACAGCGCCGCAGTGCGGCCACTTTTGGCGGGCTGCCTGTACTCACCGCGCCGGAAAATGCTGAAATCACAGCAGGCGGCAGTCTCGTCAATGATCCTGAGTTTAACATCATGGTACGCGACGCCCTGACGCATTATTGGGGCGGGCCAAAGCTCACCAAAAGCCCGCTGCTTGATCTCCAGCTTGTGCAGCAAGCGCAGGAAAAACATGGCAACAACCCTACCAACGCCCTGCGCGCCATTTTGGCAGACGCCATCGAACTACAAAAACCGGAAGGCGAACGCAATTTATCGACCACGGAATGGATTCTCTACAACATTCTGGAACTCAAGTTTGTGCAGGGCCGCCGCGTGCGCGACGTTGCCCGCCGCCTGGCGATGAGCGAAAGCGACCTTTACCGCAAGCAGCGCGTCGCCATTGAAAATGTGGCGCAGACCGTGTCTAACATGGAAAAAGCCCTGGCCGAAAATGACGCAGAGAACGAAGCCGAACCCAACGAAGCGCCGATAAGCGTTGTTTAGGAAGCCGTGGGCCGTG